>NZ_JBGFSM010000002.1:0-368239 GCF_041679265.1 Autumnicola aciditolerans
TGGTTGGACGTTCAAGTTGGTAATAAGTGGTATACTTTTAAATTGAAATGTGGGGTAGTTCTATATTAATATATACAGTGGAGCATGCTTTTGCCATTAACACCAGGGGGGAAGTTATCCCCCTGAGCTGGCAGCTGCGCCGGGATAACCTTAAAGTGGAAGCCCTGGCGCACCTGGAATTGTTTCATCGTTATTTCTACGGCTTATCCCCGGCTACCTACGAGCAGCGGCTTGAGAAGGCGCTGTGGCTTGGGAATAGTTCCGTGGATAACGTGTATCGCCAGAAAAGAGCTGATGGGGTATATAACCGCATCCTGCAATATGCCCTTGTCCAGCAGATCGATACCGTGGAGTCGGAAGTGGAGCTGGACCAGGCACCTTATCCTTTTAGCACCCGTACGGTTTTTCGCATTAACCGGGGCAGTATTGAAGATACCTATGAACTGATTACCACTGGAAAACTGCTGCCGGTAGAACGACAGTTTCCCCAGAATACCCATGGCCTTCTGATCACGGACTTCTTTGAGAAGCGCCTGCGGAAAATGCCTGCGCAATAGAAGTTTAAATAAAACCATAAAACAAAAAACATGAAAATCGATAAGAAGAAAGTGGTATTCGGCTCCGTGCTGATCTGTGTCCTTGGGTTTATTATCTCCTATTGCCTGGTGGTTTTTGGAGGAGACCAAGAACAGGAGCAGGAAACAATTTCGGACCCCGAAGTGCCGCAGTTGAAGGAGGAAACCAAATCCTACGATTCCAGGCTTAATGCCATCAACGATCTCCGGGAGAAAAAGCCATCCCTGGCGCCAAGCCTTTATGATGAGATGGAAGAAGAACAGCAGGAGCGGTCGGAGGGTCAAAAAGGGGAATCCACCGATTCCTTACCTCCACAACAAGCCTGGACCATGGAGTCCTGGAGCTTTAACCGTGAAAATGCTGAAGATAGTATAACAGCTGCTTTTCCGGGAACACATGAGGTTGGTATAGCGGAAGCAGATACATCCAAAGGAACTTCCACAATGGAACTGGCCCTGGCCCAGGAGCTGTTTTTTAGCAGTACTATTGTGAATAACAATACAGTGGGTGGTAAAATGGATTCGGTGATTTGGGTCTTTGTGGACGGGCAACAGGTGGCCAGGGCAAATTCCCGCCTCCGCCTGCGGCTGATGGAACCTGCCCGGATAGGAGGAAAGTACCTGCCACGGCTTACCCCGTTATACGGGTTTGTAAGTTTTGCAGCCAACCGGGTGATGGTAAATATCGAGCAGGTCATGCATCGGCCTGTTTCCCTGAAGGCATACGATGTCCAGGATGGCAGCGAAGGGATCTACGTGGAATATAACTTCCGGGCAGAGGCTTCGCGGGAAATCCTGGATGACGCGTTGGGGGAAATCAATATTCCCAGCCTGCCACAGGTCAGTGGTATTAGCAGGCTGTTTCAAAAACATAACCGCAATATTAAGGTAAGCATTAGCGATCGCTACCAGTTACTGCTTAAACCGGAACTCTAAAATTTATTCCTATGAAAACTTTAGCACCCCTTCTTCTAGACATCTTTATACTGCTTTGCGGCAATTTAATTTATGCGCAGTCGCACCGGACTCCTGATACCCTCTATGCTAATGATCACCAGCAGGTTGCCCTCTTCTTCCCGGCTCCAATTCGCCAGGCGGTTACCGGGGCTCCTCACATGGTTTTTACTTATAACAAAGACCGGCCGCAGTATTTTGGGCTGCTGCAGGCCAAAGCAGGAGTGGTAAGCAACCTGTTTGTAATTGATCAGCAGGGAAATATCTTTTCCTTTGTACTAAAGTTCCGGGAAGAACTGCAGCATTTCTATTATTTGTTTACCGGTAAGGATGCGGTGGGTCGTGAAGCTTCTGTAAAGAAGGATACTGGGGCAACTGCTAAGGCTGAGTCTTCTCCCTACCTGGAACGGCTTTCGGAACATTTTCTCAATAGGGCAAAAGGAACGCTTCGGCGGCAGAAGAAATCCAACGTGGTACTGCGGGTAAACGATATTGTGTTTTTTAGTGAAAATTTTTTCGTGGTCATGGAAATAGAGAATCGCTCCGGGATCAGCTATGAACCTGATCAGCTTGATTTTTATGTCAGCACCAGAAAGCAGGGGAAACGAAAGTCCATGCAAAGCCTCCCATTGGAAAAAAAGTATACTTATAGCTTTCCGGAAAAAGTCCTGGCGGGAACAACAGATCGTTTTGTCGTGGTACTGCCCAAGTTCACTTTACCCAATAATAATGAAGTACTGGTCAGGCTTTTTGAGAAGCACGGGGCAAGGAATATTGAGCTAAAACTTCTCACAAAGCATATCAATGGGAAGAATGCAGCTAAATATACCACAAATAAGTAAAATCGAGGTGCAAATATGAGATCCTATTGCGACAAGCCAGGTCTGTTATAAAGTAAAAACTAAATTTTTAATCTAAATTTTTTCAATTATGAGTAATCTACGTAATAAAGTACAGCTAATCGGGAATGTAGGAAATACTCCTGAAGTCAGGAACCTGGAAAGTGGCAAAAAGGTAGCCGGGTTCTCCATCGCTACCAATGAATTTTATCGCACCTCAGGTGGAGAGAAAGTGCAGGATACCCAGTGGCACAATATCGTGGCTTGGGGAAAAACCGCCGAAATTGTGGAGAAGTACGTATCTAAAGGCAAAGAAATTGCCGTTGAAGGAAAACTGACTTCCCGTTCTTTTGAGTCCGAAGACGGCACCAAAAAATATGTGACTGAAATCATTGCGGGAGAAATTCTCCTGATAGGTAAGGGGTAATAATGTTTAAATACAGGCTAAAGAAGGGGGGATTTATCCAAAGTACCTCCCCCTTTACATATATTAAGAAGATTAAGATAAAACTGAGAATGGAAGTTTCAAATGGTCACATGGAAAACTCAACGTAAAAAGGTTTGAAATTAGCTATTCTGGTATATCACATTCCTAGGGAATATTAAAAGTATGGGTGTAGTTTGTAGGATGGATTAAAGCTCTTGATCGGCATTTCCATCCTATTGGGACCTGTAGATCAAAGCTTTAGTCGTCTTAGGACAGCCGATTTGTAAGTTTCTCCTATTGGTATTTTTGTGTTGCTGAGAAGTATACGGGATTTTTGCATAGCTGTAATAAAATCTAAATTCACAACGTAAGAGCGGTGAACCCTTAAAAATCTGTAGGATGGCAGTTTTTCCAGGATTTCCCTGAAATTAGACAAGGTGAGTACGGGTTTGGCCTGATCCTGCAAATGGATCTTTATGTAATCCTTAAGGCCTTCAATATATTTGATATCTTTAAGGTTTATCCTTAGTTTTTCATATTCGGCCTTTACAAATATGAAATCATCTTCTACCGCCGGGGAAGACATGTTTTTCATACCCCGATGCTCCATATCTAAAATTTTTCCGGATTCAAATTTTTCCCTGGCACGAGAAATCGCCTTCAGAAAACGGTGAAATGGGATTGGTTTTACCAGATAATCTGTGGCATTAAGATTAAAGCCATCCAATGCATATTGGGGATAAGCTGTTGTAAAAATGAATTGCGGAAGATTATCTATGCTTTTTACTAGATCTATCCCGTTTAAATTTGGCATTTCAATATCCAAAAAAACCAAATCTATTTTGTACTTATTCAAAACCTGAATCGCCTGCAACGGATTGGTGCATTTAGCGATGATTTCTACATCGCCCACCTGTTCAAGATATGATTCCACCACTTCTATCGCAAGCGGTTCATCATCTATTATTATGCACTTCATCTAGCTTAATTCTAAAACCAAATTTACAACAAATCGGTTTTCTTCTTCAGAAATCTCCAGCAAATGCCTATCCGGATATAAAAGATTCAATCTTTCTTTAGTGTTGGCAAGCCCAATTCCCGCATTCTCACTACCTGCTTTTTCACGTCCTATCAAATTTACACAGCTAAACCTTAAACGTTTCGGTTCTACAAGAATAGCAATTTTTACTTCAGTATTCCCTCTGAAATCTGTTCCGTATTTAAAGGCATTTTCAATAAAGGAAATAAGTAACAGCGGCCTTATTTTCTGATCGGTAACCGGCCCTTTGATATTTAACGTAACATTTTCATTGTTCGCTATCCGTATGCGCTGCAATTTGAGAAAATTTTGAATATACTCCAGTTCATCTTTAAGCGGAACAACATCAGTATTTGTTTGGTACAGCATATATCGCATTAGTTCAGAAAGTGTAATTACAGCTTCGGGAGCATCGGAAGATTTTTTGACACATAGTGAATAAATACTGTTAAGACTATTAAATAAAAAATGTGGACTTAGCTGATTTTTTAGAAAGTGTAATTCCGTTTTACTTTTCTGGTTTTCTATTTCTTTCTTTTTTATCTCATTCTGATTCCATTCAGAATACATTTTTATGGAAGTTCCCACAACCACAAAAGCAAGATTTACAATAAAGGGAATAAAAAAATGAAAAGGTATTCGAGGTCCCCTGTTCATAGGAAAACCTTCAGGCGGTGCAGGTGGAGGCGGTCCAGGTGGGTTATAAAATTGAACGAAAACGGGTAGTGCAATTAACACAGCCGCTAATAGAAGGTAAGCGAAGGTTTTCTTCTTCAACAAAAAATGTGGTACCAAAAAAAGATAATTCACATAAAAAACAATAAAATTTATTCCAAGAATCACCACGAGGCGCAATGCAATATCTCCGTTACCGGAGTATATTTGTAAAAGACAAATAATAAAAAAAACGAGCCACACGGCAGTATGCACCACCAGTACCTGTTTCTTATCCTTTAAGAAGCTGTTTGCCATATGTTCAATTCTGTTTTATATATATCCCTAATTTCTTTAGCTCTCCACAGCTAATACTAGGTTTTATTCTCCTTCTTAATTTTGCTCGAACCATACAACCTACCTTCTCCGCATCTGTGGCGGTAGAAAAAGAAATTTTTTCTTCTATAGCCGGAATATATTCCTGTTTTATTAAAGGTTTACCTTCCGCATTTATACTGTAACCGTAGCCATTGTCACCTTTGAAAACCACTACACTAAGATTATCTTTCCCAACAGTGGATCCCCATTTTACTGTACCAGCAACAATAATGAAAATAAGGACTAAACTAAATAAAATGCGGTAACCTAACTTAAAAAGCATAATTTTAAAAATTTTAAAAACCCAAAGCATCTAACGGAGGGCACAGTTAAAAATGCCTTGGGTTTTCTACTAAACAAACTAAAAATAAAAACCAACTAACTTAATCTTCATCATCATATTCCTCTTGAGGAAATAATTCGTAAATATCATCTAGGTATAAACTTCCAGACCTGCCAAGTAAAACAAAGGCCCTTTCACCGGTAGAAAAACTCACGGCATCCTGCCTTACGGTTCCTTCCAACTGGGTGATTTCTTCCCAGGTATCACCTGCAGGCTCATACTCCCATATACTCGAAACCGCACCCCCGGTATATCCCGTGGCTATGTATCCCAACCCCTCAAGGCTAAAGCCTACGGCATTAGCCCTGGTGATGTAATAATCGTCATCCTCATCTAAATCATTTAAGCGGGTAAACACCTCCGTCTGTGGGTCAAACATCCAAAAGTCATCTTTATAAAGCCCATTACTAACTCCGGTTCCAATGTAGACAAGGCCATCTATGGTAAACGTTGTGGCATTCCTGCGTTTATCGCCGCCAAATCCTACCAGCTCTGACCATTCGTCTATAGAAGGATCGTACTTATAAAAATCCTTTTTATCATTTTCACCATCATAACCGGTACCTATGTATCCTGTACTTTCCATCCCAAAACCTATAGCTGCACGCCTGGGACCACCTGAGAAATCTGCTTTCCTTTCCCAGATATTGGCAGATGCATTATATTCATAAAAATCACTTAATTCTTCTTCCCCATTGTAGCCTATACCTATGTAACCGAGATCATTAATTGCAAATCCTGTTGCAGAACTTCTTGCCTCCCCGGGAAAGTCGGCTTTCTGAATCCAGTAATTGCCTTCTATATTATACTCCCAAAAATCAGCGAGATAATCGTCTCCATCGTAACCTGTACCAATATATCCATTTCCATCAATTACAAATGAAACTGCATTGCTCCTTGGCACCCCGTCAAAAACCGAACGGGCTACCCAGTTGCCTCTTTCTTCCTCGTCATCATCACCCGAACAACCACCGAGCAGTAAGCCCAAAAGGCATAATTGAATAATATAACTTCTGTTCTTTATCATTTTTTAATTTGATTTGGTTTTTATATTGAATTTCACACCGGTTGTAAAAAACGGCTTTTCGTTAATATTGAAACTGAACAATTCCTCTCCTTCAGAATCATTTAAATTATAATTACTATTAAGCATATAGCCTCCTCCCAGACTGAATGACCAGGTATCGTCCATACGATATTCATACTCCAGTCCAAGGCTTCCGGTATTTATTTCAGCCTTTTCAGCCGTATTTCGTGTATCTGGTACCAGGCCTCCACTTAGATTTACATAAACACCTCTAAAATCGAGATTAGCTTTAAACAGGTGGTCTTGTTTATAATGGTAGGCAATTTCACTTTTTGGAAAACCTGCCTCAATAGATAAATCGTTACCTAACCAGGTAAAATAACTTACCACAGGATAAATTTCAGGTTTGCCAAAATAGGTATAGTATCCGGCTCCAAGACTAAGGCCGGAAGGTTTAGCTTCTTCCCCCCATTTTCTTGTTAAATACCCACCACCTGTAAGCAATACATCTTCAGTAGAAAGACCGGCGTGAAAATTTGATGCCAGCCCAATGCCCATTTCAGCATAAAGCTCCCATTGCTTTGTGGGTTTATAATTTAAGCCAATGGTATTGCGAAGGTTATAAAGATTATTTAAAGCATCTGTATTAAAACTGGTTTTCGCGGGATAGGTAAGCTGATAATATTTAAAAGCAGTAGTATTTTTTATCGTCCATTGATTAAAGTCATAGCTAAAAAAACTCGTAAGCCCTGTCTTATTAAAACTTACATTATCACTTCCATTGGGATAAAGAAGGTAATTCATTTCAAAAACCCCTTCCCGAAGCTGGCAGAATGATTTAGTCCCTATACCAATCATAAGAATCATCACAAGTTTTTTTCGCATTAGGATTTAAAGTTTGGCCAAAACTACACGGGCTTTTTTCCACAGGAAAATTAATTAGACGAGACAGGGCTTTTTCTATATGAGTAAGAAATATCTGCCGATAAACACTAATGCTATGTATTCATAGAGGAAAACAGGAAGCCGGTCGGGAAAAACACAGCACTTATATAAGTATTTTTATTTAGAAAGTCTGTTGAAGTAGGTTCGCTAAAAATTCATCGTTTATGAAGAATAGTTTGAATGTGAAATTGAGCTTATCCTGCTTTTTCCTATTGCTGACGTTTATTTCCTGCAATCAGGATGATTACTCTGCTATTGGCGAAGACTGGACCAGCAGTAATACCAAGGTAATGTCTATAGATACTCTGAGCGTGCTTTCTTCAACTTTTAAATTCGATTCTATTCCTGTTTCAGGCACAAACCGTCTCCTTATTGGTTCCTACGATGATCCTGTTTTTGGCCGTACCAGTGCCGAATCCTATGTGCAGCTTTCCAATAACACCTACACTCTGGACAATGATGCTGAATTTGATTCCATAGCGCTTATTTTAAAATATGATGGTTACACTTATAATGACACCATTCCTCTACAAAAATTTATGGTTGCCGAGGTTTTAGAAGATATAGAACCTGAAGAAGACTATTATTACAACACTACCACTTTTAATGCTGCGGAAAATTATCTTGGAGAAAAATTATTTAATCCTCTCCCCCACATCAGGGACTCCATTCAAATAAACGTGAATGATGATTACGGAAGGACAATGTTTGAAAAACTACGGGATAATGATATTAATAGTTCTGACGAATTTTTGCGGGAATACCCGGGACTGGTAATTTCTTCCGACGATTCCAATACGGCAATTCTTGGGTTTTCCAAAGAAAGTTACTTAAGGATATATTATTCAATTGAATCGGAAACCGAAGATGATGAACGCCACTTAGACTTCGCTTTTAATTTTACAAACAGCTTCCATCATATAGCTTCCAGTTTTAGCGGTACATTCTTTGAAGATATTGAAGATCAGGAAGATTATCTTTCCAGCACTACCACAGAAGACAAAAGTTATATACAAAGTGGTACCGGAATTGCCACCCGCTTAGATTTCCCTAGCCTTGAAAGATTAAACGATATTGCCGGGACTGGTGCTATTATAGAAGCGAATTTAAAAGTCTCACTCAAACAAACCCGGGAAGAAGCTGAACTTACCACAAGGGATTCTCTTCAGTTTTACATTATTAATCAACGTTCTGAGGTTTTAGAAAACCTGGTGGACTATAACGGCAATACCGTGTATGGTAGAATTGCTGAAGAGCATGAGGAGTATAATATCCTAACTTATACTATACCCCTAAAATATTATCTGGATACCAAAGCTACGACCTATAATGGTGACAAATGGTATTTAGCAATGTATCCCCAGGAGTTTGCTTCTTCTGTAGACCGGTATATTATTTACGGAGAAAAAGCGGCCCCTTCTTTAAAACTCAAACTGGAATTAATATATGCTGTTTACGATGAATAAACCATTGCCCCTGTCACTTATAATTTGCCTGATTATTATCTCGGGATTGCAGGCACAATCCAACCTGCTCTCCAATTCGCCTTATTCTTTATATGGATTAGGAGTTTCCAATAATTTAAGTACAGGAAAAACCAATGCTTTAGGGAATACCGGGATAGCTTTGCCTTCGGCTACAGAAATCAACAATTTAAATCCGGCTTCTTATGGTGCAATTCCCTCCAAAAGCTTCTTTTATGACATTGGCCTGAAGTATGAAATTACAACATTAAATGAAGGGAGCAGTGAAGAAGTAAAAACGAACGGGAATTTTTCCAATCTTGCTTTTGCCCTCGCATTAAATGAGAAATCGGGGATTGGGTTAAGCCTTATCCCATATACCAACGTGGGATATTCTGTTTCCGCTATCGAAACGGCTATAGAAGGGTCCCAGGAAAATTTCTACACTTATATAGAGGGTCACGGCGGGTTAAATGAATTTAAACTGAATTATGGCTATTCCCTTTCCCCATCTTTTAGAATAGGTGCCACAGGATCCCTCCTGTTTGGAAAAATAACTGAAGATGAAACTGATTATATTGGCACCAATATCCTTGAAATAAAGGAAGAAAACCGATATAGCGGGATGAGGCTGGGATTAGGTATGCAATACGATCTGTCTGAGAAATTCTCTCTTGGCTCCACGATTAATTTACCTGCAAGTCTTGGCGCAGAACAGGATCAGGAAGTATACCAATATTATAGCTCCACGCTAATTAACAGTACAACAGAAGATAATAATATTGATAATTTTAAACTCCCACTGGAACTTGGATTGGGAATAAATGCCAAAATCAGAAGAAACCTTTCCTTCTATGTAGATTATAAGAGGGAATTTTGGGATGCCACCGGCCAAACAGATGAACTTGGCTCTTTTACAGACCAGGATATTATAAGTGCCGGCCTGGAATTAATTCCAGGGGGAAACCCTCTTAAATATACCAATTACATCCAGTACCGCGCCGGGTTCAACTATAACTCCGGCTACCTGAGGGTTAATGAAGACAAAGTAAATAGTTATGGCTTAAGCCTGGGAATTGGCTTACCTGTTAAAACCGGCACCGCTTCCATGTTTAACCTAACATATTCCTATGGCAGGAAAGGGCAGGTAAACAATGGGCTTATTCAGGAAAATTACCATCTGTTAACCCTTAATATCAGCTTACAGGATTTTTGGTTCCAGCAGCTAAAATTTAATTAAAGGTGAAGTAAAAAGTCATTCTTAAGATATTGATAAATAAAGTATCAACACCCTTAAATTTACTGTAAAGCAGTTGTGCTTTTTTTAAAATGCATTAAGTACTTGAAACCTACTTGGTTTGAAGACAACAGAAAGAGATAGTCTGAATTATTATTTCAAATAACTTTGGTATAGACCTCTTTAACTTCTCCAAAGAAGCTAAGTATTCTCCAATCTCTTGAGGAAAAGCTACGCAGGGCGGGAATCACTTCGTTTAGAGGTTAAGAAACTTCTCGTTTCGTCTTTACGTTCCATGCTCCAGCTTGCCATTTTCAGAATTGGAGCACTTCACTTCAAGCCAAAACCGCAAGGAGATTAATCCCGGTTGGAAATTTCCATACTTGCATTTGGCTGCGCTTCCTGTGTGTTGGTACTTCTCCGGGAGCCTTTAGCCTTACTACCGGCCCATCACTGTACTTCCCTTTTTTTGTTGGCAAAGATACCAGGATTTAGAAGTTAGACGCACTGCATAAGCCAGTCGTGCCTCCTTTTTATAAGTGCTCCCTAATTCTAAATCCTGTAAAATGTATCAGCAACAAAAAAGGTAACAGCGACGGCTCTACGGGAAGTAAATCTAAAATGACTCTTATGAAATCGTACAAAAACATCAAAAAGGAAGCGCATCCAAAAAAACAAAAAAGGGAAAACGCTCAGGATACAATAAGTAAATCAATGTTTAATTTAAATTTTTCAATTATGAGTAATCTACGTAACAAAGTACAGCTGATCGGGAATGTTGGAAACACTCCTGAAATCAAAAACCTTGAAAGCGGCAAAAAAGTAGCCGGTTTTTCTATCGCTACCAATGATTTTTACCGCACCTCAGGTGGTGAGAAAGTACAGGATACCCAGTGGCATAATATCGTGGCATGGGGAAAAACCGCCGAAATTGTGGAGAAGTACGTGTCCAAAGGCAAAGAAATCGCCGTTGAAGGTAAACTTACTTCCCGCTCTTATGAAACTGCGGACGGCACCAAAAGGTATGTGACTGAAATTATTGCCGGGGAAATCCTCCTGCTTGGAGGGAATACAGCCAATGAATAGGCAATAAAATTAAGAGGGCGGTTAGAACCCATTCTATTTCCGCCCTCTTTTCATTATTAACTATAATGTAATTACCTATGAAATCTAAAGTTAACGAAATTTCGATAAAGTACAGGGGGAATTTGAAAGTAAAAGAAGCTCCCAAGATCAGCTCCTCCCTTTGCGCTAAAGAACTGCTTTTTAACCAGTGGAATAAAGACCATATCGCCCTTCACGAATGCTTTAAAATCCTGCTGCTTAATAATGCCAACAGGGTAAAAGGGATATTTGAAGTCTCCACAGGAGGGATTACCGGAACCCTGGTGGATGTGCGGATTGTTTTTGCGGTGGCGCTGAAGTCATTAACCACGGCGATGATCATTTCCCATAACCATCCCTCGGGAACTTTAAAGCCCAGTGAAAATGATAAACGCCTGACCCGGAAAATTAAAAGCGCCGGCGAATTTCTTGATATAAGGCTGCTGGACCACCTTATTATTACTCCCGATGGCAGTTATTTTAGCTTTGCCGATGAAGGAATTTTGTAACACCTAAACCGCTGCTTCCAAAGTAGCGGTTTTTTCTAATTTTATATGATGGTTCATTTAAAATTGACTATATTGAATTGACTTTTTTACACTCCGATCTTCACAAAGAAGGCGCCGTTTTTTCTGACTTTCAAAAGGTGCCGGTAACATAAGTTCAACATAGAATGGGAACGAAATTCCTAAACCAGTAGCGGTTTGCCGACAGGGAAATCGTGGCATTTTTGATCCGGCCCGCCGGGGAAAAAGGACAAGCAAGAGGGTAACACGCTGCGCGATGTTACGGGTCCTTTTTAAAATCATAAGTAAATGATTGTCAATTATTTACGATTAACTATAAGTGCCTGGTACAGAGATAAGAAGCTGGTTTTTTACTAAAAAATGCCGGCAGCCCAATGTTCCCGTTCGAATTTTTACTAAAAGATGGATACCTCACACCAAAAAGAGCCTTTTGAAACTTTTAAGCTTAAAGCTTCGGTAGGCCGGAAATTCAGGAAATATGCCCGGCATTTGGGCTGCTCCCAATCGATGACCCTGCTGCTGATGTTGGAGTTTTTTGAGACCAACCAGCTTTCTCCCAAAGAGAATTTGGGCCCGCATATGCAAACCCTGGAGCGCCTGGTTAAAAAACGTATCGATGCCCTGATCGCCATCGTGCGCAGTATCGAAAAAAACCAGACCAAACCCACCACCCTGATGTTGCAGTCTTTATTCGAAGAGGAGCACACGCCTTCCCAGCCGAAATTCAAAGAAAAGAAGTTCCAGGCAAAAGAGGAACCGGTACAGTTTCGTGAAAAGAAATCAAATAATTAAATACTTAAGCTCATGTACATTACAATCTCTCCACAGAAGACCGGTGGCTCCTTCCCGAAAAGCAGCAGCGGGTTCGTCAGTTACCTGGAAAAGGAAAATGAAGGCAAATCCCCGGAAGCGCAGGAATTCTTTTTTAACCAGGATGAAGACCGGGTTACCCCGGAGACGGTTATTAAAGAAATCGACGGCAATACCGCGAAACTTAAAAATTCGGAACCCAAGTTCTATTCCATTACCTTAAATCCCAGTGCCTACGAGCTGAAACAATTACAATCCAATGAGCAGCTGAAGGAATATACCCGGGAAGTTATGAAAGCCTACGCCGCATCTTTTAACCGGGAAATCGAGGGAAGGCCGGTCAACGTGAATGATCTTAAGTATTTTGCCAAGCTGGAAACACAGCGAACCTATAAAGGAACGGACTGGAAGATCAAAGAAAACCAGCCGTATGCCACCCGTATCCTGGAGCTTAAAAACGACATGCGGCGTATCCGGCAGGGGGAAACCACCGGAGATCTTAAATCCCTGCAGCAGCAAATCGATAAGCTGGAACGTGAAGCGCCGCACCAGCTAAACGGGCAGCGGATTACCCAGGGCATGCCCAAAGAAGGCAACCAGGCGCATATTCATATTATCATCAGTCGTAAAGATGCCTCCAACCGCTATAGTCTCTCCCCGGGCAGTAAATACAAAGCTTCCGGGGTAATGATGAACGGAAAAATGGTGCAAAGAGGTTTTGACCGGAATCATTTTTTTAAACAGGCAGAAAAGGTGTTTGACCGCCAATTCGGTTACCAGAGAAACTTTGTGGAATCCTACAAGGCCCGGAAAATGTTTCTGCAGCAGCCTAAAAGTTATCTGCATCAATTAACAAAATTACCCACTCCTGAAAAACGGATCGCATTCCAAATGCTTCGTGCTTCCGGTCTTCCTAATCTTCCTGCTATCCCCACCAACAAAGTACAGCTTGCCCTGAAGGTTTTTAAGAGCCTTAAGCGGGGAGTCGATATTGCTATTAAATCAGGTTCAATCGGTATATAAATTAAATCATTATGCTTGTAGATCTTTTTCATCCTTTAGTGGTCCTTTCCCTATGGTGTTTTGCCGGGGGAGGCTTTCTGGCCCTGCTTAAATATTCAAAATATGGTTTCTGGCTAAACCTTTTGCTGCTGGGGTCGTTGTTATGGCTGTTAAGCTTCCGGTACCCGGAAGGAGAGAGCTTGCGACTCACCCTTTGCTATGGCTGCCCGTTATTGCTGATCAACACCGCCCTTTACGTTTTTTTCGGAAAAGAAGCTTTTGATGAAAACGTGGAGGAGAAATACCGGGTAAACTTTAAGACTGCTAAAGGAAAATTTTCTATTGCCAATGTGCGCCGCGGCGTCTCCATTATAGGGGCCGCCGGGAGCGGAAAAACGGAAAGCGTGGTTTATCCTTTTCTGCAACATTTTCGCAGGTATAACTTCTCCGGGGTCATCCATGATTATAAGGATTTTGAACTGACCGAAATGGCGTACCCGCTGTATAAGGATAGCGATGTGCCGCTCTATATCATTTCCTTTGATAAGATCGTACACCGGGTCAATCCCATTGCCCCGCATTACCTGCCCAACGAGGAAAGCGTCAATGAAGTTTCCCGGGTATTACTGGAAAACCTGCTGGAACAGAAAGAAAGCGGCGGTTTCGGTTCTTCCAAATTCTTTAATGATGCCGTGGAAGGCCTGATAGGAGGGATTATCTGGCGCCTGCGCACGGATTACCAGGAGTATTGCACGCTGCCGCACCTGATTGCCATATACCAGCTGCTGGATACCGATAGCCTGATTGCCTTTCTCTCCGGGAACCAGACCTCCAAAGCAATGGCCAGTGCTTTTATCCAGGGCAAGGATTCCGAACGGCAAACCGCAGGGGTAAAAAGTACCCTGGCCAATGCCCTTAAGAAAATTACCACCGAAAAGATCTTTTACGTACTCTCCGGGGATGAAGTGCCCCTGGATATCAATAATCCCGAAAATCCCGCGGTAATCTCCATGGTCAATAATCCTAAGTATGACGCCGCATATTCCCCAATTATCGCCACCATCATGCATACCATTATTAAACAAATGAGTACCCGTAACCGGGAATCTTCGTTTGTACTGATGGAAGAGGCCCCGACCATTCGGCTCCTCAATATGCACCGGGTCCCGGCTACCCTTCGCAGTTACGACATCGCCACGCTTTACGTGATGCAGGATAAAATCCAGAACGACCTCATGTACGGGGAAAAGGCCAGTAAGGCTATTTTAAGCAATCTAAGCTACCAGTTTTTCGGAAAGGCTAATGATCCCGATACGGCCAGGTACTATGAGCGCTTTTTCGAATTGGTAAAACAACCTACCACCAGTGTAAATCGTAGTCATAGTCTTGCTTTTGATACCCGCGTGACAACAGGAGAGCGGGAGGTGGCAAAGATCAGGGCAAGCCGGTTCTTTGCATTAAAGCCAGGAGAGTTTGTTGTTTATGCGGATGGGGAGGAAAAGGTTCTTGATTTTAAGCTTAGAGGGATAGACAGGGCCTTGTTCAACCGGGAAGAGGTGCCGCCAGATGATGTAAGGAAATGTTTTGATGGAATATTTGCCGACATAAAAGATATGTTTGAAAGCTAGTCTGGGTAATATTAGCACAAAATTTTCCTCCTGAATATAAAGCGTCTATATTAGGATTTTATACATCATTATTTCTTGCAAACAGCAGTAAAAATGGGCTAAATGGAGTATCTTTATAGTACAAAATCTTTAGCCATGAAAA
Organism: Autumnicola aciditolerans; assembly: GCF_041679265.1. Taxonomy (NCBI): domain Bacteria; kingdom Pseudomonadati; phylum Bacteroidota; class Flavobacteriia; order Flavobacteriales; family Flavobacteriaceae; genus Autumnicola; species Autumnicola aciditolerans. Next base: position 15,095 of record NZ_JBGFSM010000002.1, read on the forward strand.
GAAAGATTTTTACCCCTCTCTCCCTTTTTTGCTTTCTAATTATTTCAGCTCAAAATCCGGAAAATATGGTGGGCTCCTGGACGCTTATTTCTGGTCAGCACAAAATTTCTGAAAAATGGAGTATTCCTACTATCACTATTCTTCAACATTATCGTGTTTATGAAGATTTTCAATTTGTGCTGGCCAGAACCGGTTTAAGTTATAGGTTCAATCCCATGGTACAGGCTACTCTGGGCTACGATTATTTTCATTCAAAACCCTTTGATGGCTCAGCAGCTTCTGGAAAAGATCAAAACAGGCTTTTTGAGGAGCTGGTGCTGAAGAATGCCTACGGGAAACTTGGTCTCTCTCACCGTTACCGCCTGGAAACTATCTGGACCAGTCAAAATTCTGAACATAGCTTTGGTCACCGCACAAGGTATAGGTTACGTTTACAATATCCTGTTTACAAAAAACTTTATGCGACAGCCTTTGATGAAGTTTTTATCATGCTGGAAAAGCCGTATTTCAATCAAAACCGTTTACACCTGGGAATTGGGTATGGGTTTAGCCCAAATTACAAAATGGAATTGGGCTACTTTAAAAATGATTTCAACACGGCATCTTATGACAGAGTTCGGATAGCAATCATCTTTAATACCGATCTAAGGAAAAGTTGAAGTAACTTTTATTGCTTATGAAAAATTCAAATGTGTCGGTTTTGATGTAAATGATTTTTAGCTATAATTTCTAAATTTACTAGGATAATATTTTCGTACTTTAGCTAAGCATCAATAAAAAAGACCGCAGTCTTAAAAAGAAGCATTGCGGTCTTTTCATTCGGCCTTCAGACTTCTATAGATCCGAAGGTATTTTGTGATGCTCATCAATCAATGGACCTCCTGCTACAATCTCCTGAGTAGCTTTAGGGGCGAATTTTTCAAAATTAAGATGGAAGGAATGAGCCAGTTGAATAGCCTTTTGAATGTAAGCTCCTTTCTGAAGCCAGGTGTTGATCGGGTTTAGCATTTCAGAAGGTACGCCATGACAATATTTTGGCATTTTTAACCCGAAAATAGGATGGGTTTCATAATCTACATCCTGTAGATTGCCTTTCAGGATTTCAGAGATCATGCTTCGGGTATATTTCAATTTAATCCTGGAGCCCACGCCATAAGGGCCGCCACTCCAGCCGGTATTTATAAGCCATACATTAACATTTGCTTCCTGCATTTTTTCACTGAGCATTTCAGCATAAACAGTAGGATGCAAAGGCATAAAGGGCTCGCCAAAACAGGCGGAAAATGACGGAACTGGTTCCGTAATTCCCGCTTCAGTACCGGCAACTTTGGCGGTGTAACCGGAAATAAAATGATACGCGGCCTGGCCTGGAGTGAGTTTGGAGACTGGAGGTAGTACTCCAAAAGCATCGCAGGTAAGAAAGAAAATATTTTGCGGATTTTCAGCATAAGAATCCTCCTGGATATTCTTAATATGATCTATTGGATAACTTACCCTCGTGTTTTGGGTAATACTGCTGTCAAAATAATCAACTTCGCCGGAGCCTTCTTTAAAAACCACATTTTCAAGAAGTGCTCCCGGTTTAATGGCGCGGTAAATATCGGGTTCGTTTTCTTCAGTCAGGCCAATCACCTTGGCATAACAACCACCTTCAAAATTAAATATCACATCATTTGGGGTCCAGCCGTGTTCATCATCCCCAATCAGCTTTCTTTCGGGATCTGCGGATAAGGTGGTTTTCCCGGTACCCGAAAGTCCGAAGAAAATAGCCGTGTCACCGTCTTTCCCAACATTGGCAGAGCAGTGCATTGGAAGTACATCTTTTTCGAGAGGAAGAATAAGGTTCAATGCTGAAAAAATACCCTTTTTCATTTCTCCCGTATATGCAGAGCCTGCAACAAGGGCAATTTTTTTGGTGAAGTTAAGAATGCTGAAGTTGCCCTGGCGCAAACCGTATTTTTCAGGATTTTCTTCAAGGTAACCAGGAGCACATAAAACCAGCCAGTCTTCTTCGAAATTTTCCAGTTGTTCTTTGTTAAACCTCAAAAACATGTTCTTTACGAAGAAGTTGGACCAGGGATATTCGGTGATGGTTCTTACGTCTAGCCGGTATTCAGCATACGCACAAACATATCCGTCATGCACGTAAATTTCCTTGCCTGAAAGATAAGCGGTCACTCTGTCATACAACAAATCAAAATTTTCGGGGGAAATGGGTTTGTTTATTTTTCCCCACCAGACTTTGCTGGTGTAATCGTCCTGAACAAGAAACCTGTCCTGTGGAGATCTTCCGGTAAACCGCCCGGTATTTACAGCAAGAGTGCCATTTTCGGTTTCCCTGCCCATGCCTTTTTCGACAGTGATTTTCTGAAGTTCTTCTCCGCTGAGATTCCACTGTATCAAGTTATCCTTTAAACCATACTTTTTAAGATTTCTGGCTTTTGGATGGTTGAGAACATTTTCCATAATAGTTGATTTTAAATTAGTTTATTTTAATAAGGCCAGATTACCGGAACCAGTAGAATGGTGGTAGCAAACATCAATAAAAGTAGGGGAGCTCCTACTTTAAAGTAATCCGCAAATTTATAGTTGCCTGCAGACATTACCATGGCATTGGTAGGTGTGGCCACAGGGGTAAGGCAGGCAGTAGAAGCGCTGATGGCGACAGTTATTAAAAATGGTGCCGGTGAAACATCTAAAGTGGTAGAGGCAATAAGTGCAATTGGTGCCATCAAAATGGCAGTGGCAGAATTGCTGATCGCCTGGCTAAATACAGAAGTCACTAAAAAGAATCCGGCCAGCAGGGCTGTTGGATGTATTTGCCCCAGACTATCTACAAGTGCCCCGGCGGTAATTTGTGCCAGGCCGGTTTTTTCCAGTGCAGCACCCATTGGTATCATGGCGGCAATCATTACCACACTGGTCCAGCTAATATTGCTGTAGGCTTTGGTAATGGGAACACATCCGGTCAACATCACCACTCCCGCACAAACTAAGGCAGCAACCGCACCGGGGAAAACATCGAGTACAAGCAAAAGTATCATGGCTAGTAAGGCGCCCATTGCGATGTAGGATTTTAGGCCTAAAACATCTACATCTTTGCTCATGTTCTCGGGACTGCCCACTATCACCAGGTTTTCATGCATGGCCTTAAGGGATTCAATATTTTCCCAGGAGCCTCTTACCAAAAGTGCATCTCCAGCCTGTATCCTAATATTACTGTCTTTTAAAGCTTTACTGCCGCGGTTTGCTCCAAGCAATTGAATATCACTTTTCTGAAGATAGCGACCTATACCAATATTCTCCCCAACAAGTCGGGAACCTGGAGTTACCAGCATTTCTGCCATTCCAACATCTTGATTGATAAGTTCTTCTTTCAGTCCTTTCTCATCAGGAGGGGAAGGGATAATGTCCAGGTTGAATAATAAAATAAGCTTATCTACTGCTTCTGCACTTCCTTTAACGGTAATAATATCGTGATAAAGCAATTTGGTTTCCTGTACAGGGAACTCAACATAAGAATGAATTCCTTTAAATGGATTTGGATGCCTCCTGCGTAACCTAACGATAGAGATATTGTATTTATCCTCCAGGTTCCAATCCTTTATCCTGGTATTCAAAAGCTGGGACATAGATCTTATTCTTAGGCGATAAAGATTATCCCCAATACTAAAATGTTCAATCCACTTATGCATTTCAGAATCAATATTAGCCGGCCTGCCTGCAGATTCTCTTTCAGGCAATAGCTTATGTCCAAAGAACCTGAAGTATAATAGCGTAACAATAAGTAGCGGTACCCCGATAAGGCTAAACTCAAAGAAGGAAAAGCCTTCAAAACCATTCTGCGCCAACGCATTGCTGACAATAATATTAGGGGGAGTACCGGTTAAAGTCAAAAGCCCGCCGGTATTTGAGCCGTACGCCATTGGAATAAGTAATTTAGAAGGTATGGTGCCGGCATTCCAGGCTGCAGAAGCTGTCATGGGCATCAAGGCTGCAACCGCGCCGGTATTGCTGACAAATCCCGAAAGAACTCCAGATCCTAAGGTTATAAGTATAAGCAGCCTGTTGGTGCTCTTTTTAGCCATGGCTACGAATTTTTTACCGGCAAGGGCAGTCCAACCGGTTCTGGAAAGTCCTTCTCCTATTATAAACAAGGCGGCTATCATAATTACCGTTGGATTGCTAAACCCACTAAGGGTTTCCGGGAGGTTCAGAATTCCGGTTAGGAAAAGTGCGAGCATAGACATTAATGCTACGACATCTGGCGGATATTTATCCCATATAAACATCCCCAGAGTGATCACAAGTATAATTAGGAGGATATACATTTTATAAGGCTTTAGTTACTAATCGAGCACCAGTAAGGGAGTTTGAGTATGCAAGGTTAATATCCTGGTGAGTTTTCCTTCAGAAGCATTTCCGTTTTCCAAATGAGTATTTGGCATTATCGCCAGCATATCAACCTTATGGGCATCCAGATATTCCATTATGCCTTTCTCGATATCTTCATTTTCAAGGAAGGAATGATGAGAATAAAACATTTCCAGAAAATACTGCAGGGTATTTTCATTGCCCTCATCATCTTCGGAATAACCCATTGCAGATTTATCTTTATCAATGGTGAGAATATGAACTTCAGCCTTAAACCTACGGGAGACTTCAAGCAAAGTGAATAAAACCTCTTTATCAGCTATTTTTTCTTTGCCAAGGGTAAGGATAATAGTCTTTAATTGAAAGTGTTTGGTGTTTTCAGGAATAACCAAAACCGGAAGATCGGCTTCCTGTACAAATTTTGAAGTTTTTGTGGCTATATTTTCTTCACCAGTTTCAGCTCCTTTAGTACCCATAATCACCAGGTCAATTTTCAATTCCTCCTGTATTTTGAGTATGGAGGGAATTAAATCTCCACTGCGTACCAGAACCTGGATTTTTGGTGTTAAAGATTTTTTATATTTAGATACAACATTTTCCAGTTTTTCCTGAATTTCTTTCTCATCTGTATCTTTTTCTTTCATGTGAAGAAGATAAAGAAGAATAGAAGGGTCTTCGGTTGAAAATTCAACCGCATAATCCAAAGCGTTAATTGAGGCTTTGGAAAAATCGAAGGGAATTAGCACGTTTTCCATGACTGGTGGATTTATAATTGGAATTTGATGATTTCTGATTTATCCTGAGCATTGCAATAAATATAGCGGCGAAATTCTACTGAAAATATGACTGTTGTCAGTTCTTAGGCGTTTGATTTCAACATGTTATCCCGATAACGATTGAAGTTAAGTAGCCTGAAATATTTCTATTAAACCCTTTGACGTATATCAAAAACTATAGGTAACGAATAGGATACTCTCACCGGCCTGTTTCGCTGTCTGCCGGGTATCATTTTCGGCAATAATTTTATTACCCGTTCAGCTTCTTCTTCCAGGCGTTTGTGAGGGCCTCTTGATCTTATATCGACTATATCCCCATTCTCGCTAATTTTAAAAACAACAATTATTCTATTAATCCCGCTTAAACCCAGTTCGGCACCAATCTCATTATTAAATTCATTTTGAACGAAAGCATCTATTTTCTTTGCCATACAGGCTTTCTTTGCTTCATTGTCCTTTTCGTTTTCACAACCAGGAAAAACAGGGACGTGTTCAACAAGTACAAAAGGTACTTGTTCTACCACCTCTTCAACCTTTTCCTCCTTAATCTCCGCTACCTGTACCACCTTTCCAATTTTTTCTTCCTGGCTGCTTTCGGTGGAAGTTATAAGGTCCTCCTCAACGTCCAGTTCATCTTCTACTATTGTAATCACTTCCGGAATAACAGGAGGTGGTGGGGGAGGAGGTGGAGGTGTAGTGATTTGAGTTATTGGAATTTCTTCCTGGACTTCATAAGGCACTTCTATTTTTAAATTTTCAATATCATTTTTTTCAGAAGTCCTCCATTCCAGGGCAAAATAAGTCGATGATAGAATCAGAATGAGCCCAATCTGAAAGAAGATAACACTTCCCCTGGAAAGATCTGCTTTTGGATTTTTTTTGGTTTCCATGGCGCATGTTTTAAAAAAATTACAAATCAGTTATTGCATTATTCTTTAATTTGTTCTTTTAGTATTTGTTTATAACAATGTTATTTCTCCAGTACAAAAATCCTTGATTAGGAAGGATGGAAGCCCGGAATATTTTCAAATACCGAACTGTATTTTGAAAAATATCCTACTAAACAGCATATTAAAATTAAGAAGTACAATGAGGAGGGACTATGACATATGTCAGTTAATGAAGGAATTTTCAAAAAAAGGCGAAACCTTTTTCAGCCAGAATATTTTTAAGCTAAACAATATTTCACCACTGACCCACCTGCTTTTAACTGTCCAATTAAATTAAAAATGAATCCGTTAATTAATGTGACCGGGAGAGATAAATTTGGAAACGGAAAGGGGGAAATGGCAATCAAAGTGTTTTCTCTTATTCCCGTTGTAAATGCAGGAAATAATGAAAAAGTAAATCAGGCAACATTACAGCGATATTTGGCTGAAATCGTTTGGTTTCCATCTGCCGCTTTGAGTCCTTATATAAGTTGGAAACCATTAAACGATAATTCTGCCCAGGCAACAATGGATTATAATGGAACAACTGGTTCGGGTGTTTTCCATTTTGACCTAAATGGTAATTTTCAAAAGTTCGTAGCCATGCGTTATAAAGATATTAAAGACACTATTCCTAAAGAATGGACTGTGTCGATGATCAAAAGTGAAATCCAAAATGGAATTAAAATACCCGTGGAATGTGAGGTGAGTTGGCTATTAGAAAATCAAGATTGGAGGTGGCTAAAACTGAGGGTAAAAAATATCCAGTATAACATAAAATAAGAGCTTTTTTAGCTAAGGGAAGTCTGGGTTTTAAGCTTTTCTAAGATCAATTGCTCACTCGGGTCTCCAGTTCTCGACACTGCAAGCGTGATCTGTTATCTAACTCCAAAATTATTCATTGCTAATATGATTTGGCTCATAAACTAAAGAGTATCTATTGCTCAACTTTGTAACGTAGAAAATTTAAAAACATACGTTATGAATACGCTGGAAACAAAAACGGTAGCCGATCTGGTAACTGAAAATATTAAAACCGCCCATATTTTTAAGAAGTACGGTATTGACTTTTGCTGCGGAGGAGGAATCTCTATTCAAAGAGCCTGTGAAAAGGCAAATATTAATTTTGAAGATTTAGAAAGGGATCTGCTTAACGTTGATCAAAGCAGGGATCGTGCGACAAATTACAATAGCTGGGAACTGGACTTTTTAACTGATCATATCATTAATGTTCATCATTCTTATGTAGAAGAGAACATCCCACTGCTCATCCAATATGCAGCTAAGGTAGCCAAAGTACATGGCGATCGAGATCCCGAGTTACTGGAAATTCAAAAGCTTTTTGCTCTTGTAGCTACTGAACTTAGCGGCCATTTACGTAAAGAGGAACTTATTCTCTTTCCTTTTATTAAAAAACTGGTAAAGGCGAAAAAAGATGGAGCAGCATTGCCAAAAGCTAATTTTGGTACTGTGGACAATCCTATAAAAATGATGGAAGCAGAACATGAAGAAGCGGGCGAGATCTTGAGAAAAATAGCAAAGCTCAGCAATAATTATACTCCGCCGGAAGGAGCCTGCAATACCTATCGTGCTTTCTTTGCAAAGCTTGATGAATTTGAACAGGATCTTCATCAACACGTGCACCTGGAAAATAACATTCTTTTTCCAAAAGCGATGCACCTGGAAGAACAATTACAATAAGAATCGAAACATTTACAGCCTTTTAGACTTGACCTACAACTGCTGTATTAACCGGAGGCAAAATGCAGTAGGTTTTGCCTCTTAAATAATTTTTTATGACCAAAGAAAGAAAGTTGTGGATCACATTTATCCTGGTGATGACGGCATCTTTTGCTGTACTGGGATACTATGGATTTGAAATTTATCAACAGGCACCGCCCTTGCCTGAAAAAGTGATCACTACAGATGGAAACACTGTATTTGAAGGGCAGGATATAAAAGACGGGCAGAACGTATGGCAAAGTATCGGAGGACAGGAAGTAGGATCGGTATGGGGACATGGGGCATATACTGCGCCGGATTGGACTGCCGATTGGCTGCACCGGGAAGCTCTGTTCTTTTTAGATCACTGGGCTCAGCAGGATTTTGATAAACCATATAAAGAATTGAGCAGTGAAAATAAGGCGGCTCTGGAAAAAAGGCTTCAGCTTGAACTAAGGAAAAACACCTATGATGAAGGAAGTGGTATGATAACAATTTCTCCCCTTAGGGCTAAAGCTGCCGCTTTTTTAAGTAATTACTATAGCGGCCTTTTTATGGAAAATCCGGAACTGGATGAGTTACGATCAAATTATGCCATTCCCAAGAATTCTATTAAAGATGAGCAGCGAATGCAGCAGATGAATGCTTTCTTTTTTTGGGCATCCTGGGCTGCAATAACAGAGCGGCCTGGTAATGAAGTAACATATACGCACAACTGGCCGGCAGATGATTTAATAGGCAATAAAGCAACCGGAGACCTGATTATTTGGACCGGATTTAGCATTATCCTGTTGCTTTTTGGAATAGGAATTATGATTTTCTATCATGCCCGGATGAAAGAAGAAGATGAGCCGGAAATGCCACGGGAAGATCCGCTGATGAGGCAGACTATTACCCCGTCTATGCTTGCCGTGAAAAAATATATGTGGGTGGTAAGCCTGCTCATTCTTATCCAGGTAACCTTTGGAGTGGTTACCGCGCATTATGGTGTTGAGGGTGATGCTTTCTACGGGTTGAATTTAGCTGAAGTTATGCCTTATTCCATTTCCAGAACCTGGCATGTGCAGCTGGGGATCCTCTGGATTGCCACCGCATGGCTCGCCACAGGTTTATATATTGCGCCGGCGGTATCTGGAAAAGACCCAAAATTCCAGCGGGTTGGTGTAAATTTCCTTTTTTTCTGCTTACTCATAATTGTACTAGGCTCTATGGTTGGCCAATGGATGGGAGTAATGCAAAAGCTAGGGCTGGCAGAGAACTTTTGGTTTGGACACCAGGGCTATGAATATGTAGATCTGGGCAGGTTTTGGCAAATCTTCCTGCTGGTTGGCTTATTTGTATGGCTCACCCTTATGGTAAGGCCTTTAATTCCGGTACTAAAAAGTAAAACTTCAGAAAAGAACCTGTTAATCATGTTCCTGGTATCTTCCGCAGCGATCGCGCTATTTTATGGTGCCGGGCTAATGTGGGGGAGACAAACCAATCTTGCCATTGCAGAATACTGGAGATGGTGGGTGGTACACCTTTGGGTGGAGGGCTTCTTTGAAGTTTTTGCCACCGTGGTTTCAGCATTTCTATTTGTCAGACTGGGATTACTTCGTACTAAAACAGCAACATTAAGTGTTTTACTGGCAACCATAATTTTCCTTTCCGGAGGAATACTTGGAACTTTTCACCACCTTTATTTCAGCGGAACGCCTACTGCAGTAATGGCTCTTGGGGCTACATTCAGTGCGCTGGAAGTAGTGCCGCTGGTATTAATTGGTTATGAAGTTTATGAAAACTACAAACTCAGCCGGGCTACAGAATGGATCAAAGATTATAAATGGCCAATTTACTGCCTTATAGCTGTAGCTTTCTGGAACTTCCTGGGAGCTGGAATCTTTGGTTTTGTAATAAACCCTCCTATAGCGCTCTATTATATGCAGGGATTAAATACCACCGCAGTGCATGCTCATACCGCCCTCTTTGGAGTTTACGGAATGCTTGGAATCGGTTTAATGTTATTCGTACTCCGAAGCCTTTACAGGGTGCAGGTTTGGAACGATAAATTACTCCGCTTCTCTTTTTGGAGCATCAATATTGGTCTGTTGCTAATGGTGGTGCTAAGTGTACTGCCAATTGGCCTATTGCAAACTGTTGCCAGTGTTAATGAAGGTATGTGGTATGCCCGTTCTGCCGAATTTATGCAACAGCCGGGTATGAATACTCTTAGATGGTTAAGGGTAATAGGGGATACCATTTTTGCCATAGGACTGATTGCTTTTGTTTGGTTTGTATTCAGCCTGGATAGCATGAAGAAATTACCTGAAGATAAAAAAGCTGCCCTTAAGGATTAGAAGTTTTAGGAAAAGAACTGGCTGGATTTCTTTTTTTGCAAATGAATCACAAGAGAGAAATTCAGTCACCTTTTGTTATTTTTATTTAATGATAAACTTGAAAAGACACACGAATATAGCATTAGGCTATTTTCTGTTGGTAGGTAGCATGGGAGTCCTTCTCAGGCTCTTTTTCGTTATGCCAATTTCAGAGACTTATGGGTTTATAGTCCATACACATTCACACATAGCTTTACTGGGTTGGGTTTATATCGGCTTAAGTACAATGATATACAGAATGTATTTTACCGATACTCTTAAAGACAATATTTATAAAAGGATATTCCTGTTTACCAATTTCACCCTGCTAGGAATGATGTTCTCCTTTCCTTTACAGGGGTATGCCTTGTTTTCAATTATCTTTTCTACGCTTTTTCTTTTTGCTTCTTATTTCCTGGCGTGGTTTGTTTTTAAATATGTTCCTCAGCGGTTTAGAGATCGTTTCTCCTATAGATGTATAAAGGCGGCATTGTGTTACATGGTTATTTCAAGCATTGGCCCCTGGGCAGTTGGAGGCGTTATGGCCATTTTGGGAAAAGCTTCCATCTGGTACAAATTGTCCATCTATTTTTATCTACATTTTCAATATAATGGCTGGTTTATTCTGGCGCTTACCGGCATTCTGCTTTTTATTGCTGAAAAAACCAAAGTCGCAATTAATAAAAAAAAATTCAGGGCTTTTTTCCTGCTTATGAATGCCGGAATTATTCTTAGTTTCTTCCTTTCAGTTTTATGGACCAATCCGCCGGTGGTTTTCTATTGGCTTGCCGCAGCTGGAGCGGTGTTACAGGTCCTGGCTTGCCTCCAATTTTTTGAAATTCTGAAAAAATCCTGGAAGAAAATTCATAATAGTCTTCAGCCGATTGTTGCTTTTCTTTTAGAGCTGAGCGGTATTTTACTAGTCGTAAAAGTTTTGCTTCAACTCAGCACCGCGCTGCCTTTTTTTGCGGAATTGTCTTTTCTATATACAGATTTTGTCATCGGCTATCTGCACTGGACCTTCCTGGGTGTGGTAAGCCTGGCGTTATTTGCTTTTCTCCATCATTTTGATTTTTTGAAAATCTCCCGCACGACCTTCTGGATTTATTTTTGCGGTTTTTCTTTATCTGAAGCTTTAATCTTTTACAAAGGCACGTCTTTATGGCTTCACCTGGTCTTACCTGGCAATTATTCCCTTTGGCTGGTGCTCATAAGCGCACTTATTCCTCTTTCCGTGGGAGTAATTTTATTTCAAAACATCACAAGCAGTAGAAGTAGATTAGAGAAATAGACTGGAATTCCTCTGTTTTAGGATGTATATAACCAGGGAAACAATTTAAATACTTCCTTTAATGAAAATAAAGTCATGGAGGCGCAATTATTGGATAATATCAGGAATCAGTCTTCAATACTTATATCCAAAGAAGAGAAATTCATTTTGATCTTAATCATAATGAGAATTTACAGGGCTTTAAAATGAAAATTTCGCAAAAGTTTGTGATTTTAAAATTCTCCTAAATTTGATTTTGATCATTTCTGTATACAGGTGAAATTTTCAATTTTGAACAAAAGTTTATTATGATTGATGAAAATGTACTCCTGGAATTTGGGGCCGGAAAAAGTAGTTATAGCAAAGGAGATCAACTTTTTGCGGAAGGGGAGGTGGCCCAAAATTATTATCAGGTTGCTTCGGGAGAGATAAAAATGAACAATTATAATCTTGATGGCAAGGAATTTATCCAGGGGATTTTTAAGAAAGGCGAGAGTTTTGGAGAACCCCCGCTGTTTGCTAACGTAAAATATCCTGCAAATGCGGAGGCTATCGCAGATAGTGAAGTGCTAAAACTTCACAAGCCACAATTTCTGACGCTACTGGCTGCACGACCAGAAATTCACCTTAGCATTACCCAAACTTTAGCCAAAAGACTTTACTACAAAGCTATAATGGCATCGGAAATCTCCAGCCAGGAGCCGGAACATCGTATCTTGCGGGTGCTGGATTACCTGAAAAAACATGTGCACAAAAAGGAAATACTCTTCTCTTTTAAAGTAGATCTTACCCGTCAGCAGATTGCGGATCTTACAGGTTTAAGGGTAGAGACTGTTATTCGGGCTACCAAATCCCTGGAGAGAAAAGGAGAGTTGAAGATAAAAAACCGAAAAGTTTACCGCTAGTAGATCTTTTGTGAAACTGTTCTGCTATTCTCCAAAATCAGGCTGCACTCCATTTTAAATTATTGCAGAAGATATAAAAGTCTTGTTGAACTTGAATTTCCAGGATTTTTAAAAATATTTGGTTTTAAACATAGGATTAAATTGCAGTTTGACAATTTTTCCTAAACCAGTGATAATGCCTAATTCCTGTTATTTATCTAATTTTGACCCTCTCGCTACGAACTAATTCCTGTATTTCATTTAATATAGCTTCTCCTTTATTATTGTTGTATCACAATTGTAAACTTTTTTAATATATCATCTATTTTCCCATTTTCATTCCGATATTCCTGAACCAGTTTGGTGGCCGCTACAGAGCGGGGGCCCATATATGAAAAATTTCCATATCTTGGTTTAGCATGATAAGCTTGGGAATAGAACGTGCGGCATTAGTTAGGAATAAATTAATTAAATCGCTATTGTCATCCCGTAGTAGGATCCTTAGATCAATTTTTTCTGAAAGCTCGGCAACCTTATTGAAAATTGGCAGGCTTTGAGCAGCATCCCCATACCAGGGTTCAGTAATGACCAGCCAAGTTCGCTTTTCATTTAAATTTTAAAAACATTCCTTTTGATCTTTTGAAATCATAATAGTTTTCTCCAATCGTTTACTACGTCTGTAATTCAACTTAATGTAAGTAATCTTTTCCTCAGTAGGCTCTCCCGTTGTTATTCCTTTGGTAACCATCTGTTTAAATAAGAGCTGATATTGATAATAATCCATTGCTTTTTTCAAGGTTTTATCTATGAACTGCTTCATAGTCTGTAATCAATACTAGTTCCACTATATGTTCCTATAATACTTGAAGAGATAGCCGTTCAACCTGTTGTTTCATCGCTGCTATCTCGGCTTCTGCAAGTTCCAGGGCTTTTTTGAATTTTTGTTCTTCAGGGATCAATTTTTCGTCAGTTAAAGTACGGTAGTAGTCGATTCCATTTTTTAAATTTTCTGAAAAGCTATTCCATTCTCTTATTTTTCTTTTGTCGGGAAAGGCAATCTCATCCAGCTGTTCTTTGAAAAAATCCAGGTATAACTGAAGTTCTTTTACAAAAAAGTGGGGCCGTTCTTTCTTTGATAAAATATTGGTCCGACCGTAAATATGGTCAGTCATTTCCTTTAGACTTACTTTTTTATCGAAATAAATAATATTAGGGCCGGGACAAATGGTCACTGCGTGTTGCTTTTTAAAAAAGGGAACCTGATATTTTATGGAAGCTGAATTGCTTAAGCCCACGCACAAACATTCCTTGCTAAGAACCTCATTCATCTGCCTTTCACGTTCTTTCTCGGGTAAATCTGATGCCTTTATCTGTGCTATTTTCTTTTTCTGGTATTTCCGGGAGGCAGTACAGATGGGACTTTTGCTAAACTCGGTGTTTGAAATGAGGAATTTCTCGGTACAGGGGCTTCCGGCCACCTCATTGTCTATTCGGTTCAATCTTTCTATTTCTCCGGTAGTTCCCTTCAGGTAGTTGAAACCCACGCCTAAAGGTGAAGCTTTGCTCCTGATAACATCTTTTTTTCCTGAGGAAAGAAGTAGCTCCATTGTCTTGTTATCTACCGTGGTTGCTTCCGGACACAACAGGAACGGAGTACCCCAGCCACTACCGTCCATTCCATAATGCTTACGCAAGAAAGCATCTTCCTCATAAGTACCTATCCCGCCCTGGACGGTAATTTTTAGTGGGTGGGGACTGGAGAATCGGGGTTTACCTTTTTGTTCCAGTGCAGCAGAATAAAGGCTGAAAAGACTTTCGATCAAGACTTCTCTATTTTCCCTGAATTCCCTTAAAATAGGTCCCAGTAATAATCCCTGGGTGGCAAAAACATGTCCCCCGCAATTGAGACCGGATTCAATCCTGAATTCGCTTACCCAGATACCTTTTTTGGCGAGATATTTTCCCTGGATAAGTGCCGATCGATAATCGCTTACTTTTATGATCACCTTTTTTTTAAAATCTCCCCAACCCAAAGCATCAAATTGGCTGAAATTTTCCAGATAATTATAAAGTCTTGGGTTCATACCTGCCGAGAAAATGATGGCCGAATTACTCAGGTCGCTTTGGGCATAAGCCCTTAAAGAAATCAGCGCATCCGATCCATTTTCTACAGGATGTCCTTCACTGTCTGTATTGTCTTTATCAACTTTGGTCATCACATTTACTTCAATAGCTCCGGGAACGATCTTCTCTTTTAAGCTGGACAAAAGCGCTGTTCTTTCCTGCTCATTTTCGATAGATAGAAGATGAAGGTATTTTTCCTTTAAACTACTTCCGTCGGGTAACATTTCGAAATATTTGCACAGTTCCGATCCCGTTTCAAAAGCAGAATTCTTTAATTTTTCGATTTTTAAACTTACCAACCTTTGTACAAGATTCAGATAATCGGTAATACGCCTGGCGCGGTAATCGGGTTCTTTAGTTGAAATTGGTATGTATTCTTCGTTGTTTTCCCTGTAATAATGCCTGCGCATGGCTTCTATCAGGTTATCCTCAATGATTGACATAGCGGAACTAATACCATAGCAGGCTACCTTGATTGGAGAATCTATAGAAAAGGCCAGTCCCATTACTGGGATATGAAAAGTATGTGGTGATGGTGTTTGCATTATAATATTTTGGAGCTCAAAGATGAGCTACCAAATTTTCCTTTTCTATGACGCTTATCATATAATCTAATATTTTTCTGCCTTTGCATTCGAGCAGGATGAGTGTATTGGAAAGTTCACCGGATTGAGCATGGTGGCAGCCAGGGAATATTATCCGAGGATACGCTTCAAATAAGCGTACGCCTTCTGGAGCAGTCCTTATAAACATTGCTTTTGTTGAATATTTAGTTACGTGACGAGTATCATATTTTGGAAATATTAGAGCCACTATTTTTGATTTTCCAAAATATAAAAACATGGAACAAAATTTAATTTCCAAATACAATGTTCCCGGCCCCCGTTATACCAGTTATCCTACGGTGCCATATTGGGACGAAAGCACATTTACGCTGAAAAAATGGCAAAAGGGTCTTCAAAAAAGTTTCCGGGAAAGCAACCATTCCGAAGGTATTAGTATCTATATTCACCTGCCTTTTTGTGAAAGTTTGTGTACTTTTTGCGGTTGCAACAAAAGGATCACTAGAAACCATTCAGTTGAGGTTCCTTATTTAGAATCTGTTCTGAAGGAATGGGAGCTGTATGTCAAGCTTTTTGATGAAAAACCCATAATAAAAGAACTTCATTTGGGAGGAGGGACGCCTACGTTCTTTTCGGCTGAAAACTTAAAATTATTACTGAATGGTATTTTTAAAAATTCTTCCAGAGCTGAAAACGCTGAATTGAGTTTTGAAGGTCACCCCAATAATACGAGTTCTGAACACCTCCGTCTTTTTTCTTCCTTTGGGTTTACCAGGGTAAGCTATGGAGTTCAGGATTATAATGAAAAGGTACAAAAAGCCATACATCGTGTGCAGCCACTTGAGAATGTAAAGAAAGCGACCGAGGTGGCCCGGGAAACTGGTTTTACTTCTGTGGGACACGATATTATTTTTGGCCTTCCGTTTCAAACCAAAGAACATATTATCCATACGATAGAAAGAACCAAAGAATTAATGCCAGATCGTATTGCTTTTTACAGTTACGCACATGTGCCCTGGATTAAAGGTAATGGCCAGCGGGGCTTTAAAGACAAAGATCTTCCCAGCGCCGATGAAAAACGGGTGCAGTACGAAACGGGAAAGAAAATGCTCCTGGATGCCGGATATATGGAAATTGGAATGGATCATTTCGCCTTGCAGTCCGATAGCCTGTATGCAGCTTTGGAAAACAAAAGGATACATCGAAATTTTATGGGCTATACCGCTTCAAAAACCCAGGCTATGATTGGGTTGGGGGTTTCAGCCATCAGTGATAGCTGGTATGGGTTTGCTCAAAATGTAAAACAGGTGGAAGCATACCAAAACCTTGTAAATAACGATAAGTTTCCTGTTTACAGAGGACATATCTTGAATGAAGAAGACTTAATCATCCGTAAACATGTCCTGAATTTAATGTGTACATTAAGAACACCCTGGTATATCGGCAATAAATTTCCTAAAGGCTTGCCTGCTGCTCTGGACCATTTAAAAGAGATGCAAAAAGACGGACTTGTGGAAATTGATAAAAACTTTCTCGAGATTACCGAAAAAGGGAGGCCTTTTATGCGAAATGTATGTATGGCATTCGACATGCGCTTGCAACGTAAAAAACCAGAAACACAACTGTTCTCTATGACAGTTTAGCACGTAACTATATTTTAAAATTTATCCCAATGCTCATAGCTACGAAAATTGGAATTCATATTTAAATCTTCTTTAAGATACTTAACAATTATAATTGTGTATCTTAATAAGAAAAATGAAAATTAAACCGCTCACCTGGCTCTATATCACCACAATTGTTCTGGTTTTGGTGACGGTATTTTCATATTTCAACTTCCCGTTCCCGGTAATTTTTTTCCTTGTTGTTGGCGGCCAGGGACTATTGATTTATACCGTTTACAGGATTCTTACCGACAACTATTCTACACGTAAAACCTTTGATGATTTTTACGAGGATCATCCGATGGAATAAAATCTTTAAAACTCTCAAAAACCTTGTGGTTTAAAAAAGCATTTTCCTGATGTCCGTCATATTTTCACAGGGATGCTTTTTTCAGTTTTGTAAGCGTAAAATCAATAACAATCAATGGAGAATTGTTTTCATTGCGGTGAAGAATGCCTGGACGAGACAGTATTTTATTATGATAAAACCTTTTGTTGTTCCGGCTGTAAAACTGTTTTTGAGATATTGAACAGTAATAACCTTTCCTATTATTATGATCTTGAAAGAAACCCCGGTATTTCCCCCAGGATCAGGGAAGGGAAATTTGATTATCTGGAAAATGCAGAGATCATAGACAGGTTGCTGGAATTTGATCATGGCAGTACTCAAATTGTCTCTTTTGACATTCCGTCTATTCATTGTAGTTCCTGCATATGGGTCTTGGAAAATCTAAATAAATTAAATAAAGCAGTAAAAAGCTCACAGGTAGATTTCCCTAAAAAGAAGATCAGGTTGAGCTTTTCTTCGGAAGAAATTTCATTAAAGGACCTGGTTCTTTTACTTGGCGGGATAGGATATGAGCCAAATATTTCTCTTGATAACTTCGAAGAGAAACAAACTGGCTTGGATAGAAGCCTTATCTACAAACTTGGCGTGGCTGGTTTTGCCTTTGGGAATGTGATGTTTCTTTCTTTTCCCGAATATTTTAACCTGTCTGCCGGTCAGGCAGAAGTACAGGAATTCTGGCTGGACCAGTTTAAATTCCTCTTTCGCTGGTTAATGTTTGGCTTTTCGCTGCCGGTGGTTTTTTATAGTGGGTGGGACTACTTTGTTTCGGCATACAAAGGCCTGCGGGCAAAAATGCTCAATATTGATGTGCCTATTGCACTGGGAATTGCGGTATTGTTTATCCGCAGTTCCGCAGAAATTATCCTGAATCTGGGAGCAGGATTTTTCGACAGTCTTACGGGACTGGTTTTCTTCTTGCTCCTCGGAAGGTTTTTTCAGCAGAAAACCTATGCTTATTTATCTTTTGAGAGGGATTATAAATCTTATTTCCCTATTGCGGTAACGCGGATTTCTTCCGAAGAAAATAAACTTAAAGAAGAGCAGGTACAGGTTTATGATATCAAAAAAGGTGATCGTATTGTCATTAGAAATGAAGAATTGATCCCCATGGACGCCATTCTTATAAAAGGAAATGCGCTCATAGATTACAGTTTTGTTACGGGTGAGGCAGATCCCGTGGCAAAAGCTGGGGGTGATAAAATATATGCCGGCGGAAGGCAACAAGGCGGCATTATTGAGATTGAGGCATTAAAACCGGTAAAACAGAGTTACCTCACCCAACTGTGGAGCGATGAAGTGTTTAGCAAAGATAAACGTAGCGCCTTCCAATCGCTTACCAACAGGATTAGCAAAAAATTTACCACTGCAGTCTTAGCTATTGCTTTTCTTTCCGCGCTTTTTTGGCTGATTTATGATCCTTCAAAAGCCTTAAATGTGTTTACGGCGGTTTTGATTATCGCTTGTCCCTGCGCCATTGCCCTCGCCGCTCCCTTTACACTGGGAAACCTGCTGCGGATTTTTGGCAAAAATAAATTTTACATCAAAGAAGCCGCCGTAATTGAACAAATGGCGCAAATAGACACTATAGTGTTTGATAAGACAGGAACCATTACCTGTAACAGCAAAAATACCATTTCTTATGAAGGTGTGGAATTAAGTCCTGCGGAAGAGGAAATTTTGGGCAGCAGCTTTCGAGCCTCCGGTCATCCGCTTAGCCGCGCCTTATACGAACTCTTGAAAAAGCATAATATCAGCACTCCCGATGAATTTAAAGAAATTACCGGAAAAGGAATTGAAAGCCGCTACAAAGGCATCCAAATGAAAATTGGGTCCGAAGCTTTTGTGAAAGAAAAATCTACAGTTTCCACCCTGGAGAAGCCGAACAAAACCGCCGTTCATATTTGCAGTAATAATAGTTACAAGGGCTGTTATGTTTTTCAAAATACTTACCGGAAAGAAGTTTCAGCTTTATTTGAAGATTTAGGGAAAAATAAAAACCTGGTGATCCTTTCAGGGGATAATGATGGTGAAAAGGAAAATCTACAAAAACTTTTGCCTCACAACACGCAGCTTTTCTTTAATCAAAAACCTAAAGACAAACTCACTTTCATCAAAAACCTTCAGCAGCAGGGAAAAAAGGTGATGATGGTGGGCGATGGATTAAATGATGCCGGGGCACTGGCGCAAAGCCATGTGGGAATAGTAATTTCAGAAAATATAAACGTCTTTTCTCCTGCATGCGACGGGATCCTGGATGCTTCAGAATTCGGCAATTTCAGCAGATTTCTTCAGCTTTCAGCAAAAGGAATAAAGGTGATAAAATGGAGTTTTTTGCTGTCCCTCTGTTATAACATTATTGGGATATCTTTCGCAATTAGTGGCCATTTAGCGCCTGTTGTTGCTGCTATTCTTATGCCGCTAAGTTCTATAAGTATTGTCCTCTTTACCAGCTTTATGACCTATCTATTGGGGAAGAAGCTCAACCGGTTTAAATAAATTCTTTCTGCCCAACTGCGAATAAGCAGTAAAAAATAATTGCAGATTACCGTTTACTAGTTCAATAAGATAAATTCTTAATAAAAACTTAAAACCTGATAATGATCATTTTTTAGGGTTGCTGCTCAGAATACATTTACAGCATCATTATTTAAGCTATGGAAATAATTTACATGTTGCTGGGATTAAGCCTTATCGTTGCGCTCGTCTTTTTTGTAGCCTTTATTCTTTCGGTTAAAAAAGGCCAGTATGACGATGTTTACACCCCTTCTGTACGAATGCTTTTTGATGACGAATTAGTTAAACCGCAATCTGATAACAACACTACCAAACACGAGAAATCTAATTAAAACTATGGAAGTACAGCAATTTTATTACGATAACAAGATCGTAAAGAAGTTTATCGTGGCCACTATGTTCTGGGGCATCGTGGGAATGAGCGTGGGGCTGCTCCTCGCCTTTATGTTTTTGTTTCCTAACCTTACCGATGGTATTTCCTGGCTAAGTTTTGGCCGCCTTCGTCCGTTGCATACCAATGCGGTGATTTTTGCCTTTGTTGGAAACGCGATTTTCGCCGGTGTTTATTACTCCACCCAACGGTTGCTTAAGGCAAGGATGTTCAGTGACTTTTTAAGCAGTCTCAATTTTTGGGGCTGGCAGGCGATTATTGTGGCAGCAGCCATTACCCTGCCGCTTGG
Source organism: Autumnicola aciditolerans (assembly GCF_041679265.1). Lineage (NCBI taxonomy): Bacteria > Pseudomonadati > Bacteroidota > Flavobacteriia > Flavobacteriales > Flavobacteriaceae > Autumnicola > Autumnicola aciditolerans. The sequence continues at coordinate 35,301 of NZ_JBGFSM010000002.1, forward strand.
CTTTACTTCCTCTAAAGAATATGCCGAGCTGGAATGGCCAATAGATATAGCCATTGCATTAGTATGGGTTGCCTTTGGGATTAACCTGATAGGTACGATTTTAAAAAGAAGGCAACGCCATCTTTACGTGGCAATATGGTTTTACCTGGCAACATTTGTAACCGTAGCCGTACTTCATATTTTTAATAATATAGAACTTCCTGTAGGAGCTTTAAAAAGTTATTCTGTATATGCAGGGGTCCAGGATGCGCTGGTACAGTGGTGGTACGGCCACAACGCAGTGGCATTCTTCCTTACCACGCCGTTTTTGGGGCTTATGTATTATTTTGTTCCGAAAGCGGCAAACCGCCCGGTGTACTCTTATAGGCTGTCAATTGTGCATTTTTGGTCGCTCATTTTTATATACATTTGGGCTGGGCCACACCACCTGTTGTATTCCGCTTTACCAGACTGGGCGCAAAATCTCGGAGTTGCTTTTTCTGTAATGCTGCTATTCCCTTCCTGGGGCGGAATGATAAACGGTTTGCTCACCCTGCGTGGCGCATGGGATAAAGTAAGAGTAGATCCCGTACTTAAATTTATGGTGGTGGCTATTACCGGCTACGGAATGGCAACTTTTGAAGGACCAATGCTTTCGCTTAAAAATATCAATGCTGTTGCGCATTTTAGTGACTGGATTATTGCCCACGTACACGTTGGCGCATTGGCCTGGAACGGATTTTTAACTTTCGGAATGGTTTATTGGCTGGTGCCAAGGTTGTTTAAAACCCGGTTATGGTCGGTCAAACTTGCCAACACCCACTTCTGGATAGGAACACTGGGAATGATTATGTATGCGCTGCCTATGTACGTTGCCGGATTTGCCCAGGCTTCTATGTGGAAACAGTTTAACCCCGATGGCACTTTAGTTTATGGAAACTTCCTTGAAACCGTTAGTGAAATTATCCCCATGTACTGGATGCGTGCCATTGGAGGAAGCCTCTACATTTGCGGAGCTTTGGTAATGCTTTATAACATTGTAAAAACTGCAAAACAGGGAAGCATTGTACAGGATGAGTTAGCTGAAGCCGCCGCCCTTGCAACGGTAACCTCAAAACGTACTGCAGGAGAAGCATACCATAGCTGGCTGGAAAGAAGGCCGGTAAAACTTACCATTTTCGCCACAATTGCCATTCTTATTGGTGGGATGGTACAAATTATCCCGTCTTTAATGGTAGATAAATATGTACCGGTAATTTCCAGCGTAAAGCCTTATACGCCGCTGGAACTGGAAGGCCGGGATCTTTATATTCGTGAAGGATGTGTTTCCTGCCATTCCCAGATGATACGCCCTTTCCGCAGTGAGGTGGAACGTTATGGGGAGTATGCCAAACCCGGAGAATTTGTTTACGACCACCCGTTCCTTTGGGGAAGCAAACGTACCGGGCCCGATTTGCTTCGTGTAGGTGGAAAATATTCTGATAACTGGCATTTAAACCACCTGTATGATCCGCAGAGTACATCTTCAGGTTCCATAATGCCTTCTTATAAATGGCTTGTGCAAAATGAGCTGGACAAGAGCAATACTGAAGATAAAATGCGGGCCATGGTACAACTTGGGGTGCCTTATTCCGAAGAAGAAATAGCACGAGCCCAGGAATGGATGGCTGAACAGGGGACTAAAATTGAAGAAAATCTTTATAACGACCCAGATTTTGCCAAAACTTATGAAGCAGATAAACAATATGCCCAGGAAAACAACCTGGAGTTTACCGAAATGCGGAACAGGGAAATCGTGGCACTTATTGCTTACCTCCAACGCCTGGGAACCGATATAAAAGTTAAAAATGCACAAGAAGTATCCAGTAATTAAAAAATCACCATCATGTTGAAATTTATTAAAGGACCAATGGAAAGTATAGAAGGGGTGGCAATCTACCCTATTATTTCCCTGCTTATTTTCTTCATCTTTTTTGCCGCCCTCTTCTGGTGGGTGGTGACCGCAAAAAGAGATTACATCAAAGAAGTGAGCAATTTACCACTGGATACTAACCAAAACGAAGATTATAAATGAGAACCACAGCTTTCATATTAAGAATAACAGGCTTTGTATTGCTCGCCTATGTGCTGATGGAGTTTACGCTGGATACGGGAGATAAATACGCAATTCAGGAATACCCGGTGATATGGCTTATCCTGGGAGTGATTATGGTCTTTGCCATAGCCATAGAAGTTTCTGTACATGCACTGCAAAGCGTGCTTTATAAAGCCCTGAAGCCCGATGCGAAAATAAGATATGACCTTGCCGTAAAAGAGCGGGAGGAAAAACGCTATGCCTGGATAAGGAACACCTATAAAAAGCTGGTTGATAAAAAACCTATAGAAAAAGAAGACGAAATCCTGCTGGACCATAATTATGACGGCATTAGGGAACTGGACAACAACCTGCCGCCATGGTGGTTATATGGATTTTATATCAGTATTCTATTTGCTGCTGTTTACCTGGCGAAATATCACATTTTTGACGGGACAGACCAGGCAGAAGAATACAGAATGGAAATTGCCGCCGCCCGGGAAGCAATAGAAGAGTACAAACGAACCGCTAAGGATTTAATAGATGAGAATACGGTTGAACTGCTTACCGGTGAGGAAGATATCAATGCCGGAAAAGCTATTTTCACTGCTAATTGTACCGCCTGCCACCGTGCAGACGCGGGAGGTGCCATAGGCCCTAACCTCACGGATGATTACTGGATTTTGGGTGGCGGTATTAAGAATGTATTCCACACCATTTCTGAAGGAGGCCGCGCCGGGAAAGGAATGGTTTCCTGGAAAACAGATTTAAAGCCCAGCGAGATGGCCCAGGTGGCAAGTTATGTTTTAAGCCTGCATGGCAGCGAACCGTTAGATCCTAAGGAACCCCAGGGTGAGATTTGGATAGATCCCGATGCGCGCATAGAAGAAGCCGATGTGGATGTTATCGACTCTACCCATATAGAAATGGAAATGGGCTATGACGAAGATGTGAAATTTGAAATGAAATAGAACGATACTTTTTGAAGATGGCAGTGGCAGAGAAACAGGAAAAATTTCGAGATAGTATTTCTACAGTAAACAGCGAGGGTAAAAGATCCTGGGTTTATCCCAAAAAACCTTCTGGAAAACTGTACACCTATCGCAAATATGTAAGTTATATACTGCTCGGGTTTCTCTTTGCCGCCCCGTTTATCAAAGTAAACAGCAATCAGTTCCTCATGTTCAATGTGCTGGAGAGAAGGTTCAATATATTTGGGTTTCCTTTCTGGCCACAGGATTTCCACCTTTTCGTGATGAGCATGCTTATTGGGGTTGTTTTTATAATCCTCTTTACTGTTGCCTTCGGAAGAATTTTTTGCGGGTGGATTTGCCCGCAAACTATCTTTATGGAAATGGTTTTCCGCCGGATCGAGTACTGGATTGAAGGTGATCGTGGAAAACAGATAAGGCTGGACAAGCAACCGTGGAATGCTGAAAAAATCAGGAAAAAGTCATTGAAGTGGCTGTCTTTCCTGGTAATTTCCTTTCTTATTGCAAATGTTTTTCTAGCTTATCTTATTGGCAGCGATCGGCTCATACAATATGTAGTGGACGGCCCTGCCGCACATGCCAGCACCCTTGTTTCGCTTTCAATTTTTACGGCAGTCTTTTATTTTGTTTTCGCCTGGTTCAGGGAACAGGTTTGTGTGATCGCTTGCCCTTACGGCCGGCTTCAAAGTGTGCTGCTGGATAATAAATCTATAGTGGTTGCCTACGATCATAAGCGGGGAGAAAAAGAAAAAGGACGTGCAAAATTCAGAAGAAATGAAGACAGGGCTGCTACGGGAAAAGGAGATTGTATAGATTGTTCCCAGTGTGTACAGGTTTGCCCTACGGGAATAGACATCAGGAACGGTACGCAGCTGGAATGCATCAACTGTACCGCATGTATTGATGCCTGCAACAATATGATGGAAGCCGTAGACCTTCCAAAAGGCCTTATTCGCTATGCCAGTGAAGAAAATATAGAGAAGAAAGCCAGATTTCATTTTTCCGCACGCCTTAAAGGATATACTGTTGTACTAGGAATTCTTGTAGCTGTTCTCAGCGGAATGTTGTTTTTAAGGAGCGACGTGGAAGCCAGAATTCTAAGGTTGCCCGGGCAGCTTTATGAGCATAAAGCCAATAACATCATCAGTAATGTTTACACTTATAAACTGGTGAACAAAACGGTGGATGATATCGATAATGTACATTTTGAACTCAGCTCCCATAAAGGAACTATAAAAATGGTAAAAAATCATGATGTAAATGTGCCGGGACAGGGTCTGGCAGAAGGAACTTTATTTATAGAAATAAACAGCGCAGCTTTGGAAGACGATAAAGAAAAATTAAAGATAGATGTTTACAGCGGCGGCAGGTTTGTAGAAAGTACCTCTACCACTTTCCTGGGGCCAAGAAGTTATAATTAAATAGACTTGAAAGTAATAAAAGAGGAAAGAGGTAAGAATAAGATATTGAAAATTTCACATTCCACTCTCCACTCTTCACTTTTCACTAAAAAAGACAATTATGAAAATAAACTGGGGAACAGGACTGGCAATAGGCATGACTGCTTTTATAAGCTTTATCATGTATTTTGTGATCACCATGCTTACAGACAAAAAGTTTGACCATGATCTGGTAACTGAAGAGTATTACGCGGCAGAACTGCATTTCCAGCAGGAAATTAATGCTGAAGAGAATGCCAATGCTCTTCCTGAAAACGTTAAAAGCCGAAGAACTGCCAAGGGATGGCTAATCACCTTTCCAAAGAACCTGGAATTATCAGAAATTAATGGAAAAGTATTGGTCTACAGGCCTTCAAACAAGCTATTGGATTTTGAAATTCCGCTGAAACTTACCAACAGGGAATTGCTTATTCCTGATGAAAAACTAATTGGCGGCCGCTGGAATATTACCGTAAACTGGGAATATAAGGGTAAAGAATACCTGTATAAAAACGAAATAGTGTATTAAATTATGTTGTTTTCAGCCTTAATATTCGGCTTTTTGGGAAGTTTTCACTGCGTAGGGATGTGTGGCCCAATTGCTTTTCTATTGCCCGTAGACCGCAACAACAAACTTAAAAAACTCAGCCAGATTTTTATTTATCACTTCGGAAGAATTCTTGCTTACAGCATAATTGGTTTCACCTTTGGCCTGGTAGGAAAAAGCCTTAGCCTTTTTGGAATGCAACAGCAACTTTCAATTTTAATAGGTACTTTAATGATAATTGCCATATTAATACCTTCTCATAAATTTCAAAAATTGAATTTATCAAAACCTGTTTTTAAGACGATTTCAAGAATTAAAACCAGTCTTGGAAAAGAACTGCGTAAGAAAACGCCCGACACTTTTCTAACTGTTGGATTTTTGAACGGTTTCCTTCCCTGCGGACTTGTATATATGGCAGTTTTAGGAGCTATTGCCGGGGGCAGCGCCTTAGAGGGCGGTTTCTATATGAGTTTATTTGGAATTGGCACTATTCCTTTAATGACAGCGGTATTATGGTTGGGAAATTTTATTAGTGGTAAAGCCAGGCAACATATTCGTCGTGCCATTCCTGTATTTGTTATTTTGATGGGCTTGCTTTTTATTATTCGCGGTCTTGGACTTGGAATTCCGTATATCTCTCCAGAGATTAATAATGTGAAAATTTCAGCATCCTATTTTTGTTATTAGCAACAGTTTTAAGCATGTAACTTCAATTCTTTTTACTCAGCTGATAAATGTTCCATAACTAGTTGTGTCTTACAGCATTTTTTCTACTGCAAAGTAAGGATCTTTACGCTTAATTTCACATCGTTCTCAACTGTTCCAAAGGTGAGCCCAATAGATTCGCCCCTGGTCAGCTCTTGGTCCATTCCACGTTAGGAACTTGTTTTTCTACTTGTTTACATTCGGAGCTAGTTTTAATATAGCTTTAGAAGCTGAAATTAATTCTTACTCTTTTTTCTTCTTTTTATGATCTGTAGGTTTTTTAGCTTCTTTTTCTGCCAATTTCATTTTTAATGCTTTCATATCATCACTAATTTTTCGGTTTACGATTTTTGCATAGTGCTGGGTAGTTCTTAAATCCTGGTGCCCCAACATTTTACTTACGGATTCTATGGGCACGCCATTGGTGAGCGTAATTGTAGTTGCAAAAGTGTGCCTGGCCAGGTGAGTGGTGAGTGGTTTCTGTATGCCACATAGTGCCGCGATCTCTTTTAAAAAGGCATTGGATTTCTGGTTGCTCAATACGGGTAAAACATATTTCCCGTCTTTTACTTCCGGGTGGTCTTTATAACGGTCTAAAATTTCTTCGGCAACGGGTAGCAGAGGGATGCTGCTCAGAGATTTTGTCTTGGTTCTTTTAATCCGGATCCATTTCCCACCGTCTATGCCTTTAGTGATATCTGCACTGCTCAGTTTCTTTACATCAGAATATGCCAGGCCGGTATAACAACTAAAAACAAACATATCTCTCACCAGTTTAAGCCGGTCCAAGTGAAGATCTTTTTCGATCAGCTTCTGCACTTCCTCTTCATTTAAAAATTCTCGTTCCACTGTTTCAAACTGGACTTTGTAATTATAGAACGGGTCACGGTCCATCCATTGGTTGGCCAAAGCGATTCGAATGATCTTTTTAAAATTGTTTACGTACTTCAAAGCGGAGTTATGATTACACTCCCGCTTGGTCTTCAAAAAGTACTCGAATTTAGTGATGAACTGGTGGTTGATATCGTTCATCGGGTAATCTTTGGTCTTATATTCTTCTTTGAGAAACTGCTCAACATGATTATAACATGTCCAGTAACGCTTAGCAGTGCTTTTAGAGATGCTTTTACCTGAAAGGCGATCCATTTGTTCATTATGCTCTTTAAAAACTTCCAGAGTCATTTTAGGCTTGGGTTTGTTGTCACCTTTCAATTCTCCAATCATTACGTCAGCCGTAATGAGTTGGTCATTGTCAGATAATACCTGGTGAATTTTATTGAGCTTATGGCGAAGATTGTTGATATGAGTGTTGATTTCTTTCTCGTTTGGATTATTCCCCATTACCTTTTGTAGTTTGGTACTCCAGTATTCCGGTTGTATCCTACGGGATATACTGTATTCTGTTCTTTTCCTGTCAACGGTAAGTCTCAAGTAAATAGGTGCAAGCCCTCGTTTATTTTTCTTTTTTGCGAGGAGGTGAAAATGGACGTGGAAATCAGTTCTCATAAGCTTTAAAATTTTAGGTCTCGATTGGTCTCCCAAAGTACCTAAAAAGGGCTTACGATTTTAAACTTTAACTTTATGTAAAGAATTGAAAAACAGTATTTTGATGGCTTAGCGAGACCCCTTTTTTGGTTTTCCAATAGGTCACCGTATTGGTCTCGTTTCAGGTGCAATTATTTGCCATCAAATGACTTCATTAAAAATGAAAAACCCTGTAAATCATACATTTACAGGGTTTTTGTTATTAGCTGGTAGCCAAAGAGTGGAGTCGGAGGGGTTCGAACCCTCGTCCAAACAAGCAATTCAGAAGCTTTCTACACGTTTAGTCTTCGTTTGGTTGTCGATGCAAAGCCGGCCGAAAACCACCAACTTTACACGTATCCTCAATTAAGTTTCAGAAACTCATCAAGGCCCTGAGCTTCCTATATTTACTTTATCGGTGCCCCTGTTGCGAATGCCGTAAATCAAGGCCTTCGCGGGACATCTTGGCTCCCTGTCTTACAGGGACTAAGTATAACCTACTATAATTCGGTTACGCAGCCAAGGCGTAGTTATTCTCGCCGTTTAAAAAAGTGTGAAATATGAGATTAAAGAGCTATATCCCAGCGCTCTACGTGCTTACAACTCAATTAGACTCGCTGTCAAAACCAAGTCGACCCCATAAAATAAAGAACATTTCGAAGTACGAGTTACGAAGTTTGAAGTTAGAACTTCCAATATTTCGTAGTTCGTCCTTCATACTTCTAATTTCAATAATGGCGTTCCGCTCCTGCTATCGCAGTCGCGGCGGGCTATCCGCTGCAATCTTTTTGCGCGTCAGGCTGAGCCTGTCGAAGCGCGCAAAAAGGATTTCCGCTGCTATCCCTAACGCAAAAATTTCAAAGAAATCCGACTGTAGTTTACAATCGGGCCTGCAAAGATACAGAATTTAATTTATATCTTTGAGACACTTCAAAATTGTGCAAAACCCATACCAGAAAATGATCAAATTTGCCCTTATCAAAGAACGAAAAACCCCGCCAGATCGCCGCGTGGTTTTTTCACCTTCAAAATTAAAGGAAGCGGTACAAAAATTTCCCGAAGCCGAGTTTAAAGTTGAAAGTTCTGATATTCGCATTTTTAGCGATCAGCAATATCGGGAGGCAGGTTTTGAAGTTTCAGAAGATATTTCAGATTGTGATATTCTATTGGGGGTAAAGGAAGTGCCCATCCCGGCATTGATTCCGAATAAAAAATACTTTTTCTTTTCTCATACCATTAAAAAACAGCCCTACAACCGTGACCTTTTACGCGAAATTCTAAATAAGAATATTGAGCTTTGCGATCATGAAGTGATTATTAACGAAAAAGGGGCTAGGTTAATCGGTTTTGGCAGGTATGCCGGTTTGGTGGGAACGTATAACATTTTCAGGGCAATTGGATTAAAGGAAAATACTTTCAGTATTCCTAAAGCTGAAAGTCTGCCCGACCTGAATGCCATGTTGGCAGAACTGGATAAAAATAAAATACCGCCGTTCAAATTTGTACTTACCGGTAGCGGAAAAGTGGCTTATGGAGCAAAGGAAATCCTCGATCATCTTCAAATTAAAGAAGTAGGGGTAGAGGAATACCTGGGGCAGGATTTCGAGGAGCCGGTTTATTGCCATATCGATGTACTGGATTATAACAAAAGAAAAGATGGTTCTGCAGGAACTATTGAAGAATTTTTTCAGCATTCTGAAAAATATGAATCTGATTTCTGGAGATTTGCCGTGGCCAGCGATGTATTTATTGCGGGGCATTTTTACGGGCAGGGCGCGCCAAAATTTTATACCAAAGAGGAAGCAAAATTGCCCGATTTCAGAATAAAATATGTAGCCGATATTTCCTGCGATATTGCCGGACCAATCGCCAGTACTATCCGACCTTCCACCATTGCCGAGCCTCTTTACGGTTACGATCCGGAGAGTGAAGCTGAAGTCGATTTCCGCGAAAAGAATTCCATCTGCGTAATGGCGGTAGATAACCTGCCCTGTGAATTGCCTAAAGACGCCAGCGAAGGTTTTGGCGCAATGTTTCTTCAAAACGTGTTGCCGGCTTTTTTTAATGGCGATAAAAACGGAATTTTAGAAAGGGCAAGAATGACCAAAAACGGTAAACTCACCAAACGTTTTGAGTATCTTCAGGATTACGTGCAGAGTTAAATAAAGAAATACTAATATTCCAAAAAGACATTGAGAGGCGATAGCCGAAGCAATCTTTTTGTCAAGAATAGTACTATGTTTTTCTAAGCATTGAATTATGGTAAAATTCGATTCCTGCCGTAAATAAAATTCCCAGCGTGTAAGCCAATAAATCCCAAACCGAAAAGCTGCTTCCCAGAACGATCATCACCACCTTTGGCGGCTGGTATTGCAGCACTTTTACAATATTTATAAGCTGAAAAAACTCTACTGCAAAAGAAAACAGTAACACGATCATCAAAGCGCGCAAAACCGAAAGATTGCTTATCGTCATTAAAAAGCAATAGATTAAAATCACCACCAGGAAATCCCCTAAATATGGCCTGATAAAGTCATCTTTTATCCATATCGCGATGGAAATTTCTATTAAAAGCAGCATTAAAAACGAGATGAAATATGCCTTTTTTGACCTTCTATTTAATTGCATCTCTCTGAGGTTTCAGTTTCTGAAAAATAAAAAATAAAAGGATCAGCAAAATCCCGAAGCAAAAAGTAAAAAGCCATACATGAAAATGCTGAATGGGAAACCGGATAAAATCACGGCAATCCAGCGCCAGGTTAAACGGATTTTTCAGAATATCCCAGGAATTATACCGAAGAAATCTTCCCAGGTAAATTCCGAAGGAGCAGAGAAATAAGATAAAGCTATCCAGCAGGAACTTGTTAAAAATCCTCATTTTCTGGTATAAGATGCTGCTAATCTTCTGCATTGAAGAAAAACCCAGGAATAAACACAGGAGCGCGAATAAGGAAATCATTATTGTGTCGTAAACAGGCATTGCTGAGGTTCTTAAATGAATAAGATCTGTAACTACGTAAAAGGAATTGGGCAAAAACAGCAGCCAGAGTGCTAAAAAAGGGTAAAGAAACTTTTTCCTACCCGATTCCAGATATTGAGAAATCAATAACGGAATCCCCGCCAGAAATAAATTCCAGATCAGGAAAAAATAATAGTAGTCTAATGTAAGGCACCACCGCAAGACCACCAGCAGGAAGCAAAAACCACCGGCCAGAATAAGATTTTTATTTTCTACTAGATATTTATATATCTTCATTTTTCAAAAAAAATATTTCAGTTTTTGATCTTAACTCCGAACTCCGAACTCCGAACTCCAAACTCCAAACTCCGAACTCAAAACTCCGAACTCCAAACTCCGAACTCAAAACTCTGAACTCCAAACTCCGAACTCCGAACTCCAAACTCCAAACTCTACTTCCTAAAATCCTTACCATACTTTTCTAAACATTCATCCAGTGGATTTCCGTTTTCATGGATACATTCACAAAAGGAAAAACAGGCTTCAGTATTGCTGCTATTGGTGCATTGCTCTTCACAATCGGCAATATGGTTTCGCGGCATAATCGCTTTCTGGTTCATGGTGAAAACAAGGGCGACTTCAATAACAAGAATTATAAAAATCGCTGTAAGAAACTTTAGAGGAAATTTATTGATTCGCATATTCAGTTCTGCCGGTAAATCTTTAAAAGCCGATTTTTTAAATGGTAGGATAAATTTCCAGCGGTGATAATCCCAGCAAATCAGGTAAAGATTTGCCAGTACCATTAACGGAGAAGTGAGAATAGAACCTTCAAATCTCACCGCATAAGAGAGGATGGTAATATTAAAAATAATTGGGAAATACATGAAAGCGCCCAATAAAGCAGTTCGTGGAATCAGCAGCAGCAGGCCGGCGAGCATTTGCATCACCCCGATAAACGTATAGTAGTACCCGGTATGAAAAAGGGCTTCCAGGTAATGTCCCATCGGGTGGTTATTGGAAAGCGAGGTAAAACGCTCACCATTCACCTTTATAAAACCGGCGAAAATAAAAGCGTATGCCAGGGCAATTCTCAGGAAAACGGTGAAATATCCCATCCACTTGTTTCTCCGTACTTCTGCGTGAAAATGATCAAATTTGGTGGTGAGTTGCATAATATTAAAGGACTAATATTAGGGATAATTGATTGATTTTTAGTTTTTTAAGAATAAGGATTGATTTTAAGCCGGCACGTGATCCAGCGCTTTTATCTCGTTTTTGTAAGCTGAAGGAAGAATTAAAGATTTCAGCAACCAGTCCAGTTTAAAGTTTCGGCTTAATTTATAAACCAGGATCAGCGGACTCAATAAGGAGAATTTCCGAATTGATAATAATTGCCGGACTTTTTTTGGGGTAATTAAACTCTGTGTTTCCAGAAGTAACCGGTACCTGGAAAAGCCAAGATGTTTGCGGTATTGTTTATACAGATCATGGCTGTAATCTCCATAAAAAAGATGCTGTTCCAGGTGCATTTTTCTCATTTTCGCAAATTGTTCAAAGGTTACAGGAAGATCGCTAATATTCATTCTAACTCCCACCTCCCAGAACACCTGGAAAACTTCCTTTTTCTCATCTGGGCTTAGTTTTCTTTCCAAAATTTCATAAGCCCTGATGGAATAATCAATCAGCATAAAAAGTACATCCCGGTAAGCCCAGTCAGGTATGGATTTGCCACGACTTGATTCTACGGAAGCATGTATTTTATTCATGTTATCAATGGCTTTTACTGCGGAATCTTTTTCAGCAAAAACAATTCTTCGGGCATACTCAACAGTAGAAAAGAGGCGTCCCAGAGGATCTTTGGGAAGCCTGCCGGTATAATACAGCCAGTCTACCGCTTTATTGAGGGCAAATTCCGCCGAAGCGCCCGCGAAAATGAATAAAATCGTATCGCTTTTGCCCCAGATTTCGCGAACTATAGAGTTCTCTTTTACAAAATATTCTGTCTTCATGATTTCTTCAATTTTTCAAATATTATTTTATTTCTCATTTTCCTCGTCTTCAGGAATAAATACGTTTTCAATATTGTCACCTTCCCGCCAGTCTAAAAGATTATATGGATCTACCCCTGCCTTTGCAGGTTTCGCGGGAACTTCAATAGTGAGGGTTTGGGTTCCGCTTTTTATAAAATGTTTTTGGAGATATCGAGATTCTCCTAAAAATTCTCCTGAAGCGGCAGGCGCGAAAACACCAATTTCAACCCATTGATCTACCGGAACTTCGGTTTCCGCACCGGCACTGTCTGAAACCACTTTTCGGGCTTCTATTTCCATCTCCACTTCCCAACGATTATCTTTCATTTTCCTGGCCTTAAGATTTTTGGTCTCAAAAGTCCAGTAGGTATCTTTCTTAAACAGGTCATGTAATAAGGGTTTCAAAGAATCCGGGGTAACCGCTTCAAATTCATTGTACATATCCAGAGTGGTGGCCAGTTTTCCTTTGTTTTTCTGAATAAGATTTTTTAATGCGCTATTAATCTTTTTCTCACCAACATATTCGCTCAAAGCATAAATGGCAAATGGGCCTTTTCTGTAATTGGCATACGGATCCATAGCGCGTATCAAAGGTAAGCCGGTCTTCATTGGCGGCCACGGATTAGGCTGGCGCATGATGTACATGAACCGCCTCAAAGCTTCGCGGCTTTTGGTATTTTTCACGAGCTGCATTCCGGAATACCAGGCAAGACTTTCTGAAATAACCCCGGCACCTTCGGCAAAAGCAGGTTTTAATTGAATGCCCCACCACTGATGGCCCATTTCATGAGCCGTGATCTCAAACATGCCATCAAATCCATTTCCTTCAGGATTGAAAAGGAAAAAACCTTCACCGCCGGTAATCACTCCACTGCCATCCACACCCATTCCCATAAAATTCCCCGGCTGTTCTATCACTTTCAGAAAACTATACGGATACTCTCCAAACTCTTCGGAATAATATTCCAGGGAAGCACGCAGGCTTTTTAGTAATCGGTCCCGATGAGTCGTATGTTCCGGATGCAGATACACAGAAAGTGCTACTCCTTTATAATTTTCTTTGTAGGCATCATAATTTGCAGAAAAATACAGGTCTGTTCCGCTCAAAGGTATTTCCCCGGAATATTCAAAATAAGCTCTGCCATTTTCATTCCACTGGCGAATCAGTTTTCCGGGTGCCACCGCAGTTTGCCCTTCCGCAGTGCTTACAATAGCCTCATAATAGGCCGGGGGAGTGGAAGTAATTTCGGGATCAATCTCGCCGGGATCCGGCAAGGTAACCTGGCGCGGGAGATTGTAATCCCTACGGTCATCTGCGCTCATCAGTTCACGCCTGGAATTGTAACCAATCACCGGAAGCATCCCGCCCGTAATATACGTGCCATTGGATAAAATTCCTCTTCCTGCACCGTTTGAACGCAGCCCGTCGTTGGTAAAACCTTGCCTCGTAAAACTGACTTCAAAATGTAATTCTAACAAATCTCCGGGCATCAGAGGTTCCTTTAAGCCATAGATCGAATGACCTAATGTCTCATCTCTGATTTCAAGCTTGGAAGCTCGATCAAATTCAATTTTTGTTTCCACATTAAAGGCCGGCTCAATATGAATTTCCTTTACCGGATTTTTATCCTTATTAACCAGCGTATAAAAACCTTTTAGAGAAGCCGAATGTTTTTCAGGATAAAGATCGACACTAAGTTTTGAAGCAACTTTTTCAGGCTGGTACAGATTTTCATATTTGCCGAATTTCTTCTCGTATTGGGCCCGACTTTCGGTAACTTCTGAATCGGTCAAGTATTCGTTCAGAATATTGGTGTTGTAAAAGATAAATCCGCCGGCAAGAATAATGATCATAAAAGAAATAATCACCGTTACCTTTGCAGCGGAATCCAGGCGGAGCCTTGCATTTCTGATTCTTTTTTTGAAGGGTGATTCAAAGCCGCGTACCCAAAACAACTTTGCGATTAAAATCAAAAATAAAGCCCATCCCAGCCAGTAAATTCTAAAAAACAGCCAGGGTAGAATAGATGATCCCCATCCGCGAATATCTGTATAAGACCAGGCAGCACCGGAACCGTAAACCAGCAGATGGTATTCAATTCCTATATAGGATGAAAAAACAATCAGCGCGTAAACGACAAGCGCGAGAATGTGTCCCAGATATTTCTGATTTACAATTGCCTGAACGGTAAGAATCAACGCAGCAAACAAAACATAATCCGTTAATTGAAAACCAAGAAGCGCCTGTAGATAAAGGCCAATCTCAAAATTATAGTATCCCAGTATGGTTTGCGCCAGCATTCCCACGAGAATAATTATTCCCATAAACAGGGCGATTATGAAAACTAATCCGGTGAATTTTCCCAAATAAAGAACCCAATCCGGAAGCGGCGTGGTATCTACAATTTCGTTGATCTGTTTGTCCCGGTCTCGCCAAACCAGTTCTCCGGCAAAATAAATGATGAAAAGCGGTACGATCACCCAGTAATTTATGGGAGAAGTAAGCATTCCGGTGAGGTGTTTGGCAAGTAAATAAGAAGTCTTTGGCAACATTGGAATTCCCCAGTGTTCAGATTGTACCGAAACCATAAAAGTCAAGAGCATGGGAAAGACTATCAGCAAAAAAATGCCGCCGGGACTTTTCAGAATATACCAGAATGAGCTTTTTCCAATGGAAAAGATCTGAAAAAGATTGGCTTTAAATCCGTACGATTTTTGGATTTCAGGAAGTCTTATCGCTTTTGGTGTTTTCAGTTCAGTTTCTGCGGAAGATTTTCTGCGGAAAAAATTAAAATATCTTGCTTTTATATTTTTCCACCATAAAAGTCCGGAAGGGTAGGAAAGTTTGAATTTGAAATAAGTGAACAGAAGAAGCAAAATTGAAAACGAAATCCAGAAAATCCGGTTCCCCAGCATAGCTCCTTCCAGCGTAAACATTCGCACATTCTTTTCAACAATGGTCCAGTTAGACATTAATTCGTTCATAATGGACAAAATGCCAATGGGGTCGGCATAAAGCGCGTAATCAAATCCAGTCATGAAAAGTATGATGGTCATAGGGTAAGATAGCACGAACAGGACCAGGCTTCCGAAGTAACTGGCCATAGACTTTCCGGTAAATAACGCAAACACAAACTGAAAAGCAGTGCCAATCAGGGCGTTGGTAAGCGCCACAAAAACAAATGCTGAAAAGTATGCACCGGGCCGGAAGGGGCCAATAATTTCAGGATCGAGACCTGGTCCCTGGAAAGCAGCGAGCATGCCAAATTGTACTCCGGATAATATAAAAGAATTCAATATAAACGCGGCCATAAACCTGCCGCCCAGATATTGCCATTTTTTAAGCGGAGTAGTATAAACAAGAGGAAACATCCTGGAATGTAAATCCCTGGAGGCCACTTCCCCTGCAACTACGGGAGCCAGAAATAGCCAGAGCTGACACGAAAAAATGGTAATGGTGGCAATGGTGAAAGGGGAGTTCATAATAAAATCCTCCTGTAAAGTGACCGGCATAAAAGCGACTCTGGCCGCAGAATAACCGATGATAAACATGACCAGAAACGATAACCAGATCCAGGCTCTGCTGAGCTGATAGGTGATTTCAAATTTTAAGATTTCCAGGAGTTTCATTGTGCCGCAGTTTTAGAAGCATTCTTAAAATGACCTGCCATGGTAGTAAAATACACATCCTCCAAACCTGGTTTTTTCTGCCGGAAATCGGCACCCGGACTGGTTTCACTGTAGACCTGAACAAGGCTGCGGCCGCTTTGCAGTTTGGTAGAGATCACGTTATGCTTATTTTCAATCTCCGAAAGTTCATCCCTGTTGATGATTTTATTCCAGACTTTACCTTCCAAATTTTTTACAGCCTGCAGCGGTTCGGCTTCCAGTAAAATTTCGCCTTTATTGATAATTGCCATTCGGGTACATAGTTCGCTAACATCTTCCACGATATGAGTAGAGAGAATCACCACGCTGTTTTCCCCAATTTCGCTCAGCAGGTTGAGGAAACGTACCCGCTCTGCCGGGTCGAGGCCGGCGGTAGGTTCGTCTACAATCATTAATTTTGGGTTACCCAGCAGGGCAATGGCTACACCAAAGCGCTGTTTCATTCCTCCTGAAAATCCACCAACTCTTTGCCTTTTAACATCCCACAGATTGGTTTGTTTCAGTAAATTTTCCACTATTTTTTTCCGTTCCGAAGAATCAATAATTCCCTTCAGGATGACGAAATGATTTAAAAGATCTTCAGCACGAGATTTTGAATATAAACCGAACTCCTGGGGTAAATAGCCGAGTGTTTCCCTTATTTTTCCTTTCTGCTGAAGAAGATTATAATTTCCGAAAGTGATGCTTCCGGTATCGGGTTCCTGCAGGGTGGCGATGATTCGCATTAAGGTAGATTTTCCCGCGCCATTAGGACCCAGCATGCCATACATTCCCTGCGGAATGCTAAGATTAATATCTTTTAGTGCCTGGACACCGTTGGGATAGGTTTTGCTGATGTTGCTGAGAGTAAGTTCCATTTTTAAAAAGATTTAGCGATTAGGATAAAAATGAAGTTGAATGAGTATGGCTGGGGTGAAAACAGGCGGTGGCCAAAACTTCCGGGCTTCATTTTGATGATTTTGATGAAAGTGTTCATGTCCATAATTGATTGAAGAATGATATAGGGTTACGTAAAATTGAAAATAAATGGAAACAGAAATACCACGATCACCGCCCAGGCAACATAAACCGGGAGGTAGTTCACAATGGAACTTCCAATCAGTTGGGCAGATGGTTTTTTAGCGATCGCCTGGTATAATCTGAACGTTACGATAAACATTTGCAGCAGGATAAGCATATTTGCACCCAGAACTGCCAGACGGTTAGGCGTAATTCCCCATTCTGATATGCGGAAAAGAATAGCAGAAAGAGCTATGCTATTTACTAAAATTGTTACCAGGGAGAGGAGAAAGAGCACCCATTTTTCTGCAGAATACTGCTTTAAAGAAATTTTGGCTACCGAAAAGAAGATCAGCGCCATTACTCCTATAAGCAAAATATTGAAGAGCAACAGGAATTCCCTGTCGGTGTATAGGTTTTTTCCGGTCAAGATCAACGTTCCCAGGTAAACGACGAGCATTGCCAGGACGAGAGGGCTAAAAATTCTGGCAATAACAGGAGAAACGCGGTTCACAAGCTGCGGATTGGTATAGTTGAGGAACATACCTGCGATGGGTACGGCAGGAAGGCCAAAAACTACCACATAATCAAAATAAAATTTTACAATCTGAACTCCTATAAGTTCAAACAAGCCAAGGGTAATTCCTGTAAATATTACTCCGGATAGCACAAGAAAAGCCATGGTAACCAGTAGATCCCCGTTAAATCTAAGAAAATCCAGTCTTTTTTCTGAATAACCAGGATCATTACCTACAAAGGAGACACCAAAAAGCGCCCATAACAAAAATGGTAAATGCAGGCAGGCGAGGATAAAAGTGTCGCTATTCTTATCGTTGGGCAATAAATTAATATACAGGAGGCTCGCAATGACAATTATGGCCAGAATAGCTGTTTTGGTAATTGAAAATTTATTTTTCCAGATAAAGAATCCGGCGAGGAATGGAAAAATGATAAAACCGCTATTCCGCAGGTAAAATAACTCTTCATCAAGGGAGAAGATATCCGGGAGTTTGGCCAGTAAACCTGCAAGTAAGGTGGAAATAATGATAAAGACCCATTCGGCTTTACCCGCCCGTGAAGCTTTTTCAGAAGAATAATGAAGCCTTTCCTGCCAGAAATTTGCAAGTAGATAATCCTTTATTTCCGGATAGATATTATCGAACTGTCTTCGAAATTCTGTTTTATCTCTTCGATATAATTTTTCCAGTTCTCCTGCCTTATTGGATATTATAAAGTCACGCATGCTATTATTATTTAAGTACTTTGTATTTCAAAGTAGATGTTTAAAATTTTTTATTTTTTCCCTTTGTTATTGATCTCTTTTCCTGAAGTAAGCAGCTTTTCGAGAGCGTCCAAATGTTCCTGAAATGCTTTCCTGCCTTTTTGAGTGGCCATATATTTTGTATTGGGTTTCCTGTCTATAAACGATTTTTCCACTTTTACATATTCCTGTTTTTCCAGTGCCTTGATATGGCTCGCAATATTTCCATCTGTTACGCCCAGTAATTCCTTAAGTGTGGTAAAATCGGCGAAATCATTAACCATAAGCACACTCATGATCCCAAGCCTTACCCGATGATCAAAAGCCTTATTGATATTGCCAATAATATTCTTCATTTATTCCGCTTTGCGTTCATACCTGTTATACATCCAGATGCCATACAGGATGTGAAAAAGGCCAAAACCTGCAGCCCAGAAATAAAGTCCGTAGCCTATAAACTGGGTAGCGATGAGTCCAAGAATGAGATTGGTATATCCAAGGGATTTAAGATCGTTAAAAGTGTATTTGCTTGCGTGAATAAGGGCAAGGCCGTAAAATATGAGCATGGAGGGGGCAATTAATCCAATAAGTTGATATTGCAATAAGACCACACAAAATAAACCTCCGGCAGCCAGGGGTGCGAAAAAGTTTATAATAAGCCTCCGGCTGGTATTATCCCATATCTTCTGGTTGTGTTTTTTGGCTTTTCTGGTAGTGAAGAGAATAGCTGTGGCAATGGCTAAGATGAGAACACTAAGAGCGATTACGAGCAGATTTACCAATAAATCAGGATCTGTTGTTTCAATTCTTACTGTATTGTAATCATGGTCATACAAACTGCCGTGGCGGGATAAGAGGATCTTTGCGATTACTGCTCCAATAATGGCATAAATTCCTGCAAAGACCCCGGCCAATCCGTTAAGGGAAATAAACCGGGAAGAGCGGCTCATCATTTGCTTGATCTCACTAAGGTCGTCCAGATACTTTTTATTCTCCATATTAAAGTACTTTGAAAAACAAAGTAAATAAAAATTCCACATGTTTTTGTATTTTTTTCTGGAAATTTTATTTCTGCCTAATTCCTGCGGAAATGTTTATGATAATTTAATATGCAGACTGGTTTTTTCCCCTTAATTTTCTATGCTCTTACAACCGCTAAACCTGCTACATGAGAATAATGACTTATAATATTAAATATGCGAATGAAGAGGATGGAGAGAACAGCTGGTCTTATAGAAAAGAGGCGCTTACGGGGCTTCTTCAATATTTCGAGCCCGCGGTAATAGGGCTGCAGGAAGCAATGCAGGAACAATTGCAATATTTTAAACAAAATTTACAACAGTACCATCAATTGGGAGTGGGTAGAAAAGATGGTAAAACTGAAGGGGAATTTACTCCTATTCTGTATCGTTCAGACAAATTTGATGTTTTAAAGAGCGATACATTCTGGCTTTCGGAAACTCCTGAGAAACCTTCAAAGGGGTGGGATGCAGCTTACCCTCGTATTTGCACTTATGCACTTTTTCAGCATAAAGAAACCGGCAAAGAATTTTACTTCTTTAATACTCATTTTGACCATAAGGGAGATGAGGCAAGGAAAAAGAGTGCAGCATTAATCTTTAATAAATCTCAAGAATTTAATAAAGAAAACCTGCCGGTAATCCTTACAGGAGATTTAAACCTGGAACCAGATACAGAACCAGTCCACTTTTTGGCAGAAAAATTTTGTGATAGCCGTGAGCTTAGCAAAACTGCAAGTTTTGGCCCTGAAAAAACTTTTAATGCCTACCATTTTGAGGAAGAACCTGTTAACCGGATAGATTATATCTTTACGAGCAGAAAAGGTGTGGAAGTTGAAAAATACGGGGTGCTGAATAATTCTTACGATCAAAAATATCCTTCAGATCATTTTCCGGTAATGGTAGAACTTCAGCTAAAATAGTTTTCTCTAATATGACTTCAATTTGCTTCAAATGAATAAATTTAAAATTCTCGCGGTATTTGCCATTTTCCTAACTGTTTCTTCTTACGCGCAGATAGCAGTGATGACGTATAATATCAAATATGCCAATGAAAATGATGGCGAAAACTCCTGGTCTAAAAGAAAAGATTTCATTACAAATCAGCTTAAATTTTATGAACCCGATGTTTTTGGAGTTCAGGAAGCCTTATTGTTGCAAATCGATTATTTTACCTCCCAACTTTATGGCTATGATTATGTTGGCGTGGGCAGGGAAAATGGAGCTGAAAAAGGGGAATACAGTGCGATTCTCTACAAAAAGGATAAATTTGAGGTGCTTGAAACCAGTACTTTCTGGTTATCCAAAACTCCAGAAAAAGTTTCAACCGGCTGGGATGCGGCATTGCCAAGAATTTGCACCTATGCATTATTTCGGGATAAGGAAAGCGGCAAAAAGTTCTGGTATTTTAATACCCATTTCGATCATATAGGAGAAAAGGCAAGACAGGAAAGTGCAAAACTGATTATTTCAAAAATAAATGAAATTAATACGTCCAGCCTGCCGGTAATCTTATCAGGAGATTTTAATCTTGAGCCGGAAACAACCGGCATCCGGTATCTTTCCGAAGAAATGAGCGATAGCAAAAAGATTGCTAAAAATGTAGTTTTTGGCCCGGAAGGCACTTTTAACGGGTATAAATTTCAGGAGCCGGCCACGCGAAGAATCGATTATATTTTCGTAAACGGGCAGGTGGAGGTTTTAAAGTATGCCGTACTTACAGATTCGAAGAAAATGCGTTATCCTTCAGATCACTTTCCGGTTTTTGTTATTTTGAAACTGGAGTAAAATTTCTACATAAAACCTCGCAGGTTTTGAAGACCAGTGAGGTTTGGATTTTGATTTGGAAAACTGTAGAAAGGCTTTAGAATTACAAAAAACTATTGATCGTCTTCCTGATAGCAACCAGGTTAGTCAGCAGTTTTTCAAGATGTTTTAAATCCAGCATATTGGCGCCGTCGCTCTTGGCGTTAGCGGGATCAAAATGCGTCTCCATAAAAAGTCCGTCAACACCTGCAGCAATTCCGGCACGGGCAATGGTACCAATCATCTCCGGCCTGCCGCCGGTAACGCCGCTGCTCTGGTTGGGCTGCTGCAGGGAATGGGTAACATCTAAAACAGTAGTGGCAAACTCCTTCATGGTAGGAATTCCGCGAAAATCAACAATCATATCCCTATATCCAAACATGGTCCCGCGGTCTGTAACCATCACATTTTCATTATTGCACTCTTCCACTTTTGTAACTGCATGTTTCATGCTTTCGGGACTCATAAACTGGCCTTTCTTGAGATTTACCGTTTTTCCGGTTTCGGCAGCGGCCACTACAAGATCTGTTTGTCTCACCAAAAAAGCGGGAATCTGCAAAATATCCACATATTCCGCAGCCATAGCAGCGTCACGTATTTCATGAATATCGGTAATAGTTGGAATATCAAATGATTCCGAAACTTTTCTTAAAATTTTCAATGCTTTCTCATCTCCAATTCCCGTAAAACTATCAATCCGGCTTCGGTTTGCCTTTTTAAAGGAGCCTTTAAAAACGTATGGGATTTCCAGCTTGCTGGTTACTTCCACTACCTTCTCAGCAATTCTCAAAGCCATTTCTTCACCCTCAATGGCGCATGGGCCACAAAGCAAAAAGAAGTTATTCGCATTGGTGTTTTTTATCTTAGGAATAGTAGTGAGATTCATTTCTATTGGTTTAGTGATTTATTCTTTCCCAAAAACCTAATGTAATTTCAAGAAAGAAATTCTGGGCAAAGATAAAGGAAATTCAGGCGGCTTAATAATTTAGAAAACAGGTTTACCGAAAAAATATTTCAGCAGAAAAAAGGAGCACGATGTTTTTTATTGTAAATTTCGCGGTTATTTTTTAATCCGTTGTAAAATGAAAATTCAGGAGTTTTTAATCCCGGAACTTCAATATGAAGTCGCATTAACAGAAAAATTTCTGAAGCGCCTTCCGGAAGATAAACTGGCATGGAAGCCTCATCCTAAATCTATGAGTTTGGGGGAACTTGCCAATCATTTAGCTGAAATTCCCAGCTGGATAAATGCTACCATGGAACTGGATGAATTAGACCTGGAAGGTTTTCAATCTGCCGGTTTTAAGAAGGTTTCTAAAATAATCGAAGCCCTTAAATTAAATACTTCCCAGGCTGAGATCGCCCTGCGGAAACCGGACAGCGAATATGAGAAGAACTGGAGGATGCTTAGCGGGGAAAACGTATTGCTGGAAATGCCAAAATTTAATGTATTAAGAACCATTGTTTTTAATCAGCTCCCGCACCATCGTGCCCAAATGGGAGTGTACTTTAGGCTACTGGACATTCCTGTACCTTCCACATATGGCCCCTCGGCAGATGAGAAATAATAAAAATATTATCTTACGGAAAAATTTTCCGCATGAAATTTAAAAAACTAGTCGCCGAATATTTTACCAGGAAAAGATTACTTACCAATGCTATTTTCCTGCTGCTTCTTTCTGCAGCCCTTTTTATCTTTAAGCCTGAAAAGGAGATTTTAGGGGCCTCCTTTATGGTTGCTGCTCTTATTTATTTTGTCCTTTACTTTTATTTCTGGTTAAAAGCCAGAAAGTCATAGGTTTTGATTTTCAATAATCTAACTTGTTTTGAGCTGCGGCTTATTTGGCGGTAATTATCTGATATATTTATAGTTATTTCCTGAAAAATAACTGTACATTTGCAGCCTTTTAAAACAGGCTTGTATGACAGCTATCAGAAATATCGCGATTATCGCTCACGTTGACCACGGGAAAACCACCCTGGTAGACAAAATTATGTATCATTGCCGCCTCTTTCGCGACAATGAAAATACCGGGGATCTTATCCTGGATAATAACGATCTGGAAAGGGAACGGGGGATTACCATTACTTCCAAGAACGTTTCAGTAGTTTACAAAGACACCAAAATCAATATTATAGATACTCCCGGTCACGCCGACTTTGGGGGAGAAGTAGAACGGGTATTAAATATGGCAGACGGAGTGCTGCTATTGGTAGATGCCTTTGAAGGGCCCATGCCGCAAACCCGATTTGTGCTTCAAAAAGCCATAGACCTTGGACTAAAGCCCTGTGTGGTGATTAATAAGGTTGATAAGGAAAACTGTACCCCAGATGAGGTTCATGAAAAAGTTTTTGACCTTATGTTTGAGCTGGGTGCAGAAGAGTGGCAGCTTGACTTTCCTACCGTTTACGGTTCTGCCAAAAACAACTGGATGAATGATGACTGGAGAAAAGAAACCAAAAATATCGAACCGCTTTTGGATATGGTTATAGAGCATATTCCCGCGCCTAAAGTAGATCTTGAGGGTTCTCCACAAATGCTTATTACTTCCCTGGATTTCTCTTCTTTTACGGGAAGGATCGCTATTGGAAGGCTCCAGAGGGGCACATTAAAAGAAAATCAGCAGGTTTCCCTGGTAAAAAGGGATGGCAGCGTTAAAAAAACCAGGATCAAGGAACTTCATACTTTTGAAGGTTTAGGCCGAAGAAAAATAGAGGAAGTACAGGCTGGGGATATTTGCGCCATTGTTGGCCTTGAAGGTTTTGAAATTGGGGATACTGTTGCCGATGCTGAAAATCCTGAAGGATTAAAAACCATCGCTATAGACGAGCCTACCATGAGTATGCTTTTTACCATAAATGACTCGCCTTTCTTCGGGAAGGATGGAAAATTTGTAACTTCCAGGCATATAAAAGATCGTCTTCACAAAGAGCTGGAAAAGAACCTGGCCCTGCGTGTGGAGGAAACCGATAGTGCAGATAAGTTTATGGTATATGGCCGCGGTGTATTACATTTATCTGTATTAATTGAAACCATGAGGCGGGAAGGCTATGAACTTCAAATTGGCCAGCCACAGGTGATCATCAAAGAAATTGATGGTGTTAAATGTGAGCCGGTAGAGGAACTTACCATAGATTTACCTGAAAATGTTTCCGGGAAGGCCGTGGAAATGGTGACCCTTAGAAAAGGGGAAATGCTAAGCATGGAAGGAAAAGGAGACCGTATGGTCATACAATTTACTATCCCTTCCAGAGGCATTATAGGTTTAAGAAACCAGTTATTAACTGCCACAGCGGGTGAAGCCATCATGGCGCACCGCTTTAAGGAATACCAGCCATTAAAAGGAGGGATTCCTGAAAGGCAAAATGGCTCCCTGGTTTCAATGGAAAAAGGGAAATCCATACCTTACTCCATAGACAAGCTTCAGGATAGAGGTAAATTCTTTGTAGATCCGGGAGAAGATATTTACGAAGGGCAGGTAATTGGAGAAAATTCAAGACAGGATGATATGGTGGTAAACATCACCAAAACCAAAAAACTTTCTAACGTTCGTTCTTCAGGAGCCGATGATAAAGCTAAAATTGTTCCTGCGGTTAAATTTTCCCTGGAAGAAGCCCTGGAATATATTCAAAAAGATGAATATGTAGAGGTAACACCACATCATCTTAGGCTTAGGAAAATTTATCTTACTGAAAATGATCGTAAGCGTAACAAAATAATATAATTCATTACATACCAAAGCGCTGTGAAAAGTCTTAAAATCTTTTCACAGCTTTTTTTTGCCATAAAGCGAAATGGAATTTCTAGGAATTAGCTTAACAGAATGGAGTGGTTATCTGGCTTCTCTATTTGTCCTGCTGGCGTTTTTAATGAAAAACATTAAGACCCTACGCTGTGTGAACTCCGTTGGCTGTGTCTTTTTTGTGATTTACGGAATTTTACTGGAATCATGGCCGGTGGTAATTACCAATGCTGCTATTATTGGCGTAAACCTATACTACTTGTTAAGGAAACGCGACAAAGCAGTTTCTACTCATGAAGTTAAGGCATAACAGCCCGGGTTAAGACTTGCCTGTTCCTAAATCGGCCTTTTTACTTTTATGTGAAGTCGTAAGTTCTCCGGCAGTACATAACAGAGAGATTTTTCCCGTTTTTCCTTTTTTATTCTAAATAGAGCAGTTCTTCCTTTTTTTGGCATTGAAGAAATTTAGTATCTTTAATGGGAGGCTGCCAGCCTTTTATTTGAAGAGATATTGAAGAATCCAGGTGCCGGTTAAATACAGCTGTCTGGAACAGGAATTCCAGTTTAGCTTTGGTTTATCTACTGTTCTTCTCTTCCAATCTTATGTAGGGAAATAATAATTTTAATTGTTTTTAAATGCTTTAATATAATGAATGCACATGAAATAGATTACCAGATTTTTGGTGAGGAGATGCAATATGTAGAACTGGAACTGGATCCTGAGGAAGCAGTCATCGCTGAAGCCGGGAATTTTATGATGATGGATAATGGGATTAGGATGAATACTATTTTTGGGGATGGCTCGGCCAGGGATGAAGGTTTTTTAGGAAAGGTACTGGGCGCCGGGAAACGCCTGCTTACCGGGGAGAGCCTTTTTATGACTATTTTCAGCAATGAAGTACAGGGAAAAAAGAAAATCTGCTTTGCTTCTCCATATCCAGGGAAAATACTGCCGATAGACCTCACCCGATTCAACGGAAAATTTATCTGCCAGAAAGATGCTTTTTTGTGTGCTGCAAAAGGAGTCTCCATAGGAATTGAATTCAGCAGAAAGCTCGGCCGGGGACTATTTGGCTGGGAAGGTTTCATCATGCAGAAAATTGAAGGAGACGGGATGGCTTTTGTTCATGCCGGAGGTACCATGGCAACCAAGGAACTTCAGCCCGGAGAGAAATTAAAAGTAGATACCGGCTGTATCATTGGTTTTACACAGGATGTTGATTATGATATAGAATTTATTGGAGGAATAAAAAACACCTTTTTTGGAGGGGAAGGCCTCTTCTTTGCTACTTTAACCGGTCCCGGAACTGTTTTTATACAATCTTTGCCATTTAGCAGGCTGGCCAGCAGGATACATCAGGCAGCGCCCCAGGGAGGTGGTAAGGACAAAGGAGAAGGAAGTATTCTTGGAGGTTTGGGAGATGTGATAAGCGGGGATAACCGGTTCTGATTATTGTTAAATAAATGCGGAAATAGAAGAGGAACACTTTTATTTCTTATATTTATTACAAATTTATTCGCCTATAACCGTAAAACTACCCATTTTTATCAACCTAATTTCTAACTAAACCAGTATCAAATTATGGCGAGAGCGATGTTTGATTACACCAAAACAGTACTTGATAAAGTAAGTTTTGATGCTAATTTATTCTGTAAAGAGGTGAAGAAGGCTATCCAAAGGTTACTACCTCATGAAATTGAGGAACTTAAAATCTGGATTATTTCGCTCATCAAGCAGAACCCCGAACTTAATGATTGTTTAATTTATTTAAATACCTGAAAAAAGCGGCTTTTGCCGCTTTTTTAGTAAGAAAACAGGTGGAGGGAGCAATTTTCTTCTATTTTTTATTAACCGGACTAATAATTTGAACATTCTGGAAAGTGATGGCACCTTTTACTACTCCCGCTATGGTGCTTCGCAGCGCTTCAATAATCTGAATTTTTAATTCACTTCGGTTATATATAAGGCTCACTTCCCGTGCCGGGACAGGGTCTTCAAACATTTTTAAATTCTCCTTCTCAGATTCCTTTGTTTCCAGGGTATGCAAGTAGGGGAGCAAGGTCATGCCAAGGCCTTCATTCGCCAGTTTTATAAGCGTTTCAAAACTTCCGCTTTCCAGTTGAAAATGGTCATCGCCAAAACCGCGGGAAACCTTGCAAAGATTAATAATCCCATCCTTAAAACAGTGCCCGTCCTGTAAGAGCAAAATATCATCCAGGTCCAGGTCTTCCACAGTTATTTTATTCTTTTTGTGCAACCTGTGAGAGGCAGGAATATAACCTACGAACGGTTCATAATAAAGCACATTCTCTTTTATTCCTTCCTGTTCCAGCGGGGTGGCAGCAATTGCGGCATCCAGATGTCCTTCTTTTAATTTTTCGATAATGGCCTGGGTGTTCAGCTCTTCAATTTTAAGCTTTACCTTAGGATATTTTTTTATAAAGTTATTAATGAATAGCGGCAACAAGGTAGGCATAACGGTAGGAATTACCCCAAGCCTGAAAATGCCACCCACATAACCTTTTTGCTGATCTACAATATCCTGTATCCTATCGCTTTCGTTAACAATGTTGCGTGCCTGGTGCACAATTTTCTGGCCGGTTTCAGTAAGCTGGATGGGTTTCTTGGTACGGTCAAAAATTTGCACATCCAGTTCTTCTTCCAGTTTCTGAATTTGCATGCTTAAGGTTGGCTGCGTTACAAAAACCTTTTGTGCGGCTTTTGTAAAATTTTTATGTTCGGCAACCGCCAGAACATAATGGAGCTGGGTTATAGTCATAAAAGGTTAAATTTTACAACTACAAAGGTATTGGTTTTTTCTATAGTAACATCAAATAATTTATATAGTGGCAGTAGCCTGCCTGCCTTCTCAACAAATCTAAAATCGAATCTCTATATCTTTAGTGCCTTCATCAAAAACAAATTTGGATTCCTCCCATTGGGGGGGTCCGTAAGAAAGGGCATTTCCGGAAGTTCCGTAACTTTCCACAGGCATTCCGCTACTGTCAAAATCCATACGTTTGTTGCCGTTTTTATCGTGAAGTGCAATTATAGCATATGTTCCTTCAGGCACGTCTTCAAATGTAGCTTTGGCCACGCCGTCTTTTATCTCACTTGTTGCGCTGTAATCAGGATCTGCTTTCATAAAAGTATCTTCAGTATATAATCCAAAGAGGACTTCTCCTTCATCACTGCTTACATTGCTGATAGTGACCATGATTTTACTATTTTCTTCCTGTTTTTCCTGAGCGGTTAAAAAATTGAAGAATAAAATTGCTGCCAGTACTGCTAAAGTTTTCATAGTTATCTGTTTTTAGTTATTACTTCAAATATATCCTGAAGTTTTAACCAAATAGATAATGTTTTACTGAACCGTAGAATTTTAGTGCTGAGTTGTAAAGGCCTAAAGCAATCCCCTTGCTTTAACCTCCAGGTATTTGTTTATAGTATTCATGCTAAGGTCTTCGGGTTTGGTAAGCAGTGTTTGTATCCCGTGGCGTTGCAGTTCTTTGGCCATCTTCATCTTATCATAATAAAACTGTTCGGCTATAGTCTGGTGAGCACTTGCCGGAACAGAATCTGCTTCAGCATCTATGAGTCTTTGAAGCGCGGTGTTTTCAAAAAAGATCACTACTAAAACATGTTTTCTGGCCAGTGCTTTTAAATAAGGGAGCTGTCTTTGCAATCCCGAAATATGCTCAAAGTTAGTATAGAGCATGAGTAAACTGCGGTGATAGAGGTGTTTGTTTATGTTGGCATATAAGAGGCCGTAATCGGAATCCCAATAGCCGGTTTTAATATTGTACAATGCTTCCAGGATCTGGTTGAGCTGGCTGAATTTTGAGCTGGCAGCCAGTACATATTCCATTTTGTTTGAAAAGCTTAAAAGTCCCACCTTATCTTTTTTCTTCAGGGCCACGTTGGAAAACGCAAGAGCACTGTTAATGGCGTAATCTAGAAGACTTAGCCCGTTAAAAGGCATTTTCATAACCCTGCCCGTATCTATTATAGAATAAACAGGCTGTGCTTTTTCATCCTGAAACTGGTTTACCATCAGGTTTCCCTGTTTAGCAGTCGCTTTCCAGTTAATGGTGCGCACATCATCCCCGTTTACATATTCCTTTATCTGCTCAAACTCCATAGTATGCCCAATCCTGCGGATCTTCTTAATTCCCGGCTGGACAATTTTATTATCTATGGCCAGAAAATCCAGTTTTTTCATTTGGATAAAGGAAGGATAAACCTTAACCATTTGGTCTTTATCAAAAACCTTGCGTTTTTTAACCAGTTTAAGCTGAGTGGAAGCGTAAATATTCAGTTTTCCAAAGATATATTCGCCGCGATGTAATGGTATAACCAGGTATTCGAAAACATGGTTTCCTTTTGCGGAAATTTGAAATTTCTTAAGGAAATCCCTTTTCTGAAACTGCACAGGCAACTCGTCTATCACCTCGCAATAAACATTAAAATTATAATTATTCTGAAGTTTTAAAACCACCGGATTCTCATCAGAATTTGAAAATTTTTCCGGTAAATTTCTTTCTGCGGTTACACCTGTGTTTTTAAATAGGGTAACGGTATCCAGCAGAAGCAAGAGAAGGAGTAGCACACTTAAGATCCAGGCGATAGAATAGAGGAACTCAAACCAGTACGAAAAAAGGAAAATTACGGCAATGCTGAAGAGCGCCACAAAAACCCTTTGGGTAAAATATAAAGATTTGAGGAAGTTAACCACTTATCTAGGGATTTCTACAGATTGGCTTATCATCTCAAGAACATTTTTGGCAGTCATGCCCTCCATCTCCCTGTCTGGGGAAAGAATAATCCTGTGCCCAAGTACCGGATTGAGTGCACGTTTAATATCTTCAGGAATTACAAAATCCCGGCCGTTAATAGCAGCAAAGGCTTTGGAGGCATTCATAACAGCAATAGAGGCCCGTGGGGAGGCACCAAGGTACAAATGCGGGTGTTGTCGTGTTTTTCCAACCAGCTGGGCGATATAATTAAGCAGTTTTTCTTCAATTATAATCTCATGAATCTGCCTCTTTAAATCCTGCAGTTTTTCAGGATTTAAAACCGGTTCAATATGGGCTTCAGGCAATTTCCCTTTTCTTTCGTGGTGGGATTGTAAAATTTTAACTTCATCTTCCATAGTGGGATAGCCAACTTCAATTTTAAATAGGAACCTGTCCAGCTGTGCCTCGGGGAGGGCATAAGTGCCTTCCTGTTCTATTGGGTTTTGTGTGGCCAGAACCATAAATGGAGCTTCCATAATATGTTGTTTCCCATCTATGGTAATTTGCCGTTCTTCCATTACCTCAAAAAGGGCGGCCTGGGTCTTGGCTGGTGCCCGGTTTATTTCATCTATCAGGATAAGGTTTGAGAATACTGGCCCGGGTTTAAATTCAAATTCTGAAGTCTTCATGTTCAGTACAGAGGTTCCCAATACATCACTTGGCATAAGATCTGGGGTAAACTGTATCCTGCTGAAACCCGTGTGCAGGCTTTTCGCAAAAAGTTTGGCCGTAACTGTTTTGGCTACTCCGGGAACCCCTTCAATAAGCACATGGCCATTAGAAAGTAAACCTACAATAAGCAGTTCTACAAATTCTTCCTGGCCAACAATTACCTTTGCGAGTTGTTCTTTGAGTTTATCCACAGAAATTTTAAGATCTTCCAATGGAACACGGCTGTTAAAATTGAGCTCTTCATTTTGTAAATTATTTTCAGGCGGTATCTGTTCGTTTTCCATTTTTCTGTACTTTAAAATTGTTGATCTCCCGGCTTAGCTGAAGAAATTCATCCTTGGTAACCTGTTTTCTATTTTTTAACAGGTTGATCTTCTTAAATAAGTTGTGAGCATCTTCCGGCTCTTTTTCTGCTCTGGAAGCCAGGTCTCTGCAAAATTTATCATTAATCTCCTGAGTGGAAAGGCGATAATTGAGCCGGATATATTCTAAAAATAAATCAATTTTTTTATCTGTTAGCTCTTTATATTTCTTTTGCTCAAGATAAAGGTCTGCAACGGTTTGAGCATACTCATAAGTTTGATTTTTTAGTGCTTGTACCACCGGTATGGGCCGCTGTTTTCTTTTGCCTTCAAAAACTATGAAGAGTATCCCGGCAATAATTGCAAAATAATAAGCCCATTTAAGCGATCTGTTGCTTAACAAGATATAAAGCGGGGAAGAATAAAAAGTTTTGCCAGATTTATAATAGGCATCCCATAATATTTTACCGCCGGGGTTTAGGTAAGACAAAACCCTCTCAGCATATTCATAATTATTATCTAATAATAAAAAGTAATTGCTAAAGGCCTGCGGATTTGTGTGCAGTAAAAATGTCCCATCTCCATAGGGCACTTTTATAAAATTAATCTTTTGGTCTTTAGGATCAGGATCGTCTTCAAGGCTTGCTGTTCCCAATACAACGTGATTTGCAGTGTCTATTTTGCTGAAGAAGATCGCGTCTATATTATGATTTAATTTATAAGCAGTTTTATTTTTAAGCTCAGGATTTACCAGATTAAAACGAGGGGCTGAAGAAAAATCTTTTTCGCTCATAAATTCGCTGGTCTCAATTTGCAGGGTATCCAGTAAATTTAGACTTAGATAATTAGCAGACAGGAAGGCAGAATTTCCCTTTTTTACCCATTCCAGCAAATCCTCCAGCTCCGCATCGTCTAAAGCGATATAATGGTTCAGGAAAAAATAGGTGCCGCCGGGGACACTATCCTGCTGAAAAAATTCATAAGGCGGGATGCTTATTTTCTCAATTTCTGCAGATTTGCTGTTTTTCCAGCTTTCAAAAAAAACGTAGCTTCCCAGAGGGATCTTATCTTTGGCAGTATAGCTAGGGGTCCAGTTAACAGGCTCCGGCTCGCTGGCTTCCAGGTAGGTAAGCGCAAGGACAAGCAGTATAAAGGCGGCAAATGTTATTTTAAAGGTGTTATTCATTGGCCGGATTTTTCAGGAGATGATCCATTTGAGAAAAACCCTTTTCAGCTAAGTGAAATTCATTTTCCGAAACCTTAAAATCCCCATACCATATATACTCGTAAAGCCTGGTAATCTTGCGGAATTGCTGTTTTACCGCTTCCGCAGAAATTTCAGCAGTGTAATCTTCATTGGTTTTTTGAAACTGGTAGGAAATTAATCCCATAGCATCCAGTTTTTTTAAATTATACAGGTAATAATACCTTACTGCCAATCGATATTGGTGGTTTTCTATGGCTTCTTCTATAAGGTGACTTATATCTTTGGATTGTATAATTTCTTCTTCTTCAGATAAAAAAACCTTTGGTTCTGCAGGAGTTTCCAGTAGCGAACTTCCTGGATCCAGTTTGGTGATGAGCCAGAAAATAAATCCCAAAACCGCTACCAGGATCACATAGGGAAGAATGGTGATAAAAAATTGCAAAATTCCGCCGGGAGTATAATCGCCAAAAAGCCATTCCAGGAACTGGTTGTATTTTAAGTCCAGCCATTTTTTAAACCGGCTCCACCAGGAATCTTTTTCAGTTTGGTTTAAATAATCAAATTCCGGCTGCTCCCTATATTCTTTAATCTGTTCCTTATTAAAAGATGCTTTTTGAAGTGCTGGAGATTGGTCATACTTAATTTCAGCAATAGAGTCACGGGCAGTCTCCTGTTGCGGAAGAGCTTTTCCGCAGCAGAAAAAAGTAAATAAAATTGCTAACATAAACCTGTACATTATTCGCGTTTGCCGAGGTTTTCTATAGATTCAAAAGTTCCCGTAAAGTTTTGTCTTTCATTTAAATTGAAATAGATAAAGGAAAGCCCTAGCGGAAGAATGGAATATAACATATATTGAAATATAGAAGCGATTATGGAAAGTAGCATGTACACCCAATCAAAAACCCCGGTAATATCTGCTGCAGAATTTTCCTGGAATACCGTAAACATCTTAATGATGGTATAGATAAGCAGGGGAATTTGAAATATAAAACTAATCACATAGATAAGCAAAACAATTACAAAAATGGTGAAAAAGGTAATCCACCAGTTATTTCTTATCATTTGAAAAGCTTCTGAAATACTTTCGGTAATACTGGTCCCCCTAAAAACAAGAATTGCGGCACTAAGGCTTAGGGGCACGCTTATGTATATTCCTGGAATTAACAAAAGCATAAGTCCGGCTAAAGTTAATACCCAAACGACCAACTGGAGGCCAATGAGACTTCCCAGGTCCTTTTTTATACCTTGCCCTATCTCTTCCTGTTTCACCTGCCCATTATTGGCAATGTAGGATTTTACATAATGTAGTACGGTTCCACTCAAAACAGCGGAATACAATAATACCGATATCCCCAGAACAAAAATGGAGATAAGTACTTCTCCTTCATTAAGAACACCGGCATTTAAAACCGAGCTGCCTACAGTAGAATACATATAGTAGCTTAAGGCTGCAATAAGCAGGATAAAGGCCGGAGTGACAAATTTAAAGAAGCTGGCGAAAAAAGTTTTGTAATTTTCCCGAAGAAATCTAAAGAGTACACTTATAATATCCCCTAATTCCCGCTGTTGTTTAAACCTGATATAATTGCTGTTCATGGCTGGATTTTTTATGATGAAGGTAAATTGGATATAAAACGTAATAAAACAGGATCAGGCACAAAGAAAGCAAAATAATTAATATAGCAAGCCAGTCCGGCATGTGGGTTTGCCTGGTCACAAAACCTTCCAGGAAGCCGGCGATAATAAAAAAAGGAATGGTACTAATGACGATTTTTAAGCCATTTTTGATTCCTGAAGTAAAAGAACGAAGGCGGGAATAGGTTCCCGGAAATAATATACTTTTTCCCACTACCAGGCCCGCACAACCCGCCACGATGATCACAGAAATCTCTATGGTCCCATGGATCCAGATGGTCCTGGCAGATTCCCAAAGCAGGCCTTTCGCATAAAAGAAATATTGAAAAGAGCCCAGCATCACCGCATTCTGCATCAGGATAAAGGCAGTGCCCAAACCGGCAAGAATGCCCAGGGTAAAAGCAAAGAGCCCCACCCTTATATTATTAATGGTGATCCCCAGGAACATATCTGTTTCAGCAGCCTGCTTATAAACAGCCATGGGATCATTATTGGCAATATTTTCAAGAGTCATATTTACGTAAGCATCGCCAAGAATTCCCCGTACAAAGGCGCCGTCACTTGCTGCGGAAAAAGCGCCGATCACTGCAAATAGTGCAAAAATAAGAAAACTTAACAGCAATTGTTTTTGATGATAATAAAAGAAAAGCGGAAATTCTTCTGTAAAGAAGTTTAAGAACCTGTTCTTAGGCTCCTTCTTGTTCTTATACATTTTCTGGTGTGCGGCAGAAGCGATTTCATTCAGAAAAAGTACAGTATTGCTTTGCGGA
Organism: Autumnicola aciditolerans; assembly: GCF_041679265.1. Lineage (NCBI taxonomy): Bacteria > Pseudomonadati > Bacteroidota > Flavobacteriia > Flavobacteriales > Flavobacteriaceae > Autumnicola > Autumnicola aciditolerans. The sequence goes on from NZ_JBGFSM010000002.1 coordinate 69,433, forward strand.
TAAAAAGTTTGGGCATAGCTTAAATCATCGCTTACTTCTATATAAATAGCAGAAAGTTGCTCCGGGGGAATGGCATTTTTATTTTGAAGGAGGCTTTCGAACTTCAACCATTTATCCTTATTTTGCTTCACAAAGGCGGCCTCGCGCATGTTTTTTTAATTAGGACTCAAAGTAACATATTTAATGGATAATTTTCAAATAGAAACTGCTCAAAATATAAGTATAAAACAGAAAGTGGCTGGAGTTGGAGATCGCATTGTGGCCTTTATTATAGACAGTTTTATTTTGGTGCTTTATGGGATCTTTATGGGGCTCATTATTGCGGGAACTTCTTTAGACCGAGGAGGAGATATGATGTATTACCTGGTGCTGGGACTGCCTGTTTTTTTATATTATCTGCTTTGGGAAACTTTCTGGAACGGGCAAACGCCGGGAAAAGCTGCAATGCAGATACGTGTGGTAATGCAGGACGGTTCCAGGCCTTCTTTTGCAAATTATCTCATCCGCTGGCTGTTACGTTTTGTAGATATTAGCCTTACCAGTGGGGCAGTGGCGGTGGTGGTTATTCTGCTTAATGGCAAAGGGCAGCGCCTGGGAGATATTGCCGCAAAGACCACGGTAATTTCTGAAAAGCGCCAGGTAAGTATTGGCAATACCCTGGCGGTTGACCTGCCGCAGGATTATATTCCTAAATATCCCCAGGTGACGGTTTTAAAAGATGCTGATATCCAGGAGATCAAAGGGATTTTTAGAAAAGCTAAAATTAATGGTAACCACCATATTATTCTTAGCCTGGCTAAAAAAGTGTCTGATCTTTTGGAGGTGGAATTTGAAGAAAATCCCATGGACTTTTTAAACCGGGTGATTTCAGATTATAATTATTATACGCAACAGTAAAGATGTGATTGCTACGCTTACTTACACTTCGCTTGTAATGTATTGAAGATCATTGTTTTGTCAAGGTAAATGGCTGATTAGCGCTGCAGCCGCGTCATGGAGAGACGGCAGCTAAATCAGCCTAATTATTCAATTATCTCCACATCCATATAAACATTGTCTATTGGCCATTCAGATTGTCCGGTTTTTACCTGCGAGATTTTTTCAGCTACCTCCATACCGCTGGTCACTTCGCCAAACACCGTGTGTTCATTATTAAGATGCGGAGCACCGCCCTTATCCATCACAATAAAAAATTCAAAAGGAGAAGAAGCTTTGCTTACGTTTTGCTCACTGTACTTTGCTGCAGAAAAAGCTCCGTAAGTATGCTTATGGCCGGCATCAAATTCGTTGGGAATAAGATAATTGCCAATATCACGGCGCATTTCATACGTACTTTTATTGTCTGAATTTCCGCCCTGTATTACAAACCCCGGGGCAACGCGGTGAAAATAAGTGTCGTCAAAATAGCCTTTTTTAACCAGCATAATAAAATTTGCGCGATGCAGCGGAGTGTCATTAAAAAGCCGTACCTCAATATCACCAAAACTGGTTTTAATCCGCACCCTGTTTTCAGGATTTTTCTTGCCATACTCGGTTAAAAATGGAATTAATTTTTCCTGCGGAATGGGATAAGAATCGCCTAATTCTTCTGCCGTGCCTTCTTTTTCTTCGGAATTACTTCCTGCAATGGCCGCTTCAGTAGAATCTGGTTCTTCTAATTGATCGGCTACCGTTTCAGCTGCGCTTTTCTGGGAAGATTTCTTATCTTCACAACTTGCAAAAAAAAGAACAAAGAAAACTGCAATTATCGTAAGGCTGGGTCTCATGGAATTCGACATCTTTAAATCTGAAATCTCAAAATTAAAAAAAATAGGGCTACCCGGCGAACCTGCACACCATAAATTAGCCCCTCAAATGAGGATTGATGAACTGGCCAACATCGATTTTAAAAAGCTGAAGCCCAATGAAGCCGGGGTGATGGCGCTTTTTTATCCCGATGCCAGCACCCATACCAATCTTGCACTAATATTAAGGAAAACTTATAAAGGGGTACATTCTAACCAGATTGGTTTTCCCGGGGGGCGGGTGGAAGCAACGGATAAGGACCTGGAGGAAACCGCGCTCAGGGAAACCGAAGAGGAGATTGGGGTGCCCCAAAAAGACATTACAGTCATCAAAAAATTGACTAAACTTTATATCCCGCCAAGTAACTTCTGGGTACATCCTTTTGTTGGAATCCTTGAAAAAACACCGGAACTCATTCCGCAGGAGTCTGAAGTGGAAGCTATTTTGGAAGTAAAACTGGAGCATTTTATGGACGATGAAAATATGGTGAACCAGCGTTTAAGCACCTCTTACGCCAAAAACATTGAAGTCCCGGCATTTAAGTTAAACGGGCATATTGTATGGGGCGCCACAGGGATGATGTTGAGTGAGTTGAAGGAAATGCTGAAACAGGTGCTGTAATAAAGGAATTATTATATTTGCTCCCGCTCAGGTAAATGCAGATAATATTAGCGAATTAAAAATGGGCCTTTTTAAGAAAAATCCTTTTGGACACATTTTATTTCTGAAGAAGTGGCTTATCCGCATCTTTGGAGTCATGACTCACAGAAGGTACCGTGGGTTCAATGAATTGAAAATAGAAGGTTCTGAAATTATTAAAAACCTTCCCGAGACCAATGTGCTGTTTGTTTCTAACCATCAAACCTATTTTGCAGATGTCGTGGCGATGTTCCACGTCTTTAACGCCAGTTTGAGCGGCAGGGTAGATTCCATCAAGAATATAGGCTATATCTGGCAGCCAAAAATGAATATTTATTATGTTGCGGCCAAAGAAACCATGCGTGCCGGACTTTTAACCCGTATTATGGCTTATGCCGGTGCGATAACCGTAGAACGCACCTGGAGGGAGAAAGGTAAAGAAATAAAGCGTGAAGTTAATCCCCAGGATTCTGAAAATATTGGGGAGGCACTGGAAGATGGCTGGGTAATCACTTTTCCGCAGGGCACCACAAAACCTTTTAAACCCATTAGAAAAGGTACTGCACATATTATAAAGAATTATAAGCCGGTGGTGATTCCCATAGTAATTGATGGCTTTCGAAGGTCTTTTGATAAAAAAGGACTCCGTATAAAAAAGAGAGGGATCTTACAGTCTTTTCAGATAAAAGAGCCTTTGCAAATAGATTATGAGAATGAATCTATTGAAGAAATTGTTGAAAAACTGGAGTATGCCATCGAGCAACACCCTTCCTTTCTAAAGGTAATCCCTGCGGAAGAAATCAAGGACATGGAAGAGCTTAATAAAAAGCGGAAATGGGAGTATTAGTTGTTTTAAGTGTAGAATGTTTAATGCTGAATTTTGAATTGTAGCTGTTTAGTTTTGCTAATTGTTAATTGTCAGTTTTCAACATTTTCACAACGAACTACGAACTATGAACTGCGAACTCCGAACTCTGAAAAAACCACCCCGGCCTTTGGCCACCCCTCCTTAAAAAGTAGGGGAGCGTTTTAAATTTGTTTTAAATGTTGAATGCTAAATACTGAATTTTGAATTTTGAATTGTAGCTGTTTAGTTTTGCTAATTGTTAATTGTCAGTTTTCAAAATTTTCACAACGAACTATGAACTATGAACTGCGAACTCTGAAAAAACCACCCCGGCCTTTGGCCACCCCTCCTTAAAAAGTATGGGAGCGTTTTAAATTTGTTTGAAATGTTGAATGCAAATACTGAATTGTGAATTGTAGCTGTTTTGCTAATTGCTAATTGTCAGTTTTCAACATTTTCACAACGAACTATGAACTGCGAACTCTGAAAAAACCACCCCGGCCTTTGGCCACCCCTCCTTGAAAAGTAGGGGAGCGTTTTAAATTTGTTTTAAATGTTGAATGCAAATACTGAATTTTGAATTGTAGCTGTTTTGCTAATTGCTAATTGTTAATTGTCAGTTTTCAACATTTTCACAACGAACTATGAACTATGAACTGCGAACTGCGAACTCTGAAAAAACCACCCCGGCCTTTGGCCACCCCTCCTTAAAAAATAGGGGAGCGTTTTAAATTTGTTTTAAATGTTGAATGTAAATACTGAATTTTGAATTGTAGCTGTTTTGCTAATTGCTAATTGTCAGTTTTGAACATTTTCACAACGAACTATGAACTATGAACTGCGAACTCCGAACTCTGAAAAAACCACCCCGGCCTTTGGCCACCCCTCCTTAAAAAGTAGGGGAGCGTTTTAAATTTGTTTTAAATGTTGAATGCTAAATACTGAATTTTGAATTGTTGCTGTTTAGTTTTGCTACTTGTCCATTTTCAATATTTTGCCCCTTAACTCCAAACTCCAAACTCCAAACTCCAAACCACGAACTTCATTCTCTATTAAAATCCAACGTCTAGCCGCTAAAGACTACCTCCTGTTTCACACGTCCAGTTTTTTTAATTCCTGATAATTGCGGTTTAGCCTTCTTAGCAGGATCCCGTAGATAAGCCTGTAAAACAACCAGATGATTCCCATCAGTAAAGCCAGCCCTATTAAAACAATAAGAGAAAGCTTTATCCAGGCGAAGGTGTTAAAGGCATAACTTCCTGTTGTGGCTGCCTCTGCAGTTGCACTGTGGTGTTCAAGAATAAAATATAGGGAAACCAGGCCCGTAAATGCTGAACCAATAAGTACAAAAGCAATATAGTATTTTACTGTTTTACGTGTTTTTAAGATGTTTTTCATCAAATCTGAAGCGCTATCGGTGGAATTAATCCTCCTGTAATTTCGGTAAAACTTAAAAATAAAGAAGAGCGTAACGAGATAACCTACCACATTGGAAATAACGGTAAATTCAGTCAGGTCAAATTCCTCTATTTCCTTCCAGTAATTTTTATCAATAATAGCAATGTCCAATACGGCCCAGAATAAAAATTCCAGTACACTTATAATAAATATCCACTTTACAATAGAAGAAGATTTCTTCCAGATCATATTGTAAATTTCATTATAAGAAAGGTGGGGCAGGCTTGCTTCCCTGCTCTTCCAGTCCTTTTTTAATAAATCCAATCCATCCATTTATTCCTAAGGATTTAATATGGTTCGCAATTTTGTCTTCACCCTGTTCATCTTCACTCTTGCATTTACTTCAGAAATTCCCAGGGTTTCTGAAATTTCCTTATAATTTTTATCTTCCAGATATAAAAAAACAAGTGCTTTTTCTATATCATTTAATTCCTTTATAGCATCATACATCAGCTTTATTTGCTGCTCTTCTTCATCATTGTACTCTTCAGCCTTAATTTTAAAGTGAACACTCTCATAATCCTGAGTCTGTATTCCCCGCTTTTTCTTACGATAAAGTGTAATTGCCGTATTTAAAGCTACCCTGTACATCCAGGTACTAAACTTTGCATCGCCACGAAATTTTGGATAAGCCTTCCATAGCTGGATTGTTATCTCCTGAAATAAATCGTTATGTGAAGCCTGGTCGTTTGTGTAAATTCGGCATATTTTATGCGCAATGTTCTGGTGCTTTTCCAGGTTCGTCACAAACTGATGTTCTAGTTCCTTATTCACAGTAATTGGTTAGCTCTTATTGGTAGCCTGAAGAGCGGCAATGTTACAAAAAACTATAAATTATAGTTAATGCCATATCAATTTTTCTTTGGCAACTTCAGAAAAGTTAAATTTGGGTAAAACCAACCAAATATGAATATTCCCCAGTCGGATTTACCAAGAGTAGTAGTTATAGGAGGAGGTTTCGCCGGAATGGCCCTTGCCCGAAAATTGCTGAAGGAGGATGTACAAATGGTATTGCTGGACAAGCATAATTATCACACCTTCCAGCCATTGCTTTACCAGGTTTCTACAGCCAGCCTGGAACCAGATTCTATTGCCTATCCTTTGCGTAAGATTACCCGGGACAGTAAGAAATGCTTTTTCAGGCTTACCGAGGTTTCTTCAATTTCTCCTGAAGAACAAGTTGTGCATACAAATATTGGGGATATAGTATATGATTACCTGGTGATTGCCACCGGATCCAAGACCAATTTCTTTGGCAACGAAAGCATAGAAAAAAATGGCATGTGGATGAAAACGGTGCCCCAGGCGCTTAATATCCGCAGTCTTATCCTGGAAAACCTGGAACAGGCCGTAATTACCGATGATGCTGAAAAAAGAAAAGCCTTACTTAATTTCGTAATCGTGGGAGCAGGCCCTACCGGTGTGGAATTAAGCGGAGCCATAGCCGAGCTTAGAAATAATATTGTGCCTAAAGACTATCCAGATATCAATCCGGAAGAAATGAATATACATTTGCTGGAAGGCCTGGGAAGAGTACTTCCGCCTATGAGCGAAGAAGCTTCTAAAAAGGCGGACAAGTTCCTCAAAGAGCTGGGAGTTCATATTCATTTAAACACCATGGTTGAAAATTATGATGGCCACCTGGTGAAAACAAATACCGATCTTGCTCTTAAAACCGAAACCTTTATCTGGTCCGCAGGAGTAACCGGGGCGCCTGTTAAAGGCCTTAATGCTTCGGCAATGGTAGAAAAAGCCAATAGGTACGAGGTTAATTCTTTTAACCAGGTAAAAGGTTATGAGAATATTTTTGCAATTGGAGATATCGCCCTTATGCAAAGTGAAGAATATCCCAAAGGCCACCCTATGGTCGCCCAGCCGGCTATTCAGCAGGGAAAACATTTAGCTAAAAATATAAAGAAACTTATTAAAGGTGAGAAACTGGAGCCATTTGACTATTACGATAAAGGGACTATGGCCACTGTAGGCAGGAACCGCGCCGTGGTAGATATGGGGAAGCTCAAATTTGGAGGATTTCTTGCCTGGTTTATCTGGATGTTTGTTCACTTATGGTTCCTCATAGGTTTTAGAAACCGGTTAGTAACTTTCTTTAACTGGGTATATAATTATATTAATTTTGATAAAGCCGCCAGGCTTATTGTGAGGCCGTTTAAAGCAAATAAGGAGATCATGGAAGTAGATGATGATGTTTAAATTCCATTTCTTCTTAAAATAGACAGAGTTCTACCAATATTCTAGGCCTTCTGGAAATGCAATAGATCAAAACAATTCAGCTTTAATATTTTACACTTCGGTAAGCTTTAATTCTTAAGCAGGTTTTTCAGGTTCATATTTGTTTCATAAACAATATGAGATGAAAACTTTTTTACTTCTTTTAATTTTTTCTTCCGGCGGATACCTTTTTGCCCAGCAAACCGTAAGCGGCAGGATTACAGACGGGCATAATAATCCTGTTTATGGTGCAAACGTCTACCTTCTTAATACTTATGATGGCACCACAAGTGCAGAAGATGGCAGTTTCTGGTTCCAGACCTCAGAAACAGGATTGCAAAGCCTCGTTCTTTCGTTTATTTCTTTTGAAAAATTTGAAAAAACCTTAGAAGTAAGTGCAATGCAGGATATGCACATTGTATTAAAGGAAGACGTAAGTGCCTTAGATGCTGTGGTGCTAAATGCGGGAACTTTTTCTGCCGGGGATAATTCCCGGGTTTCTGTTTTAAAGCCATTAGACGTGGTGACCACCGCCGGGGTGGCCGGGGATTTTATTGCGGCTTTGCAAACCCTGCCCGGTACCCAAACGGTGGGAGAAGACGGGAGGTTATTTGTAAGAGGAGGTACTGCTGAAGAAACTCAGATTTTCATAGATGGCTTAAGGGTGTTTCAGCCATATACTGCCTCGGCAAATAATTTACCCTCACGTGGAAGGTATTCTCCATTCCTTTTTGATGGGATCACCTTTTCTACCGGTGGCTATTCGGCTGAATACGGCCAGGCGCTTTCCAGCGTTTTGCTGTTGAACACCATCAACGAACCAGATCAAACTGAAACCAACATTTCCCTGATGAGCGTAGGAGCGGGCCTTGGCCATACTCAAAAATGGCAAAAATCTTCTTTGTCCATCAATGCCAATTACATCAACCTGGCGCCATACCAGGAACTGGTGCCGAATAATGAAAATGCTAATTTTCAAAAGCCTTATGAAAACCTTGGTGGAGAAGCAGTTTTTAGAAGGCAATTTGCCAATGGACTTTTAAAGGTGTACACCGCTTACGACCATACAAATTTTGAGATCTTACAACCGGATATCAACCTTCAAAGGCCGGTAGATTTTAAACTAAATAATGATAATTTCTATGGGAATACTTCATATAAAGGTCGGTTAGGCAATGGCTGGAGCATTGAGCCGGGGATGAGTATTTCCCGTGCTCTAAATACATTTAACATTGATGAATCCAGGGTGAATTCTAAAGAAGATGCCGCGCATCTTAAACTCAAGGCCGGAAAGAGATTCGACAATCATTTTAAACTGAATTATGGAGCTGAGATAATTTTTCAGGAATATTCTGAAGATTTTACGGAGGAAGAAGCGCTTTCCAAGCTTAATTATCAAAATACTATTTTCGCGGCATATTCAGAAGCCGATATCATTTTCACTAAAAATTTTGCTTTAAAGGCAGGGGCAAGGACTTCCTATATGGCACTTAATGAGGAAGTAAAATTAGCTCCAAGAATTTCGCTTGCCTATAAATTAAATGCAGCAGGGCAATTTTCATTTGCTTACGGAGAATTTTTTCAACAGCCTCAAAATCTCTATTTAAAGTATGACGAACAGCTAAAGCCCGAAAATGCTACTCATTTTATTCTAAATTACCTGTATACAAAGCCAGGATATATGATGAGGGCTGAAGCTTATTACAAAATATATGACCAGCTTATAAAGTACAATACCAAACGTCCCGGTTATGATTCAAATTTTAGTAATGCGGGCAGTGGTTACGCTACGGGGCTTGATCTCTTCTTCAGGGGTAATAAAAGTATAGAGAACCTGGAATACTGGTTTTCCTATAGCTATATAGATTCTAAGCGTGATTTTAAGAATTATCCCGCTAAAGCGACTCCAGATTTTGTGGCCAAACAATCAGCCAGTCTTGTTACCAAATACTGGATAGAAGATTGGCAAAGTCAAATGGGATTCACCTATAACTTTTCCAGCGGGAGACCTTATGAAAACCCCAAAACCACTGGTTTTATGAATGAGAAAACCCGGAATTACCACAACCTGAGTTTTAACTGGGCCTATTTAATAGATCAACAAAAGATCCTTTATTTCTCGGTTTCCAATATTACCGGGAGTAAAAACATTTTTGGTTATGAGTATGCTGATGCGCCTGCCATTGACGGGAAATTTGCAGAAAGGGCCATTACTCCTGCAGCAGACAGGTTTTTCTTTGTTGGCTTTTTCTGGACCATTAGTAGTGATAAACATTCCAACCAGTTAGAAAATTTGTAAAAGGCAATTCATCCTGAAAAAACTACAGTTCAGGAATTTAAAATTTCATTAGTTATTGTTAATTACCAATTTTGAGGATACTTAAAACTAAAAATCATGAAAAAAATCACGTTTTGTTGTTTAAGCTTTTTGCTGATAATTTTACAGGCTACCGCGCAAACCAAATATGAATCGGGCATGGAAAAAGCTTTTGGTTTATGGCAAAATGAACAGACTACTGAAGCTGCAAACCTCTTTGAAAGAATAGCGGTAGCTGAAAAAAATAAATGGATTCCCTATTACTATGCAGCCCAAATTAAAATTGTAGAAAGTTTTGATATGGCAGATCCCGTAAAGAAAGAGCAGCAGCTGGTACAGGCACAGTCACTTTTGGATGCTGCTAGAGCTAATGCTGCCAGAAATAATGTGGAACTTATGGTGTTGCAGGCTTTGCTACATACGGCTTACATCACGCTGGAACCTTCGGTGTATGGAATGAAGCTCTCTCCTGTAATCAGCAATATCTATGAAGAAGCGGCAAAAATTGCACCTGATAATCCGCGTGTTGTTCTTTCTAAAGCCGAATGGAATATGGGAGCGGCAAAATTCTTCGGAAAAGATCCGGGCGAATATTGTGATGATCTAAAAAGCAGCCTCAAGCTTTTTTCAGATTTTACTCCTGAAGAAAAATTCTGGCCAGAATGGGGGGAAGACCGGGCAAAGCAACTTATAAAGGCAAATTGCGGAGAATAAATTTTAATTAAATTGAAGTTTTATACAACTCAGTATTTAAATATAACAGTCCGGCAGATTTAAATTTTATATCATTCAAAAGAACCGGAAATTAGTCCTGTAAATAATAATAAGAATGAAAACCTTTCTGAAAATTTTAAAAATAGCACTGGTAATAAGTCTTATCGTGGTTGTTCTGGATGCAATATTTGGAAGCTTCAGGCTGGAAAACTTGTTACAGTGGAAGGTGTGGACAATGTATTTTTTCTACTCATTTGTGCTAACCTTATTAAATGCCATTTATTTTGATTTTTTCAGAAAAAAAATTGGGTGGAAAAATGCCGGTTTAAAAAGGGTGGCACTGGCATCTGGTGGCAGCATTATTTTAACTTTAATAGGCTTCTTTTTTTGCAGGCTGGTTAACTACACTATTGTTAAGGATTCCAGCCTTAATGAGTTTCTTGAAAATGAAAGTCTCCGGTACTATCTTTTTCCGCTGTTGTTTACCACTTTGGTTTCCCTTTTTTTTCATCTTATTTACTTTTATAAAGCCCTTCAGGAGCAAAAGGTAACCGAACAAAAAATTATTGCCGGGACGGCTTCTGCTAAATTTGAGAGTCTCAAGAACCAGATAGATCCGCATTTTTTATTCAACAGCCTTAACGTTCTTACGTCGCTTATTGATGAAAACCCGGAACAGGCCCAAAAATTCACCACCTCTCTTTCAAAAATTTACCGGTATGTACTGGAACAAAAAGATAAAGAACTGGTAAACCTGGAAGAGGAACTGGCGTTTGCCGTGACTTATATGAAACTGCTTAAAATGAGGTTTGAAAACAGTATTTTTTATGAAGTGCCGGAGAAACTCTCTTCTCCCGATGCCAAAGTGGTTCCCCTGTCCCTTCAGCTGTTGTTGGAAAATACCATAAAACATAATGTGGTAAGCGAGAACAGGCCATTAAAAATTAAAATTTTTGAAGAGGATGGTTACCTGGTTATTGAAAATAACCTCCAGAAAAAAGAAGTTATCCATCAGCGAAAAGGAGTGGGCCTTCAAAATATTGTAGACCGTTACGGACTTATAACGAATCGAAAAGTAACTATAGAAGAAAACAGGGCGTTCTTTAAAGTGCGCTTACCAGTACTAACAAAACAAATTTCAATTATGGACACTACACAAATCAATCAGGACAACGCCTATTTTAAAGCCAAACAGCGGGTGAAAGAATTAAAGGAATTCTACGGGAATTTAATTTCTTATTGCGTGGTTATCCCGTTTCTTATCTTTATAAATTATTACACATTCTGGGGATTTCAATGGTTCTGGTTTCCTTTATTCGGATGGGGAATAGGTTTAACCATTCACGGATTTTCAGTTTTTGGTTACGGCTCAGAATGGGAAGAACGTAAAATAAAGGAGATCATGGAAAAAGAGCAACAACAAAAAACCTCGTGGAAATAATGGAAACTAAAGATACAGAAAGCATTAATTACCTTTCCGCTAAAAAAAGGGTAAAAAAGATACGGGGTTTTTATATTCATTTCGTGATTTACCTTTTCCTCAATATTTCCTTCTTTATTGTGGGTGCACGTGATGAGGGAGTATGGGAGGCTTTGGGAGACCTGTCTAATTATAGTACGGCCTTTTTCTGGGGCATTGGATTATTTGCACACTGGTCCAGCGTTTTTGGAAGAGATCTCTTCTTTGGTAAACACTGGGAAGAAAAGAAGATTAAGGAAATCCTTCAAAAGGAAAGAAGAAAAACCTGGGAATAGGTTAATAATATACATCACATGATCAAAGCTCTTATAATAGAAGATGAAAAGCCCTCAGCCAGGCGGCTGCAGCGAATGCTGGAGAAACTGGAAGTAGAAGTGATTTCCACCTTACATTCTGTAGATGAGGCCACAAACTGGTTTTTGCAAAACGAACATCCGGAACTTATCTTTTTGGATATACAGTTAAGTGACGGGCTGTCTTTTGAAATTTTTGATAATGTTGAGGTGAAGAGCGCCATAATCTTTACCACCGCTTATGATGAGTATGCGCTAAAGGCTTTTAAACTGAACAGTATTGATTACCTTTTGAAGCCTATAGATGATGAAGAGCTGGAAACTGCCCTGAAAAAGTATAATGAAAAGCGAATATCCAACTCTGGCAATATGGATATTAAAAACCTTAAAAGTTTGTTGAACCTTAGCGAAGCGGAATATAAAAAAAGATTTACGGTCCAGGTGGGGCAACATCTTAAATTAATAAACGTAGAAGAGATAAGCTGTTTTTATTCTGAAAATAAATCTACCTATATCCATACCCTGGATGGCCGAAACTATCCGGTGGATACTTCTCTTGAAAATCTCGAAAAAGAACTGAATCCCGATAAATTCTTCCGGATAAACCGCCAGGCTATTGTTCATGTGAACGCTATAAAAGATATTATAGCATATACTAATTCCCGATTAAAATTAGTGCTGAATTCATTTAATGAATTTCCATTGATTGTAAGCCGGGAAAGGGTAAAGGAATTTAAAAGCTGGCTTTCTTAAATGTTAAATTTTGATTTTCTTAAAACCGTAAAGAGAAAGATTCCGTACATATAAATGAAGTTCAAATAACTATTGAATTTAAATATGATTCTTTTTTGGCGAAATTCTCTATTTGAGCTTTAATTTTTTTGGTTGGTTATGGAGAAGGTTTGTTCGTTGGGGACAAACCTTCTCTCTTTTATTTTTATACTAAAACAGCCTTTCTTTTTAAGGAAAGGCTGTTTTGGTAAATTTCTTTTTAGCATACTTATGGTGTTGCGGCAACGGTACCCAAAACGTATAATTGATCCATACTTGGGGTTTCACTACCACCTTCCGGTTCCAGGGTGATTCCAAAAGCTTCAGATTGATTTGCATTCTCCAGTTGGAAAACTTTGTTTTCGTCTTGATAAAAATCATCAAGCAATCCAATGCTTGTAGGTTGTAAAGGCTGCATGGTTAGCGACCAGACCTGGTACACTTTACCCCGGGGTGGTTCCGGCAAACCCTGCGCATCTATAAATATCTGGTTTTGTTCAGCATTCCAGAAAACCGTGGCGTAGGAATCTGGGGCAGCATCCTGGCCTGCGAGCAGAACCCTTTCGGTATTCCTGTCTCTAATTATGGCCAGAAGTTCTTCGGCTTTGTCTGCACTTTTACGAGCATCGGCGATTTGTTGTTCCATTTGTGCATTTCGAGCCTGCTGATTTCTTAGAGCCTCCCTTAACTCGTTATTTTTATTGAATAAAAAGAATAGCCCTACAAGGAGCAGGAGACTTGCCGCCCATCCTAAATAGGTTATAACAGTGGCTGTTTTACGTTGCGCAGGTATGGTTTGACCTCTTTCTTCATTGTTTATTTTGGTGTTGATGGCCGCTAAAACCTCCTGGGGATTATAGGGCGCCACCGATACCGCCAGGCGGGAAAGCGCTGCTTCAATTTCTTCCACTTCCTCTCTAATTTCAGGATGTTGTTTCAGTTCATTAGAAACCTCCCGGCTTTCTTCTTCACTTAAGGCCCCGCAAACATAAAGTTCTAAAACTCCTGATGATATGTATTCCTGTAAATCCATATTATTCCAGTACAAACTTCCTTAAACTTTTAATACACGCCCTGTTTTTAGTTTTTACAGACCCCAGGGGCATTTTCAATTCTTCGGCGGTTTCCTTTTGGGTGTAGCCTTTAAAGAAAAGCAGGTCGATGAGCTTTTTACATATAGGTTCAAGTGCCTCAATAAATTTTCTAATCCCTATAGCATCTGTAGCGGCGGCGTGATTAGTCCTGGTCTCTAAAATATCTACGAAATTTTCGGGCTGCAGGTTTTGTCTCTTATTTTTGAAGTCTTTGGAGCGCAACTTGTCAATGGATGCATTTCGCGCAATATTAAGTACCCAGGTGAAAAATCTTCCTTTATCAGAATCATATGAAGAAGCGTTATTCCATATTTTCATAAAAACATCCTGAAGTAGTTCTTCCGCGACTTTTTCATCATTTACTATGCTGTAAATAATTCCAAACGTACTTTCTGAATAAAGTTCGTAAATACGCTCAAAAGCACGTTGATTTCCGTTTTGTAGCTCCCGGATTAGGCCGTCTTGTTGCATGTGGAGTGTTTCATAAAGCTTAAATGTATAAAATAATTAGGTATATAAATAATAAAAGCAGCTCACCGGCTGCTTTTATTATTTATATACAAGTACAAAAGATTACATGGTAATTTCTGCACATCCTACTCTTGTTCCGGCATCTCCGGAAGGTTGAGAAGTATAGTCATCTACCCCGTCATGTACAATAATTGCTTTTCCAACAATATTCTTATTAGGATCGTCACATCCTATACACCATTCATCTGTAGAGAAATCTATGGTACCTTCTCCGTCACTGTTTACTTCGAAGTTTCCTATATCTCCCCGGTGATATCCTTCTTCATCACCCCATTCTCCGTGAGGTTGATTGGTAGGATTCCAGTGTCCTCCGGCAGAAGTTCCGTCTTCTGCAGAGCAATCTGCTTTCTCATGGATATGAATGGCATGTGTACCTTCAGACAGGCCGGTAATGGTACCTTCCATGGTTACTTCCCCGTCTTCTTCAGTAAAAGTGATAGTTCCTGCGAGGTCACTTCCACTTTTAGCTTCAAGATTTACGGTTATTTCCTGAGGCTCTTCAGATTCCATGTTATTCTGATTCATTTCTGAAGTTTCCTCAACCTCCATTTGATTTTCTGTCTCATTCTCTCCCTGGTTATTTTTGCAACCAACAACAAAGAGAGAAGCGCAAAATAATAATGATAAACTAATACGTTTCATAATTTCAGGTTTGGTTTAGTAATTAAACATAACTAAATTACACGTATTGCAGGCATTCACCAAAGTTTTAAGTATAGCTTAACAGTGAAGGAGCGGGATAAAGTCTAAATATTTACGTGAAGGCGATCTAAGATTAAAATTTTCCCAGTTTGGTTTTTACCTGAATTTTCCCGGTAAGGCTTTTATGAACAGGGCATTTATCGGCGATTTCAAGCAGCTTTGCCTTTTGCTTTTCATTCACTTCTCCATCAATTATAATTTCCCTCAGGAAGGTATCTATTTTAGAATCATTTTTTTCACAGTTTTCACAATCTGCGGCGTGTTGCCTGGTATAATCTACATGGGTTTCAACATTTTTTAAATGCCATTTTTTACGCCGGGCATACATTTGCAAAGTCATGGAAGTGCAGGCGGCCAGCCCGGCAGAAAGCAATTCGTAGGGTGTAGGGCCAAAATTATCTCCTCCAATATTTACAGGTTCATCTGCAATAAAGTTATGAGGACCGGCTTTAATTTGAGTTGTAAGGCCTTCTTCTCCAAGATTTGCCACAATCTGATGATCTGTTTGCAAGTCTATTTCTTCTTCTTTATCAATATATCGCTCTGCCCAGGCAGCAATTACTTTCCCGGCATAGGAAGCATCTTTTCTTTCACCTAGTAAATGGCTGGCGCCATCCAGGGAAACAAAACTTTTAGGATGGCCAAGATTGCGGTATAGTGCTTCGGCATTTTTAATTTCAACAATTTTATCCTGCGGAGAATGCATGAGAAGAACTGCCTTTTCGAGGCTTGCCAGTTTTTTCTGAAGATCGTGCTTGTGAAGGTCTTCCAGGAACTGTTTTTTAATCTTAAAAGACCTTCCGCCAATATTCACCTGGGCATCTGCATCTTTTTGAAGTTCATCCAATTGTTCAGCCAGTAATCCTTTTACGTGGGTAACTGTGGAGGGGGCTGCAATTGTGGCAACTGCCTTCACAGAGGGTATTTTTTCTGAAGCCATTAAAACCGCAGCTCCTCCCAGAGAATGCCCTACCATAACAGAGGGAGCACCAAACTCCTTTTCAAGAAAACCGGCAGCGGCAAGTAAATCTTCAATATTTCCGGAAAAATTTGTTTCAGAAAAATCGCCTTCACTTTCCCCCAATCCTGTAAAATCAAACCGCAGCACGCCAAATCCCAGCGCTGCCAGATTCCTGCTGATAATCTTTGGGGCAAAGAAATTCTTATTACAGGTAAAGCAATGTGCAAACAGTACAAAGTTATGCGGTTTTTGATTGGTGGGAAGTTCCATGTAGCCTGAAAGATGATCACCATTCTTATTCTCAAATTCCACTTTGCTTGTCCTCATAGTAGTTGCTTCTTTGATACTGATAAAATAGAGAAATTTATCTGTTTCCAAAAAAATAAAAAGGCATTCAGAAAAATATATTCCCAAATGCCTTTAAAGTATTTCAAGCGGAAATGGATTATTCCAATTCCCGTATTTTAATATTCCTGAAGGATACCTGGTTGCCATGATCCTGAAGGGCAATATGGCCACTTTCATTTTTTCCAAAGTCTTCCCAATCAGCAAACTTAGATTTACCTATCATTTCTTTCCATTTTTCACCATGTACAGGGAATTCTGCCACTATCGTACCATTAAGCGTAACGCTGCCCTTGTTGGTTTTATGGTTAATCATAATAGTTTCTTCATTCCATTCTCCTGCAGGTTTGGTAACATCTTCGCTTGCCGGTACCATATCATATAAAGCCCCGGCCTGGCGGATGGGCCCGTTTTTAGCATCTGGATGCTTTTCATTATCCAACACCTGTATTTCGGGACCTGTGTAATAAGGTTCGTTGTATTTGTCCATTTCCTGTACTCCCCACATCACGCCGCTATTGCCGCCTTCTGAAATTTTCCATTCAAAATTTAACTCAAAATTTTTATATTGTTTATTGGATATAAGATTTTCAGAGCCTTCACGATCACCTTCAGCAGGGGTAAAAATAATTGTATTCCCTTCTTTTTTCCATTGCTCTGAAATAGAATCAGAGTTATAGGCCTTCCACTGCTCCAGATTATCCCCGGCGGTAAGGTCTTCCCAATTATTTTGTTCTTCATTCATAGCCTGTTCTTCATTTACGGGCTCTTCCATTTGTTCCTTTGTTTCACTGTTATTTTTGCAACTTGCAGCTATTAATACCAGGGCAAGAAGGCTCAATCTTAGCTTTTTCATAATGTAGAGATTAGTTGGTTCCTAATAATTGTTTTAACCTTTCTTCATCTATCTCAGAACCGGCAAAATCATCAAACTTTTTGTCGGTTGCCTGGATGATATTACTTGCAATAAAAGGAGCGCCTTCCTTAGCGCCTTGTTCCGGAGATTTAATGCAGCATTCCCATTCCATTACTGCCCAGACATCACAACCATATTCGGTTAATTTTGAAAAAATGGTTTTAAAATCCACCTGGCCGTCGCCGGGGCTTCTGTATCGTCCTGCCCGGTTTATCCAGTCTTCATAACCACCAAAAGTTCCTTTTTTTCCTGTAGGATTAAATTCGGCATCTTTTACATGAAACATTTTAATGTAATCGTGGTAAAAGTCTATATACTGAATGTAATCCAGTTGTTGTAATACAAAATGGCTGGGATCGTATAAAATATTAACCCGTTTATGATTGTTGGTGGCTTCAAGAAAACGTTCAAAAGTCACCCCGTCATGGAGGTCTTCCCCGGGATGTATCTCATAGCACACATCTACATCCTGTTCTTCAAATTCGTTTAAAATAGGCAACCACCTTTCTGCCAGCTCCTGGAAACCTAATTCCACAAGCCCTGCAGGCCGCTGGGGCCATGGGTGCATGGTGTGCCAAAGCAGGGAGCCGCTAAAAGTTCCCATTACGTCCAGTCCAAGGTTACGGCTTGCCTTAGCAGCACTTTTGAGCTGATCTATTGCCCAGGCTGTACGTTCTTTTGGGTTATTATGCAGTTCCTTTGGGGCAAAATTGTCAAACATCTTGTCGTATGCAGGATGCACGGCCACCAGCTGCCCCTGTAAATGGGTGCAAAGCTCTGTTATCTCCAGCCCGTAAGATTGTATTTTACCCTTTAGTTCATCGCAATAATCTTTGCTTTCAGCAGCCTTTTTCAGGTCAATAAGCCCTTTTTCCCAGGTTGGTATTTGTATTCCTTTATATCCTAATCCCGAAGCCCATTTGCAAAGACCGTCCAGGGAGTTAAAAGGTTCTTTTTCATCAATAAATTGTGCTAAAAATACAGCAGGTCCTTTAATTGTCTTCATACTTAATCGTCAATTTTTACCCATACATTTCCCTGTTGGTGGGAATGCACGGTTTTTTCAATAAAATTCATTCCCCTAAGGCCGTCTTCAAGAGTAGGGAATTCTCCATCATAAATTTTTTCTCCGTTTATGGCTTTAGCAACTCCTTTGTAGATATTGCCCATGGAATCAAAAATTCCTTCTGGGTGTCCCGGCGGCAATTTTGTTCCGTCCAGAGAAAATGCGCTATTGTATTCATGTCCAGGTTTAAAAACCTGAACAGGTTCTCCTTCCTTCAGCAAATAAAGATAATTGGGATTTTCCTGTTCCCATTTTAGCCCTCCTTTTTTACCATAAATTTTTACGGCAAAATTATTCTCCTCACCAGTGGCAATTTGGCTGGAACGTAAAACTCCTTTCACATATTCTGAAAATCGTAAAAGAACAGTACCATCTATATCCATGGCATTGTCTTTATACATATAATTGAGGTCGGCCAAAATTTCTTTTACCTGTAGCCCGCTTACATATTCTATCATATCAAAAGCATGGGTGCCAATGTCTCCAATACAACAACTTATTCCAGACTTTTTGGGATCAAGCCTCCAGATACTGGAACGCTCCTCCTTATTATGAATAATAGGATTTATCCAGCCCTGGTAATATTGTACATCTATTTTTTGAATATCCCCAATAGCCCCGGAAGCAATCATTTCTTTCATTTGGCGTACCATGGGATAACCGGTATAGGTGTAGGTAACAGCAAATATACCTCCCGATTTTTCCTTTGTTTCTTTGAGAATTTTGGCTTCTTCATACGTAGTGGTCATTGGCTTCTCACAAATAACATTAAAGCCGTTTTCAAGAAGTTTTTTAGCCATGGAAAAGTGCAGGAAATTAGGTGTTAAAACAGAGATCACCTGCATCCTTTCCCCTTCTGGCAAAGACTTTTCTTTGGAAATTAGGGAATCCAGGTCTTTATAAACCCTGTCTGTTCTTATTCCTAATTCTTCAGCAAAATTTATACTTTCCTGAAGTTCAATGTTAAATGCTCCTCCCACAAGTTCATATTTATCGAACATTGCAGAAGCCACCCGGTGAAGAATTCCTATAAGGGAATCTCCGCCTCCGCCAAGAATTCCAAGTTTAATTTTTTTACCCATAATTTAAATTTCAATATCTTTTTTCTCAATTTTTTCATTTCTAAAGAAGATAGCAAAAAGAATCATTACTGCAAAGGCGAAAATTGCCGGAACGGTCCAGATTCCTGTCCAGTCTCTATTGCCATCGCTCATAATATAAGCATCGCTAACTAATCCTGCTGCGTAAAACCCAATAAGCATACCCACCCCGTAGGTTGCCAATGTAATAAGTCCCTGGGCAGAACTTTTAAATTTCTCCCCGGCTTTGGAATCGGTATAAATTTGGCCTGAGACAAAAAAGAAATCATAACATACGCCGTGCAATGCTATTCCTATCATCAGCATAAAGGAAAGTTCATCTGCATTACCATAAGCAAAAAGAAGATAGCGTACGCCCCAGGCAATCATCCCCATTAGCAGGGTCATTTTTATTCCATAGCGCTTCAGAAAGAATGGGATAAGCAACATAAACAGCACTTCAGAAGCCTGCCCTATAGCTGCCTTTGCGGTGGAATTGCCTACTTCAATATCTGTAAGAAAGGGGCTTAAGTGCTGGTAGTAAAAAGCAAGCGGAATACTTATAAGAATAGAGGAAACAAAAAAGATGAGGAAATTTTTACTCTTCAGCAGTTTTAAAGCATCCAGTCCCAGGATTTCAGAAATATTAGGTTTTTCCCCAGTATCTGCTTTAGGAGGAGTAGCTGGAAGGAAAAAGCTGAATATTCCCAGGAATGCAGAAGCCGCCGCAGTCATTAGAAAGGTATTTTCAAGCATTCCGTTTTCGATTGCTTCGGCCGAGTCCCAGCTAAAAATGAGGCTTATTGCCAGTCCTGAAACAATCCACCCAATGGTGCCAAAAACCCGTATAAATGAAAATTCTTTGGCAGGATCTTCCATTTGGTTGAAACTAACAGAATTTACAAGGGCAAGAGTAGGCATATAGGCAATCATATACCCAAGGATGTATGGGTAAAAAGAGGTGAAATCTTCTGCATAGGCCATTTGATACATAAGAAAAGCGCCAATTAGGTGCAAAACAGCAAGAATTTTTTCCGCATTAAAATACCTGTCGGCTATGAGCCCGATCACAAAAGGAGCAATAATAGCCCCCCAGGACTGTGTTGAAAAGGCAGTGGAAATTTGAGCCTGGGTAGCCTGCAGGTTATTTCCCAGAAATGTTCCAAGGGTAACAAACCAGCCTCCCCAGATAAAAAATTCTACAAACATCATTATGGAAAGCTGGATTCTCGTAATTTTTTTCATGTTACTGTATTTCTTGGTTTAAATTGGTTCCTTTTTTAATTAAAAGTTCTCTTGTGGCAAGTATTCCTTCTTCGGGGGGTAATCCTGTTCCTTCGTATTCTATGCCTATATAACTGTTATACCCGGCATCCTTTACAATATTCATCATTCGTCCGTAATCTATGGTTGTTTCTTCACCTTCCTCGTTAAAGGCAAAAGTTTTAGCACTTACTGCTTTGGCATATGGCATCATTTCAGCCACACCTTCATATTTTGGATATTCCTTTACACATGGTGCATCCCATAGTTCCCCATTTTCCCGTCTAAGGCAAAAATTGCCAAAATCTGGCAGCGTTCCACAGTTTTCCATGTTTACCTCTTCCATTACTTCAACCAAAAGCTTTGCATCTGAAGATAAATAGCCATGATTTTCCACCAGTACATTAATGTTTTTACCAGCAGCATATTCAGATATTCCCTTTAGGCCGGCAACAGACGAATTTCTCCAAATATCCCTGTCTTCACTACCAAATAGATTTACCCTTATGGAGTGGCATCCAAGTTTTTGAGCTGCATCAACCCATTTCTTGTGATTTTCAATAGCTTCTTCTCTGGCAGATGCATCTGGAGAGGCAAGGTCACCTTCATTGTCTACCATTATAAGGACATTCCTCACGTTGTATTCTTCGCTTTTTTGCTTCAGGGTGTCAATTAAGGCATTAAAGGCAGCCTGAGGGTCTTCTGCATCCTTGTATTTACTGGTGTAAAGCTGGCTTACATATTCAATGCCTTCAAAGCCTAATTCCCTTGCTTTTTCAGCAAAATCAACAGGATCCAGAGAACCTTCCATTATAGGTTCATGCAAAGACCATTGTGCCAGGGAAATTTTAAAAAAAGGCTCTTTATTAACTTCTACAGTTGCTGTCTCTGCCTGGGGTTCATTTTTTTTTGGAGAATTATTGCAGGAAATAAGAACAAAAAGAAGCAGCATAAAAGAGGCCGATTTTCCTTTTGCCCGGAGGAGAAATAAGTTCATAATTTTAAGTAAATGTAAGGGTTTGGTTAATTTTGATTTTGAAATTTAAATGTAGACTTTTTTTTAAAGATGTAAAATAATAAGCTTAATTTTCTATATTTGGCAGTATACCGAAAGATTTACTATTAATTAACTCCTGAAATGTGAATAATTTATATGAAAATGACAGCTATGATGCTATAGTTGTTGGTACCGGAATAAGCGGGGGATGGGCCGCTAAAGAATTGTGTGAAAAGGGTTTTAAAACCCTGGTGTTGGAGAGAGGCCCTATGGTGGAACATATTAAAGATTACCCTACCATGAATGATGATCCCTGGGACTATAAGTACAAGGGACAACTCACCCGCGAAGAGCAAAAAAGGCAATATAAACAATCCCGCGCCGGTTACACTACCAATAAGGCAAGCGCCCATTGGTTTGTAGACGATATAAAACATCCTTACAATGAAGCAAAAAGGTTTGACTGGATGCGCGGCTATCATGTGGGAGGCAGATCTATCATGTGGGGCCGGCATAGCTACAGGTTAAGCGATATAGATTTTACAGCAAACAAAAACGATGGGGTTGGAGTAGATTGGCCTATACGATATAAAGATATTGCTCCATGGTACGATTATGTTGAATCCTATATTGGAGTGAGCGGGGAGAAACTTGGGTTGGCCCAACTGCCTGATGGCATTTTTCTTCCGCCCATGGAACTCAATTGTGTGGAAGACCATCTAAGAAAAAGTATTGCAGAGAATTTTGACGGGAGGGTAATGACGATGGGCCGGGTGGCGCATATCACCGGAGATAAGAAGTTTGAAGGGCGTAACAAGTGTATGTTCAGGAACAGGTGTATAAGAGGCTGCCCTTATGGTGCTTATTTTAGCAGTAATGCTTCAACGCTTCCCGCTGCAGGAAGAACGGGAAATATGACCCTCAGGCCAAATTCTATTGTTCATGAAGTGGTTTATGATCCTGATACTAAAAAGGCCACCGGCGTTAAAATTATTGATGCTGAAACTAAAGAGAGTATAGAATATAAGGCTAATGTAGTCTTTCTTTGTGCTTCTACAATGGCCTCAACAAGTATACTTTTACAGTCAAAATCGGACCGCTTTCCCGACGGACTTGGAAATGACAGTGGAGAACTGGGACATAATGTGATGGATCATCACTTTAAGGTAGGAGCATCTGCCACTTATGATGGGTTTGAAGACTCTTATTATAAAGGAAGGAAACCAAATGGCATTTATCTGCCGCGTTTTAGAAATCTGGAAGGCAGTGAGAAAATGCCGTTCAAGCGCGGTTACGGTTACCAGGGAGGAGCCAGCAGGACCAATTGGGAAGATAGTATTGCTGAAGCTTCTTATGGAAAAGAGTTAAAAGAAGCGGTCTCAAAACCCGGTAAATGGACAATGGGACTTGTAGGTTTTGGGGAAACCCTTCCTTATCATGAAAACCGGATGTTTCTGGATTATGACAAAAAGGATGAATGGGGTTTGCCAACCATTACTTTTGACGCCGAATTTAAAGAAAATGAAATGCTGATGCGTAAAGACATGCAGGAACAGGCCGTGGCTATGTTGGAAAAAGGTGGTTTTAAAGAGGTAAGGCCTTATGATGAACTTGGGGCACCGGGATTGGGAATACATGAGATGGGAACTGCCAGGATGGGCAGGGATCCTGAAACGTCTGTTTTAAACGGAAACAATCAACTACATGCCGTATCCAATGTGTACGTGACCGATGGTGCTTTTATGGCTTCTTCGGGCTGCCAAAACCCTTCCTTAACGTATATGGCAATGACGGCAAGAGCTGCAGATCATGCATCAAAAAACTTTAAAAAATCTAACGCTTAAATTCTAAAATGATGAATAGAAGACAGGCATTAAAAAATATTGGCCTTGGAGCGGGCATCATGGTTGTGGGACCAACAACCTTAAGCTTACTCCAAAGCTGTAAAAATGACCCCTCATATAGCTGGCAGCCCGTATTTTTAACAGCAGCAAATGGGCATGCTCTAAAAAGGGTGCTTGATGTAATTCTTCCCACAACAGATACTCCAGGGGCAGAAGATTTAAATATCGCCAAATTCCTGGATTCTTATATGGCTGAAGTGGCCTCTCCTGATAGACAGGAACAATTTACAAACTCTGCCAATGCTTTTGCTCAGGCTTTTAAAAATGAATTTGATAAAGAACCTCACGAAGCAGATCAGGAAGAATTTGAAAAAATTGTGGAAAAATATCTTCGGGCAACTCCGGCTGAAAAGGAGCGTTACATGAAGCGGAATTCAGAAACGCAGGACCCGCAGGATAAAGATCCAGATCAAGATCCCGTAGAGGAGGAGCCAAAAAATGAAGGAAATCTAGACCCAGATGCAGGAGCATATTCCTATCTTCAGGAGGTTAGGCAAATGGGTATTTGGGCATGGAAAACCAGTGAAGAAATTGGGGAAAATGTCTTATGGTATGATCCTGTTCCAGGACAATACATCCCATGTGCACCGGTAGAAGAGGTTGGTAATGGTAAAGCCATGGCTCTTTAAACCACCTGTTAGTTATTTTTTAAAGTTTCCGGAACTGCAATACGTGCCTTCTCCGGCAACATGTTAACCTCTATCTTCGTCCTTTCCCCCCTGTATTCTCCGTCTATCTGGAATGGTACGGGGTGAGGAGAGGTTACGGTAGCCTTTTTTACAGGAATTATCCTTATAAAGTCCTTGCTGAGTGCAGCCTCATTGCGTAAAGTTTTCAGCATCTCCATGAGATCAAAATCTTTAAATATCAGGATTTCCATTATTCCGTCATTTAGCTTCCCATTAGGATTCACATTAGCCCCGGTACCATATTTCTTGGCGTTGGCAAAAGCCAGCAAGATACCTTCTTCAGTAATAGTTTCTCCTTCGGTTTCTATGGTAAATGTATAGGGATACTTGCTCTTAATAAGTGTGGGCACGGTTTGCAACAGATAGCCAAATTTTCCGCGGAAGGAAGATTCTTCATAATTCCGGATTAATTCTGCATTGATGCCCAGATCACTCATGTGTAGCCCAATTTCATCATTAAGGCAAATGAGATCGATATCCAGAAATGTATTGCCCAAGGCTACATCAATTTGTTCCTCAAGGCTTTCCGGGATATTAAGATTAAGGGCCAGGGCATTTGCCGAGCCGCTGGGGATAATTCCCATGGGAATTTTAAAACCTTTGGTAGCTTCTGCCACCATTTTTATAGTGCCGTCGCCGCCTGCGGCAATAATCCTCCAGGGTTTTCTTTCTTCAGCCATTCTTTTAATATTCTCAAGATCTTTTTCCCCTTTGGTATAATAGATAAAAAGTTCTACTCCGGTATCTTCTATTATCGCTTTTAATTCATCTATCATGTGTTGTTTATCAATGTCTCCTGAAATAGGATTTACAATTAATAAAATTTCTTTAATGTCTCCCATAGATTTACTCATATTGCTTAAAATTAAGTATTTTGTAGATGAATGTTAGTTAGAGAAAAATTAAAGCTTTGAAACTTGATTTAAAATTGTACCGGGGTTATGTTAACGACCAGGAACTCATTGTTTTTGGGCATGTTTTTAAATCCTGGGCTCCAGATAAATACCGCCTTGACCGTAAAGGAATTCGCCACGCTTTTTCCATTATCCATATGTTCAGGATCAAGCCCCTGCCAAATGTAAAAATCAGGCTGAAATTTAAAAATCTAGATGTTACTACAAAAACACAGGAAGATGGTTATTTTCGTTTTTCGGTGCCTTTCACAGATGAACTGGAAAGCGGCTGGCACAAATATGAGGTCATTTGCGACCTGCATGAATTCGGTATTATTGAAAAAGGAGAATTGCTTAAACCTTACAAAAGTAAATTTGCCATTATTTCAGATATAGATGATACCTTCCTGATCTCCCACAGCAACAGCTTCTTTAAAAAGCTGTATGTGATGCTTTCCAAAAATGTGAACAAGCGCAAAATCTTCAGCGATGTGGTAAAACATTACCGCGCCCTTAGTATTGCGGGGCAGGATAGTGAAGAAGCTTCAAACTCTTTTTTCTATGTTTCCAGCAGTGAATGGAATTTATATGAGTTTATTGAAGAATTTGCGCGCATACATGAGCTTCCCAAAGCGGTTATTAAGCTGAAAAAAATAAAGACAGGGATTCGTGATTTTCTTTCCAGCGGAAGAGGCAGCCACAATCACAAATATGATAAAATAAAAGATATTATCGCCTTTTATCCAAAATTGCAATATGTACTGCTGGGGGACGATTCGCAAAAAGACCCTTATCTTTATGAAAGAATTTGTAAAACTTATCCGTTAAGTATTGGGGCCATTTATATTAGGCAGACCAGAAGTTCCCAAAAAAAGGAAGTGCTGGAAGTGCTTAAGAATATAGAAGATATGGGTGTGTCCACCTGCTATTTTAAAAACAGCGAAAAGGCCATAGAGCATTCAAAGGAAGTAGAAATTATCTAAAATTTTTCAACTATTTTCAGTACGCTTTCTGCAGAAATGACCACCGTTTTTCTATTGTTTCCAATATCTTTGTGGTTTTTTAAACATCCAAAAACCTTTCCTGTTGGAATTATTAGATTTTGTTGCTTCTCAAACTGAAATCAGCCGGAAAAGCCTGACAAATACTCTGGGCCTTTTAGGCCAGGATGCCACTATCCCCTTTATTGCCCGTTATAGAAAAGAGGCCACAGGCAACCTGTCTGAAGTGGAGATTGAAAAAATTGCCAACCTTGCCAATTTATGGACAGAACTTGAAAAAAGAAAGGTTAGTATCCTTAAATCTGTTGAAGAACAAGGGGTATTAAGTGATTCCTTAAAGCAACAAATAAAAAATACCAAAAGTTTAATTGAGCTGGAAGATCTTTACCTGCCATTTAAAAAGAAAAGAAAAACTAAAGCAGATGCCGCAAGGGAACAGGGCTTAGAGCCTCTTGCCAGAATTATTATGGCACAGAATGCCGCGCATCCCGAAGCAACGGCTGAAAAATTTGTAAAGGGTGAAATCGTTTCGGCTTCAGAAGCAATTGAAGGCGCTAAGAATATTATAGCCGAATGGATAAATGAAAACAAGATCGTACGTTCCCGTTTGAGAACGCTTTATGGCAGGACGGCTGTAATTTCTTCAAAAGTGGTAAAAGCAGAAGAAAATAAAGCTGAAGCACAAAAGTATCAGCAGTATTTTGACTGGACAGAAAGCTTAAGCCGGATTCCTTCCCATCGATTCCTTGCACTTCACAGGGCACAGGTAGAAAATATTTTGCGTATTAAAATTGAAGTAGATCCGGAAGAGGCCAGGAGGCTGATTTCCCGTACTATTATCAAGGGAACTTCTTCTAAGGCAACTGCCGTAATTTCTGAAGCGATAGCTGATGCTTTTAAGAGACTGCTAAAACCTTCATTTACCGCAGAATTTTTAAATTCGGCTAAAGAAAAGGCAGACGAAGAGGCTATCGCCGTTTTTGCCTCGAACCTGGAGCAGTTGTTAATTGCACCCCCGCTTGGCAGTAAGAGGATTCTTGCTATTGATCCCGGATTTAAGTCTGGATGCAAAGTAGTGTGCCTTGATGAAAATGGAGGTTTGCTTTACAATGAAAATATTTATCCGCATCCGCCACAGAAGGAATTTACCATGGCGATGAAGAAATTAAAATCGCTGGTTAACGCCTATAAAATTGAAGCAATTTCTATTGGAAACGGCACGGCCTCCCGGGAAACGGAACACCTGGTTAAAAAGATCAAATTTGACAAAGAAGTGCCCATTTTTGTAGTAAATGAGGCCGGGGCTTCGGTTTATTCCGCATCAAAAATTGCCAGGGAAGAGTTTCTCGATTATGATATAACGGTTCGCGGGGCGGTTTCCATAGGCCGCAGGCTAATTGATCCTTTGGCAGAACTGGTGAAAATTGATCCCAAATCTATCGGGGTAGGGCAGTACCAGCATGAGGTAGATCAAACAAAGTTGAAGAATAAACTGGATAATGTGGTAATGAGCTGCGTAAACCGCATTGGGGTGAATGTGAATACGGCAAGTAAGGAACTTTTGTCTTATGTTTCGGGGATTGGTCCTGGCTTAGCATCTCACATTATTAGCTATAGGAGCGAAAACAACGGGTTCCATAACCGGCAGGAATTACTGAAGGTGCCGCGGTTAGGCGTAAAAGCTTTTGAACAGTCTGCAGGTTTTCTGCGGATAAAAAACACTAAAAACCCGCTGGATAATACCGGGATTCATCCGGAAAGTTATGCCATTGTAGAAAAAATGGCGGCTGATAAAAACCTGACACTGGAGCAGCTGGTTGGAAATAAAGAAGCTGTTCAAAATTTGAAATTTTCGGCTTATACTTCTGCGGAAGTTGGGCTGCCTACGCTACAGGATATCAAACAAGAACTTGAAAAGCCAGGGCTGGATCCCCGAAGTAAAATCACCCAATTTGAATTTGACCCTTCAGTTAAAACAATTGAGGATCTAAAGGAAGGAATGAAATTGCCGGGACTGGTAAACAACATTACCAATTTTGGTTGTTTTGTGGATATCGGCATTAAAGAAAGCGGCCTTGTTCATATTTCCAAACTTGCCAAAAAGTATGTTTCTGATGTAAATGAAGTAGTAAAACTAAATCAGCAGGTAGAAGTAACTGTTCTGGAAGTAGATTTGGCCCGGAAGAGGATACAATTGTCGCTGGTGGATTAAATATTTCTACACGTGATTTTGTGATGCTAATAAAAAGGGCCAACTAAAGTCGGCCCCAATTCTCATAGGTTAAATTTACATCGAGATTAGCTGTCTAAGTCTCTTCGCCCCCTGTATTCCCGGTTTCTAAATTCTTCGCGGTCATAAAAAGGATCGTCTTCATTATATTCGTGTTCCCGTTCGGCTTCTTCCCTGTCTGCAGCGTAACTGCTTTTTCTCTTCCTTTCATAATCGCCCTTCTCCCGGCTAAAGGCATCATCACCAATATATTCATCCTGCGGCCGCTCTGAGGATTGCTCACTTTCAAAATCCCTGTTATAAGAAGTGTTGCCACGCGTATCAGGGCCATTTACTTTTTTTCTTCTGGCCTGTTCGTCTACATCTTCAAAACGCTGATGTTCCTTTTCTCTTTCACTTTGAAATTCCCGGTCATAAGAAGTATCGGCATGCCGGGCAGAACCTACTGTACCTTTCTTCGGCCTGTCTTCTGTAGCTCGATGGCGTGGATGATCCCTTTCTTCAATTTCCCTTCGGCGTATTTCTTCATCAGATAGGGAATTAATTGAGGTTCCGCGGTGTCTGCCGTCATCTACCAAATCTTCAGCCTCCCTTTCCCGGCTGCTGTGCGCTCTTTTCCTGTCTTCCTCTACAATGTCCCGGTCGCGGTTATAGGATTTAAGGACATTATTTTCATAATGACGCTCTACATTAGTGCCGGAACGGTATCTTTTTGTCTCTGAAAAAGTCTGGTAATCAATAGTATCTGTGTAAACAAATTTCTGATCTTTATTAAAACCCACCATTCCAATGGGAATAATTACGTGATTTTCGCCCTCTTTGTTTATAAACTCATGCACATTTTCATTAGCAGGCGCACCGTATGGGTCGTGGTCTGCTTCAATTATGGTAGAATCTACTTCTACATCAAGATAAACCACCCTTTCCAGGTCCTTATTAACCAACAAGTTATCTACCTTCCCAATAACGCGGTTGTCCCTGTCTTTTACGGACCATCCGCGGACATCGGGATCATGTTTCGAAATTTTATAATCTGACAACTCGCTAAAATGGTATAAATGCTTATGCTTTTCTGTGGTACTCATATTCTTCTATATTTAAAATGGTTGTTTCTATGTTGTATTTCCTGAACCTGAGCAAGAGCTTCATTTTGAAAATAGAATTGACCCTGTAAGGCTTTTTTCAGATAAAAAATATTAGATTGTTTGTACAGGTTCTTCAAATTTTGATTTATAGCTACTTTCTCTGTTCTTTTAAACTGAAGGATAATTACTCCCTTATCATTCATCAGGATAAGAAAAAGCAGCATTCCCAATGTTGTTATCAGAAAAATTATTCTAAAGCTCTTTTTCTTTTTCAGGTTCATTAATAATATCCTTTGTGTAAACAATTCTAAGGTAATAACATCAAATTCTAAATATATTTAAGCTTTGCATAAAGTATTGTTAATTAAGGCTTAAGAAAAATAGGGAAATGTAAAATATAAAAAAGCCGGAAAAATTTTCCGGCCTTCGTATTTACTGAAAATTGCTAATTATTGGTTTAAAAAGTTCCTGAAGGGAAAACCACCAGACTTTCATGACCGTTTTTTCCAACTGTAGAAACCCCAAAGAAGTAATTGTCTATTACAATACCTTCCAGTGTAAATTCATTTACATCGCCCACAAATCGTGAATTGTCCCAGGTTGGGGAAGTAGTGTCTCTCCAGTAGATCTTATAACCTGCAATATCCCCCTCTGCTTTTTCCCATCGAAGTTTAGCTGAAGGCTCTACAATCCCGCCAATTTTTACATTTTTGGGAGCTGGAGGAGCCCAGGCAAGGCTCGCCATATTAATGGCATTTACTGCAGTTAATTTTTTCGCATAATCAAAATTTACTCCTTCTATTACATCTCCGTATTTAATCCCGTTTTCTGTTCTTAAATCCTGGTGTTGCCTATTATAATTTTCATGAGCTTCCATAATCCTTACCCCGGCGTAACCAAGATCGTTAAAAGACCTGTGGTGGCCGCCGCGCCCAAAACGATCCAGCCTGTACACCATAATCGGGTTCATTTCCGGCATGTAGTTTTCTGTGGTTTTATGGATATATCGTGCAAGCTGCCGGGAGATACCGTCTACCTCGCCACCGTAATACCTACGCATTCTTCTTTCCTGTTCTGTCTCTGTAGGCGGGACGGGCTCTGAAAAAATCCTGAAGTCCCTGTTGCTAATTACCCCGTCTACACCTTCAATATTTCCAATCATATCGTTATTGAGAACTCCAATAATTTCCCAGTTATTCTCTTTTGCATATTCTGCCAGCCCTTTTCCGCCAAAAAGGCCCTGTTCTTCCCCGGAGAGTCCCGCATAAATAATACTGCTTTCAAATTTGTACTGAGACAACACCCGGGCAGCTTCCATTGCACCGGCCATTCCGCTGGCATTATCGTTAGCACCTGGGGCATCTCCTTTAAAATCTGTGGCATCAGAATTTCGGGAATCAATATCCCCGCTCATTATTATATACCGGTTTGGATATTTTGTCCCTTTCTGGATGGCAACCACATTTACCACAAGAGCTTCGTGTGGGATTCTCTCGCCATCTTCAGGGGATACTAAATTCTTTTGATAAAAGACATCCAGGCAGTTATCACATTCTGCTGAAATCTGGTCAAATTGCGATTTTATCCAGCGTCTTGCGGCACCAATTCCACGAGTGTTGGAGACTGTGTCGCTAAAAGTGTTCCTTGTTCCAAACCCGGCCAGTTTCCTGATATCTTTTTCAATTCTGTCTGCAGAGACATGGTCTATGATATCATACAGGCGCTCATCTGTACTCTGGGAAAATGCAGGAGTGAAAAAACAGAAGCTAAAGAATAAAAGAATTGGACTAAGGGAGAGTTTTCTAAATTTTACCATGAAATTTTTTTGAAGGTAATTTAAGCAAAGTTTTCTCTACGGTACAAATGCAACGGAGAATAATAGGCATAAAAAAACCCCGGGATTCCGAGGTTTTGTTTTTTTACTTCTTCAGGTCTAGCTGGCTTTCATCTCGTGAACTTCTGCCTTAGCTTCGTTTACCTTCTCTTTTGTTTTCGAATCGGTAAGGTTAGCCTTCGATTTTGCTTTAAGAGCATCCACTTTGTGGCTAAGAGAATCGGTGAAATTATTTATTTTTCCTTTTGCTCCGGAGATGTAATCATCTGAAGTCTGTGCGATCCTTTTACGGGTATCTGCACCTTTTTTGGGAGCAAGTAGAAGGCCTGCAAGCGCTCCCGCAGCTGCACCTGATATTAATCCAAGCAATAATTTTCCTGATTTCATAATAGCTATATTTTAAATTTTAGTTTGTAATAGGTTAGCAGTAAATATAAGGCAATGTTAATTTGGAACCATACATACAGAGTTAACATTGGCATAAACTTTAACCAGAATTGTCAATAAATTTAACATATTTAAACCTTATTCTATTCCTGCAAATGCCTTAAGGAGATTGCGCACCTTTTTAGTATCTTCCACATAGTACCTGGCACTGGTCTGCTTAATTCCCACTTTTACGGTAATTGCCTTTTCAGGTAGTTCCTTAAACATATATTCATCTGTCCAGTCGTCTCCCAGGGCAAAAATAAAGTCGAATTCTCTTCCTCCTATTTTTTTACTGGCGGATTTTCCTTTGTTTACACCACTGCTTTTAATTTCCAGTACCTTATTGCCTTCAAGAACACTAAGGCCCCGGTTGGAAATAAGTTCTTTCAGGACGTTGGAAAGTTCGTTAGCGCGTATTTCGCCCAGCTGCGGATCTGCCTTTCTAAAATGCCATGCCAGGGAATAGTTTTTTTCTTCTATAAAAGTACCTGGTGTCCTGTCTACAAAATTTTCGATCACCGGTCTAACCGCTTCCATCCAGTCATTTTTTACATTTTCGGAAAGCTGCCATTCCCCGTTAATTTTTCTAATCCAGGTACCATGTTCAGAAATTAGTTCTACAGGAATATCCTGCCACCAGTTCCCCAGGGTATCTTTATCCCGGCCGCTTATAAGTACCACCTCTGTATTTTCCTGTTTTATGAGTTCAGAAATCAGCAATTTAAGATCTTCGTCTGGCCTGGCATTTTCAGGTTTATCTGTGAAATTAACCAGGGTTCCGTCGTAATCTAAAAACAAAATCCTGTTTTTTGCTTTATGGTAACTTTCTTTAAGATCATTTAAAACAGAAGGAGATATTCTGGACGCTTCAAAAGCCTGCCTGTTATCTTCTGTATTTCGTAAGGCTTTCATAAAATCCTGAGCCCATTTTTCCACGCTGTACCGCTTCAGTCTTTTCTGAAGCATTTTATTGCGTTCCATCTGCTCTTCAAGAGGCATTTCAAAAGCCTGCTTCAGGGCATTGGCCATTTGATCGAAGTTATTTGGGTTTATCAGGATAGCTTCATTCATTTCGTGTGCTGCCCCGGCCATTTCACTTAAGATTAACACGCCGCTATGGTCTGTTCTGGTAGCAATATATTCTTTGGCTACCAGGTTCATCCCGTCACGAATTGGAGTAAGTAGCGCTATATCACAGGAGGTGTAAAGGTCTATAAGATTTTCAAAAGGCATAGAACGGTAAAAATACCAGATAGGAGTCCAGCTAACGGTAGAAAATTTCCCGTTAATCCTTCCTACCAGTTCATCAATTTCCCTTTTAAGGCGTTGATATTGTGGTACATTAGAACGGGAAGGCACAGCGAGCATCACCAGGCGCACTTTTTCTATAAATTCGGGATACTTGTCCAGGAAGAATTCAAAGGCACGCAGCCTGTTAGCAATCCCTTTGGTGTAATCCAGCCTGTCCAGGCTCAAAATAAGTTTCGCATCGGGAGTGGCTTTAAGATGGTGGTCTAGCCTTCTTTGTAATTCCGATTTATCTTCGGCAGTATTTTCAAAATGATTAAGCGCGGCTTTTTCAAATTTATCATAGTCAATTCCCATTGGGAAAGAATCTACTTTTACAATCCTGTCCGGCAGGGTAATTTCATTAAAATCTACCTGGTGCCTCAAAATTCGGCTCACCGAACTTAGAAAATGCCTTTCATAATCATAGGTATGGAAGCCAATAAGATCTGCTCCCAAAACTCCCTCCAGTACCTCTTCCCGCCAGGGAAGGGTTCTAAATACTTCATAAGATGGAAAAGGTATATGGTTAAAAAAGCCAATAATAGCCTCCGGCGCTTGTTCACGAATCATGTTAGGAACTAAAAGAAGCTGATAATCATGCACCCAGATATGGTCTCCTACTTCATAATGTTTTAAAACTTCTTCTGCATATTTCTGATTTACCTTTTTATAGGTTTCCCAGTACCAGTCATCAGATTCGGTATATTCCATAAAATAATGGAAAAGAGGCCACACGGTCCTGTTACTAAAGCCATAGTAAAAACCATCAATCTCTTCTGCGGTAAGATTTACGGCAATACAATCTTCTTCTCTTGCCTTAATTTTTACATCCTCCAAAAGGTGCTCTGGAATTTCTTCCTCCGGCATGCCACTCCATCCTATCCAGATGCTGTCTCCTTCTTTGTGAAAAGATTTGAGACCTGTGGCTAGTCCTCCCACACTGGGTATAACTTCCAAATGATTATTTTCGATGTTTATTTGTAAGGGTAAGCGATTAGATATAATAATTGTTTTGCTCATTTTTTGTTTGGTTCTGTTGCTGCCAAGTTGAATTTTCTTAAATTTCCGAAAATCATTTTAGAATACCATTCTTTTAAAAGAACTTTAAGATTATATGGAAAACTTAGATTACGGAATAATCGGAAACTGTAAGAGTGCCGCTTTGGTCTCAAAAACAGGATCCATGGATTGGTGTTGTCTCCCCAACTTTGATTCAGCAGGAATATTTGCCAAACTTTTAGATGACGAAATAGGTGGAAGCTTTGAAGTTAATGTAAGCGATGACTATAGGATAACCCAGGAATACCTTTGGGAAACCAACATATTAAGCACGGTTTTTGAAAATGGAGAGGATGCTTTTCAGCTTATAGATTTTATGCCCAGATACCCGCGGGACGACGGTTCCTATTATGCCCCACCGGATGTGATAAGGTTTTTCAGGTTGTTAAAGGGAGCACCTAAATTAAAGGTGAAATATGATCCCCGACTGGAATTTGCAAGGGAGGAAACCTTTAATGAAAATAAAGGTGATTACATAAAAAGTTTTACCAGGCAGGGCAAGTATGATGCTATTTTCCTCTATTCAAGTTTTGATTTAGATGATATTCTGGAATATCGTGAAATCACTTTAACAGAAAATGCTTATTGTCTTGTGGGATATCATGAGAAATTAGTAACCCAATCCCTGGATAGGTCCTACTTAAAATTCCAGCGAACCAAGACGTACTGGATGAACTGGAGTGAAAAAACCACCCGCTACTCCCATTATCAAAATGAAATAATGCGAAGTGCACTGGTTTTAAAGGCTTTGAGTTATAAAAAATCTGGGGCGGTGCTGGCAGCAGCCACTACTTCTTTACCAGAAACCATTGGAGAGGAACGCAACTGGGATTACCGTTTTTGCTGGATTCGCGATGCTTCTATGGTAATAAAGGTAATGGCCGGCCTGGGACACGTAAAATCTGCCAAGGATTTTCTTCAGTTTATAATAGATATTATCCCGAACAAGGATGAAAAAATCCAGATTATGTACGGAATAAACGGAGAGAAAGAACTTACCGAGCATATCCTTGACCACTTGAAAGGATACAAAAGTTCTTTCCCGGTTAGAACGGGCAACGCCGCCTATATCCAGAAGCAAAATGATATCTACGGAATTTTAATGGAGGTCATCTATCAGCAATTCCTACAGTTTGAAACCTCTCTTGAGAACAGTGAGGAATTATGGACCATTGTGCGCGGAATTGTGATGATTGTTGAAGAAAACTGGGAAAAACCTGATAAGGGCATCTGGGAATTGCGCACCGAAGACCGGCACTTTGTATTTTCAAAATTATTATGCTGGGTTGCCGTAGATCGCGCTATTAAAATTGGGGAAGTTCTTAGGATGGGCGTTAACGATACCAAATGGAAAACGCTGCGGGCTGATATTTACAATGATATTTATAACAATGGCTGGAATGATGAAATCCAGGCATATACACAGTCTTACGGTTCTAAAGACCTTGATGCTTCTACTTTATTAATGGAGTCCTACGGTTTTATTGAAGCCCGGGACCCGCGATTTGTTAGCACCGTTCAGGCTACCGAGAAGGAATTATGTAAGGATGGCCTTATGTACCGCTATAAAAATAAAGACGATTTTGGAGAGCCCAGCTCTTCTTTTACTATTTGTACCTTTTGGTTAATAGACAGCCTTTATAAAATTGGAGAAAAAGAAAAGGCCAAAGATATGTTTGACCGCCTTCTTTCTTATAGTAATCACTTAGGACTTTTTAGTGAGGATATTGATTTTGAAACCAAGCGTTTGCTAGGAAATTTCCCACAGGCCTACAGCCACCTGGCTTTGATAGAAACAGCCGCTAACTTTAGCAAGGGACTGGTTTCCGAAGAAAACTTCTTAGGTGTCTTCTGATGCTGTTTTCTGTTGAATAGGTCCGGGAATTTCAATTCTTGTACGCGGCAGGCTTTCAGGGTAATTCTTTTGAAGGAAAACAAGTATTTTTTCTCTGAGAAGTACCCTGAGGTCCCATGCTGTGGGAGAATCTTTGGCGCTAACCAGTAAACGTATTTGCACAGATTTTTCGGTAGCATCGGTTACCTGCACCACATTCACCTGTTGGTCCCAAAGCGGCGTGCTTTCCAGGATTCGGGTTTGCTCTGCCCTTAATTCATCAAACGGAACGTCATAATCGGTATAAATAAAAACGGTTCCTAAAATATCTGCCGACTGCCGGGTCCAGTTTTGAAAAGTATTTTCTATAAAATAAGTAGAAGGCACTACCAGCCTTCGTTTATCCCAAATTTTAACCACCACATAAGTGAGGGTAATTTCTTCAATCCGGCCCCATTCTCCTTCCACAATAACCACGTCCTCCAGGCGCATGGGCTGGGTAATGGCAATCTGGATACCTGCCAGCAAGGTTCCAATGGCTTTTTGAGCAGCCAGACCAATAATAATCCCCGCTATCCCTGCAGAGGTTAACAGGCTAACTCCTACAGATCTAATACTTTCAAAGCTCATAAGCGCAATCCCCAACGCGAGAATCACAATTATAAAAATTACAATGTTCTCCAGGATCATAAACTGTGTGTAAACTTTCCTTGCTTTAAGGTTGTCTTCAGAAGAAACATCATATTTGCGCAGCATATGGCTCTTGAAAATTCTTAAGCCAATAATTAAAAACCAGGCAACACTTATAATAAATCCTATGGTAGTGGCGTGTCCTACCACTTTGTAGGTGTAATTAAAGTGAAAGATCCTGCTAACTATAGCTACTTTTCCCAGGAGGCTGATGAGGAAAATTAGCAGAGGGATCTTTATTCGATGGGCTAGATTTACGGGCAGGATATTGCGAGGATCTTTTCCTATTCTTTTAAGAAGATAAAAAGTGGCACCAAAAAGAGCCATTAAAGTAATAATACCAATAATTGCATATTTTACCCATTCCTGATCCATATTATCCATATAAAATTATTTGGGGATTTCCCTAAATCTATTGAAAAATGCTATATTTTTAATCCCATCCTCTTAAAAATTATAGAGTTTTTAACCTAAAACATTTTCGCCCTTCAAGATTATGTTTAAAAAAAATCAAAAATGAAGAAATTTTATATCCTGAGTATTTCATTTCTTGCCTGCTGCTTTTATACCAATGCACAGGAAAAATCTATTATTTCTGAAAATGCAAAATTACAACTGGTATCTGATGAATTTGAATTTACTGAAGGCCCTGCTGCAGACAGCCAGGGAAATGTTTACTTTACAGATCAGCCAAATAACCAGATATTGAAATGGGATGCCGGAACAGGTAAGATTTCTGTTTTTCTTGAGAACGCTAAAAGGGCAAACGGACTTTTTGTTGATGATAAAGGCAATATTCTCGCCTGTGCCGATGAAAATTTCCAGTTGATCAAAATTTCTCCAAATAAAGAAATTGAAGCCCTGGTAAGTAATGTTGAAGAGGGAAATCTTAATGGGCCCAATGATTTGTGGGTAGATAAGGAAGGAGGAATTTATTTTACAGATCCTTACTACCAGCGGGAATATTGGGAAAGAGAGCAACCGGATCTTCAAGGCCAATATGTCTATTATTTAGCTCCCAGTGAAAAAAAACCCGTGGTTGTGGCTAAAGACCTTAAAAAACCAAATGGAATTATAGGCACAGCAAATGGGGAAAAATTATACATCGCTGATATTGGTGACGATAAAACCTATTCTTATTCTATTTCTGCGGAAGGAACACTAAAGGATAAAACGCTTTTTGCTGAACAGGGTTCTGATAGGATGACTATAGATAATGAAGGGAATGTATATCTAACCGGAAACGGGGTGACTGTGTACAATAACAATGGCGAAATAATCAAACATATTCCGGTGGATGAAAACTGGACCGCCAATGTTACTTTTGGAGGTAAGGATTTTAAAACCTTGTTCATTACCGCAATGGATGCGGTTTACATTCTTAAAATGAACGTCCACGGCACCCGCTGGTAATACTCAAAAAAGGCAAAAGCCATTCCCTGAAGAATGGCTTCTGCACTAATCTAACAAAAAGCTTTTAAAAGCAGTATTTATTTTCTGAAGTCAGTTTTTCAGCAATGGTATTTCTGAGTTCCACAACATTAGGCTGATTTTGATACTTGGTGAACCTTTTTAGCCCCATGAGCATCATACGCTGTTCATCACCTTCAGCAAAAGAAACAATGCCCTCTTTTGCTTTTTGTGTAATGGTATCTACGGCATGGTAAAGGTAAAGTTTCGCCATGGCAATTTGTTCTTTTTGTTCTTCTTCACCAAAACGTCTGGCATTCTTTTCTGCTCTCAGAATAGCAGATTCCGCCAGATAAATTTCAATTAAAATATCTGCGGAAGCCAGTAAAAGCTGCTGATGTTCCTCCAGTTGCGGCCCAAATTTTTGCACAGCGCTTCCTGCAGTCATTAAAAATACTTTCTTAAGCTTGCCAATCATTTCTTTTTCTTCAGCAAGAAGTTCAGAATAATCAGGTTTGTCCATAGACGGAATCCCGGTTAATTCATCTGCAACGGCGGTAGCCGGACCTAAAAGGTCAACATGCCCTTTCATGGCTTTTTTAACCAGCATGCCAACGGTCAACATTCTGTTAATCTCGTTGGTACCTTCATAAATCCTGGCGATCCGGGCATCCCTCCAGGCAGATTCCATAGGTGTATCTGCCGAGAATCCCATTCCCCCAAAGATCTGGATTCCTTCATCGCTGCAGTTCTGGATATCTTCAGAACAGGCTACTTTTAGAATAGAACATTCAATAGCATATTCCTCAACACCTTTCAATTCTGCCTCTGCATGGGAATTCCCGCTGTCCTGGCGAATCTGGATCCTGTCTTCTATATTTTTAGCGGCACGGTAAGCAGCCGCTTCCCCGGCGTAGGCTGAAGTTGCCATCTCGGCAAGTTTAGACTTTATTGCCCCAAATTTTGCAATAGGGGTATCAAATTGTACACGGTCATTAGCATATTTCACAGCGAGATCTGTAACCCTGCGCTGCGCATCAAGGGAAGCAGCAGCAAGTTTAATACGCCCAACATTTAAGGCATTCATGGCGATTTTAAAACCATTGCCTCTTTCAGAAAGCATATTCTCCACAGGTACTTTAGTATCATTAAAAAATACCTGCCGGGTAGAGGAGGAGTGAATCCCTAATTTCTTTTCTTCTTCGCCAAAAGACATTCCGTTGGGATTGTCTTTATCATATTCCACGATAAATCCGGTTATGTATTTATCATTTTCAATACGCGCAAATACAATAAATAAATCGGCAAAGCCTGCATTGGAAATCCACATTTTCTGCCCGCTGATGCTGTAATATTTACCGTCATCAGAAAGTACGGCTTTGGTTTTCCCTGAATTCGCATCACTTCCCGCTCCGGGTTCCGTTAAACAATAAGCCCCAAACCATTCGCCGGTAGCAAGTTTGGGAACATATTTTTTCTTTTGTTCCTCGGTACCATACAAGGTGATGGGCATAGTACCAATTCCAGTATGCGCACCAAAAGCAGTGGCAATAGAACCTGTAGCTCCGGAAATATAATCACACACCAGCATGGTGGAGACAAAGCCCATCCCAAGGCCGTCATATTCTTCCGGAACTGCCACACCAAGGAAACCAAGTTCCCCGGCTTTTTGCATAATTTCTTCGGTTAAAGCATAATTCTTTTTTTCGAATTCCTCTTTGTTTGGCCAGATTTCGCGATCTACAAATTCCTTTACAGAATCGCGCATCATTTTTTGCTCGTCATTAAAATCTTCAGGAGTGAAGACCTCTTTGCAGTTGGTTTCCTTTACCAGGAATTGCCCGCCACGGAGTAATTGTTTATCTGTTTTAGTTTCCATTTTATTATTTTGAATTTTGTATTATAAATTTTGAATGTTCATAATGCGCATTTATTAAATGTTCTTTTGTGCTGTTATTATGATTTTTGTAATAATATTGATTATGTGAGTTAACTCTTCTATTTCATTTGAGACTTCAAGCTTTGTCAGCTCCGATTCTTTTAATAATCTCAACCAATATTTGGTTTCTCTAGCTTCTTTTGAAGCAATAGACATTTTACTTATAAAATCTTTTTTTGATTGTGCAGCAGTTGCTTCTTCTACATTTGCACCAATACTGGTTGCAGATCTTAATAGTTGCTTTGAAATAATGAATTCTTTTTCCGCCTGAAGTTTCTTGAAAAGAGAAATCATATTTAGTGAGAACTTGAAAGTTTTGTCCAATATGATATTTTTACTTTTCAAATTTTTCTCATTTATAATTCAACATTCAGCATCCAACATTTAACATCATTTAAAATACTTCATACACTCCCGCAGCTCCCTGTCCGGTTCCCACGCACATGGTTACCATGGCATATTTGTCTTTTAGGTTACGTTTTCGCATTTCATCAAAAATCTGAACCGAGAGTTTTGCTCCTGTACATCCTAATGGATGGCCCATAGAAATCGCCCCGCCATTCACATTTAATCGCTCTTTATCCAGTCCAAGTTCCCTTATCACCGCAAGGGATTGGGAAGCAAAGGCTTCATTAAGTTCAATAAGTTCTATATCGTCCTGTTTAAGACCTGCCTGTTTCAGTGCTTTTGGAATGGCATGAACAGGGCCAATGCCCATGATGCGTGGTTCTACTCCCACGGCCGTATAACTTACCAGCCTGGCGATGGGTTCTATGTTTAATTCTTTTACCATTTCTTCGCTCATCACCATGGTAAAGGCTGCGCCATCGCTCATTTGTGATGAATTTCCCGCGGTTACACTTCCGCCTTCAGCAAAAACGGGACGCAGCTTATTTAAAACTTCAATGGAAGTATCGGCACGTGGCCCTTCATCTTTATTTATGGTATAAGACCTGGTTTGTTTTTTACCATTTTCATCCACATAGGTCTGGTCGATTTTTATAGGAACAATCTGATCCTGGAAACGATCTTCTTCCTGGGCTTTTAAAGACTTTTGATGAGAATTATAAGCGAATTCATCCTGGTCTTCCCGGCTAACATCATATTTTTTTGCAACGGCTTCCGCAGTAAGGCCCATTCCCCAGTAATAATCCTCATGGCCTTCTTTTGCCAGTTTATAATCGGGTACCGGTTTATATCCTCCCATTGGGATATAGCTCATGCTTTCGGCGCCACCTGCAATAATGCAATCTGCCATTCCGCTCTGGATTTTTGCCGTTGCCATGGCGATGGTTTCCAATCCCGAGGCGCAATACCGGTTAACGGTGACTCCGGGAACATCTTCAATTTTAAGTCCCATCAGCGAAATTAAACGTCCTACATTCAGGCCTTGTTCTGCCTCGGGCATGGCGTTTCCAACCATCACATCGTCAATGCGCTTTTTATCAAATTCAGGCAACTGTTCCATCATGTACTGTATGGTTTCCGCTGCAAGCTCATCTGGCCTTTTAAATCTGAAAACTCCGCGAGGCGCTTTTCCTACCGCGGTTCT
This sequence comes from Autumnicola aciditolerans, assembly GCF_041679265.1. Classification (NCBI taxonomy): domain Bacteria; kingdom Pseudomonadati; phylum Bacteroidota; class Flavobacteriia; order Flavobacteriales; family Flavobacteriaceae; genus Autumnicola; species Autumnicola aciditolerans. The sequence continues at coordinate 110,759 of NZ_JBGFSM010000002.1, forward strand.
GTATGCTTTTACTATGTATGCTGTTTTGTTCATTGTTTTGAATTTTAAATTTTAAATGCTGAATTATTAATCTTTTGTAACTCAACATTCATCATTCAGCCTTTTTAATTTCTTAGCGGTTTCCCCTTTTTCAACATATGCTCGAGTCTTTCAAGGGTTTTTCGCTCTCCTGTGAGGGAAAGGAATGCTTCTCTTTCCAGATCAAGTAAATATTGTTCACTCACATAAGATGCTTCAGACAAATCTCCCCCGGCCATTACATAAGCCAGTTTGTTGGCAATCTTCTTATCATGTTCGCTAATATATTTTCCGGCATACATCTGGTCTGTTCCCACATAAAATGCTCCCAAAGCCTGTTTTCCCAAAACTTTAATATCTTTCCGCGGAATGGGTTTTGTATATCCGTTCTCGGCCATTAGCAAAGCATGTTTTTTAGCAATTGCCAACTGCCGGTCTGGATTTATAACCACAATATCTTTTCCTTTTTGAAGAATATTGGTATCGTACGCTTCATAAGCTGAAGTGGACACTTTTGCCATTCCAATAGTGAGGAAGTGTTCGCGCAAACGGTTCAATTCCACATCATCTTTCTGATAAGTCTCCGCGGCCCTTACGGTCATTTCCTTAGAACCTCCGCCGCCGGGAATTACCCCCACACCAAATTCAACTAAACCAATGTAGGTTTCGGCTGCCGCAACGACTTTATCTGCATGTAAAGAAAGTTCACAGCCACCACCAAGCGTCATTGCGTGTGGTGCGGCCACTGTGGGGATAGAGGAGTAGCGCATGCGCATCATGGTATCCTGAAAATACTTGATGGCCATGTTCAATTCTTCGTATTCCTGCTCCACAGCCATCATAAAGATCATCCCAATATTGGCGCCCACAGAAAAATTCTTGCCATTATTGGCAACAACCAGCCCCTGGTAATCTTTTTCAGCAATATCAAAAGCCTTGTTTATTCCGTCTAAAACATCCCCGCCAATAGTATTCATTTTACTGCGGAACTCTACGTTCAGGATTCCGTCACCAAGATCTTCAACAACAACTCCACTGTTGCTAAAAACTTCTTTAGATTCCCTGATATTATCCAGAATGATAAAGGCATCCTGCCCGGGTACTTTTACCTGTTCTTTTTTCTCAAGATCGTAGTAATAGGAATTGCCATTTTTAACGGTGTAAAAGCTCTTGCTTCCGCTTTCCAGCATTTCATTAACCCAGGCGGCGGGCTCTTTGCCTTCTGCCTTCATCATTTCAATGCCTTTTTCAACGCCAATGGCGTCCCAAATTTGAAAAGGCCCATGTTCCCAGCCAAAACCTGCCTTCATGGCATCGTCTATTTTGTAAAGCTGATCTGTAATTTCCGGAATACGATTAGAAGCATAAGCAAAAAGGGCGGAAAAATTCTTGCGGAAAAATTCCCCGGCTTTATCTTTTCCATTTACTAATACCGGAAAACGATCTGCAACTTTATCTATGGTTTTGGTTTGTTCCAGGGTGGCGAAATTTGCCTTTTTCTGGTCACGATATTCAAGGGTTTCTAAATCAAGCGACTTAATGGTGCTGGATCCATCCTCACTTTTAATCTTCTTATAAAATCCCTGTCCGCTTTTACTGCCAAACCATTCATTTTCTACCATGGTTCCAATATAATCCGGCATCGCAAAAAGGTGATGCGCTTCGTCCTGTGGCACGCCTTTATGAAGTCCGTTTGCAACATGTACCAAAGTATCCAGGCCAACCACATCTACAGTTCTAAAAGTAGCCGACTTCTGCCGGCCAATTACAGGGCCGGTAAGTTTATCTACTTCCTCAATGGTCATTCCCATATCTTTCACCGTATGGAAAAGGCTCATAATGCTGAAAATACCAACGCGGTTTCCAATAAATGCCGGAGTATCTTTAGCTACTACAGAAGTTTTACCGAGGAACTTTTCTCCATATTCATTTAGAAACTCAAGAACTTCATCTGAAGTTTCCGGGCCGGGAATTATTTCAAATAACCTTAGATATCTTGGCGGGTTGAAAAAGTGGGTTCCGCAGAAGTGCTTCTGAAAATCTTCACTCCGGCCTTCGCTCATTTGCTGGATTGGAATTCCAGAGGTATTTGAAGTAATTAAAGTTCCTTCTTTCCTGTGTTTTTCAAGATTATCAAAAACCTGTTTTTTAATGTCCAGTCGTTCCACCACCACTTCAATAATCCAGTCGGCTTCAGAAACTTTAGAAATATCGTCCTGAAGGTTTCCTGTTTCAATGCGATTGGCAAAATCTTTATGATAAATAGGGGAGGGCTTGGATTTTAAAGCAGTTTGGAGGGAATCGTTCACAATCCTGTTACGAACCTGTTCATCCTCAAGTGTTAGCCCCTTTTTCTTTTCTCTCTCATTAAGTTCCCGCGGAACAATATCCAGAAGCAGTACCTCCACGCCAATATTGGCAAAATGGCAGGCAATGCCGCTTCCCATAATTCCTGAACCAATGACAGCAACTTTATTAATTCTTCTCTTCATTTCCTGGTTAATTTTATAGTTTATCTCAACGGGATTATTCTTCCCGCTGTTTAGCGTTTATCGCAATTTCTTCCCGGTAAATTTTTTTCTCGGCAATAAGATCGGTAATGGTATTTGCTACTTTATTGAAGGTCTTAAGATCTTCTTCGGAAACGTTTTCTTTAACAGCTTCGTCAAACCTTAGCACCACCGTTTTAGAGAATTCCCGCATTTCTTTTCCAAAATCGGTTAAATGCAAAAGAACACTTCGGCCATCTTCCGGATTTCTTTTGCGTAAAATGAGCCCCTTCTCTTCCATAGATTTTAAAATGCGTGACAGGCTGGTGGCTTCCATGCCCATTTTTGGACCAAGAGAGGTAGAAGGAGTACCTTTTTCAGGATCTATGCTTAAAAGGGCAAATCCCGTTGCCATTGTACTTCCTGCTTTTCCGGCTTCTTCATTATACATTTTTGAAACCGCCATCCAGGTTGCTCGCAATACATAATCTATAGTTTTTTCCTTCATCTTTTATGGGATGAATTCCAAAGTTAATAAAAAATATTATGCATGCATAATAAATTGATGTAAATTAATTATTATCCCTGAGTGATGAGATAATAGTATCTAAAACAACTAACTCCCCGGATTACGGAGAGTTAGTTTGTGTATAACATATTGAATATCAAAATTTAATGCTGGTATATTTTATTATAAAGATCTATATAGCGTTCTTTGATATTCCTTCTTTTCAATTTCATGGTAGGGGTAAGCTGGTCATTGTCTATCCCCCAGACTTCCGGGGTAAGTTCGAAACGTTTGATCTGTTCCCAATGTCCGAATTTTTCATTGTAGAAGCTAACTTCTTCCTGAATGCGTTCAATTACTTCAGTATTATTCACAATATCTTCATTGCTGTCTCCCAACTCTATTTTTTTAAGCCTGGCCCAGTCTTTAATGAAATCAAAATTCGGCTGAATTAAAGCCGCAGGCATTTTTTCTCCTTCGCCTACCACCATGATCTGTTCGATAAAGCGGGATTGCTTCATAGTGTTTTCAATAATTTGCGGGGCCACATATTTGCCTCCCGAAGTTTTGAACATCTCCTTCTTTCTGTCGGTAATCTTAAGAAAACCGTCTTCATCTAGCTCACCAATATCACCGGTATGAAAATATCCTTCGGCATTAATGGCTTCTTTGGTTTTTTCTTCATCTTTATAATAGCCCATCATAAGGTTGGGGCCTTTAGTAAGAATTTCTCCGTCTTCAGCAATTTTTACTTCCACGGTATCAATTACCCTTCCAACAGTCCCGATTTTAAATCCTTTATTGCGTTGATCGTTAACGGCAATTACGGGTGAGGTTTCTGTTAATCCATAGCCTTCCATTACCGGAATTCCTGCTGCTGCAAAAATGCGGGTAAGCCTTGGTTGTAGCGCCGCACTACCCGAAACAATTAAATCTATATTACCGCCAAGCCCTTCTTTCCATTTGGAAAAAATCAGTTTTCTGGCAATTTTTAATTTTGTTTCGTACCACCAGCCATTGGCTCCGTATGGTTCATATTCTAAACCTGTTTCCACCGCCCAGTAAAAAAGCTTTCTTTTAACGCCTTCCAGAGAATTCCCTTTAGCGATGATTTTATCATAAACTTTTTCCAGTAACCTGGGAACTGCAGTAATTACATGCGGTTTTACCTCCTTAAGGTTATCGCTTATTTTATCTATAGATTCAGCAAAATAAATGGAGACGCTGTAGTACTGATAGAGGTAAAGGATCATCCTTTCAAAAATATGGCAAACGGGAAGAAAGCTTAAGGCAGTGTAACTTCCGGTTTCAAAAGGAACCCGTTTTGCACTGTTAAGCACATCGCTAACAATATTTTTATGTGAAAGCATTACGCCTTTTGGCTTTCCGGTAGTTCCGGAGGTATAAATAAGGGTCGCAAGATCGTCTTCTGTAACCGACTTTTTTAATTTTTCTACCTCGTCCTGATTCTTTTTATCTTCCCCTAGTTCCAAAACTTCTTTCCAGTTTTTGCAACCTTCAATCTGGTCGAAACTATACACCTCTTTTAATTTGGTGCCAGCCTTTATGGCATTCAGTTTTTTAAGTACTTCGGCATCAGAAACAAAACAGTAAACGGCTTCACTGTGGTTTAGAACATACTCATAATCATCCTCAGAAATAGTTGGATAAACAGGAACATTTTGAGCACCAATTTGCAAAACCCCTATGTCCAGCACGTTCCATTCATTCCGGTTAGAAGAAGAAATAACGGCAATCTTTTCAGCTGGCTTTACACCCAGGCGTAGCAAACCTCTGCTCACGCTATTCGCCTTGTCAATATATTCCTTTGTAGATATGGAATTCCAGGAATTGCTGTACTTAGTACTTAAAGCGACCTCCAGGGGATGATTTTCCAACTGATAATATGGAAAATCAAACAGTCTTTTTATCTCTGTCATGAACTATATGGTGTGATATTCCCTGCAAAATAGGAATTTTGGGTGCTATTTCAAATCATATATCTAAAAAAAGATGCTTTATATTATAAACCTTTTAACGGTTTATGACTTATACTACAATAGGATTATGCGATTTATTAGAAGTTAGTTCAGGGAAATTGTTTTAGCAGACAATAAACTGAATAGTTAGCATAATTAAATAAGATCCTTGACCTGATAATAAATATCCATAATTTTAAAATTTTTTCTACACCTTTTTACATGAAAATTTTGTGAAAGGCCTTTTATCTTACTCATTTCATCCATGCTAAGTTTCTATTAAATTAACTACTAAGGCGTTAAACTCATTTTAAAATTCAGATTAACCGTAGAGATAAGGAACCTAATCCGTACTTTATAGGGACAACTAAAAAAATGAAATGATTATGAAGAATTTTAAGACTACCTTAATTTGTGCCATGCTATTGCTGGCCTTTGCCTGTGGCCCGAGAGTACGAACCGTAAATCCGGAAAGCAGCGACCTTAGCAGTTACGAAACTTTCGCCTATTTACCCAATACCAATGCTGAAGTTCCCGGTAAAGCCTATAATGATGAGAGTGTGAATCAAACTATTATTGAAGCTATAAATAACAATATGCAACAGGAAGGCTACGAGCTGGAACGTAATGAACCTGATCTACTGGTATTAGTAAGTACTAAAACCGATACCGAAGTAGAGACCACCACAGACCCTGTATATGCTACCTATCCCTATTCTGCAGGAATGGGATCAGTAAGCCCCTACTATAACAATTACTATTACTATGGATATAACAACTATAATGGGGTAGTGGGTTATGATACCGATACCTATTCTTATAAAGAAGGTACTTTAATAATTAACCTTGTAGACAGGCAAACTAAAAATACGGTTTGGAAAGGTATTGCCTCAGATGCTGTTTACGACCAAACTTCCCGGGATGCGATCAGGGGAATGGTTGATGATATTTTTGAAGAATACCCGCTTAAAAACTAATAATTAAAGAGGTGCAAAAAAAGAAAAACCGAAGTTCTGTACGGACTTCGGTTTTTTTATTACTGCTTTTTCTCCAGCCATTTTCTGGCGTTCACAAAAGCTTCCAGCCAGGGGGATACTTCATCTTTTCGTCCTTTGGGATAATAAGCCCAGTTCCACTGGAAAGTAGAACGTTCCAAATGTGGCATCATTACCAGGTGCCTGCCCGTGTCATCGGTTAACATTGCGGTATTATGGTTGGAACCGTTGGGATTGGAAGGATATTTATCATATCCATATTCTCCAACAATTTGGTATCGCTCTTTTGGATAGGGAAAACTGAATTTTCCTTCCCCATGTGCTGCCCAAATACCAAGTTTACTGTCGGAAAGGCTGGATAACATCACCGAATCATTTTCTTTAATTTCTACGGAAGTAAATACACATTCAAACTTCTTTGAAGCATTGTGCAGCATTTTAGGTTTTTCCTCATGATCTGGGTTTATCAAGCCAAGTTCTATAAAGAGCTGACAACCGTTGCAAACACCAAGTGATAATGTATCTTCTCTACTGAAGAAATTATCTAAAGCCGCTTTCGCTTTTTCATTATAAAGAAAAGCCCCGGCCCAGCCTTTCGCGCTTCCCAGAACATCTGAATTTGAAAAACCGCCAACGGCAGCAATAAATTTAATATCCTCCAACGTTTCCCTTCCCGAAATTAAATCAGTCATGTGTACGTCTTTTACATCAAAACCAGCCAGGTGCATTGCACGCGCCATTTCCCTTTCTGAATTTGAACCTTTTTCACGAATTATCGCCGCTTTAATTCTTTTGTCACTTCTAGCGGAGTCGAGAAGGCCGGTAAAATTTGCCGGAAATTTGAATTCCAGCGGCTGATTTTTGTAATTATTCAATCTTTCGGTGGCTTTGTCTTTACCACTCTGCTTTTGATCTAAAAGAAAAGAAGTTTCAAACCACTTGTCCCTTAATTCAGAAACATTAAAACTGAAGTTTTCAGCACCGTTCTTAATTTTTAACTCGTTTCCTTCAGTTGCACGTCCAATTTTAAAGAATTCAATATCATTATCAGTCAGCACCTGTTCCGCAGCAGCGTCTTTTGCCTGAAAAACAATTCCGCAGTTTTCATTGAAGAGAAGTTTTAGGGAATCTTTTTCATTTAAAGCGGAGAGATCAATTTCAGCTCCCAGGTTTACATCGGCGAAGCACATTTCCAGTAAAGTGGTAATCAGTCCGCCGGAAGCAACGTCGTGGCCTGCCAAAATCAATTCGGTTTTAATAAGGCCCTGTATATTGTAAAAAATATCAGCGAATTTTTCATCATTTTTGATGGTGGGAACATCAGCGCCCACTTTATTCAGAATTTGGGCAAAGGAAGAACCGCCGAGTTTAAAAGAATCCTGGGACATGTTGATATAATAAATATCGCCGCCGTCTTTCTGAAGTACAGGCTCCACCACTTTAGTGATATCGTCGCAATGTCCGGCTGCTGAAATAATCACTGTTCCGGGAGAAATAACTTCTTCATTTTTATACTTCTGCTTCATCGAAAGCGAATCTTTTCCCGTGGGAACATTGATGCCCAAAGCAATAGCAAAGTCTGAAACTCCCTGAACAGCCTCATAAAGCCTGGCATCTTCGCCTTCATTATTACAGGGCCACATCCAATTAGCCGACAAGGATACGGATTTTAGCCCTTTTTCAAGTGGCGCCCATATAATGTTGGAAAGCGCTTCGGCAATGGAGTTTTTAGAACCCGCAACGGGATCTACAAGTGCCGAAACCGGGGAGTGGCCTATAGAAGTCGCCACTCCTTCTTTACCATTGTAATCCAGGGCCATCACCCCGCAATTATTAAGCGGAAGTTGCAGCGGACCGGCGGTTTGTTGTTTGGCCACCCGGCCGCTCACGCAGCGGTCAACTTTATTGGTAAGCCAGTCCTTACATGCCACCGCTTCCAGTTGCAGCACCTGCTCCAAATATTCCTGAATTTTTTCTGAGGAATAAACAAGATCACCATATTTGCGATCTACCGTTTTATCTATCATCACAGTTTTGGGAGAGCTGCCAAACATATCGGCAAGTTCCAGGTCCATAGGTTTTTCGCCTGTAGTTTTTCCTTCAAAAGAAAAACGATGGTTGCCGGTAACATCCCCAACTTCATATATTGGAGCACGTTCTCTATCGGCTACCCGTCTTAAAATCTCAAGGTTGGTGTCGCCAATTACCAGCCCCATGCGCTCCTGGGACTCATTTCCTATAATTTCTTTCGCTGAAAGGGTGGGATCACCAACCGGAAGTTTATCAAGATCTATCTTTCCGCCGGTTTCTTCCACAAGTTCGCTAAGACAGTTTAAATGGCCTCCGGCGCCGTGATCGTGAATAGAAACAATAGGATTCTCCTCGCTTTCCACCATTCCGCGTACGGCATTGGCCGCACGTTTTTGCATTTCGGGATTTGCCCGCTGTATGGCGTTGAGCTCAATACCACTTCCAAACTCTCCGGTATCTGCAGAAGAAACCGCGGCACCGCCCATGCCAATGCGGTAATTTTCGCCACCAAGCACCACGATTTTGTCTCCTTTTTTTGGGACATCTTTTTTCGCCTGGTCTGCTTTCCCATAGCCAATTCCGCCGGCAAGCATAATTACTTTATCATAACCGAGTTTTCGATTATGTTCTGCATGTTCAAAAGTAAGTACAGAACCTGCAATTAAAGGCTGCCCGAATTTATTGCCAAAATCGGAAGCTCCGTTGGAAGCTTTTATCAAAATATCCATCGGCGTCTGGTACAACCATTTTCGCTCCTGCATTGCATTTTCCCAGGACCGATCTTTCTCTAGCCTGGAGTAGGAAGTCATGTAAACCGCAGTTCCCGCCAAAGGCAAAGAACCTTTCCCGCCGGCCAGGCGATCCCGAATCTCCCCGCCGCTTCCTGTAGCCGCACCATTAAAAGGTTCTACGGTTGTTGGAAAGTTGTGAGTTTCGGCTTTCAGGGAAATTACCGACTCAAAATCCTTATTTTCATAATATTCCGGTACGTCTGGCGCTTTAGGAGCAAATTGCTGTACTTTAGGGCCTTTAATAAATGCTACATTGTCTTTATAAGCCGAAACAATTTCGTTGGGATTCTCTTCGGAAGTTTTTCTGATGAGTTTAAAGAGGGAAGAAGGTTTTTCTTTTCCATCAATTACAAAAGTTCCGTTGAAAATTTTATGCCGGCAATGTTCTGAATTCACCTGGGAAAAACCGAATACTTCAGAATCGGTTAGTTTTCGGCCGAGTTTCTCGGCCAAACCCTGTAAATAAGCAACTTCTTCAACATTAAGTGCCAGCCCTTCCTGTTGATTGTAAGCCTCAATATCATCAACTTCAATTATCGGTTCCGGATTTATATGAATATCAAAAATATCCTGATCTAAACCATTGTATTTTTGCGATAACATGGGGTCGAAATCATGAAAATGCTCATCTACCCTTAAAAACTCTTCAATCCTGATGATGCCCTGAATACCCATATTTTGGGTGATTTCCACGGCATTGGTACTCCAGGGAGTAATCATGGCGGCTCGTGGGCCAACAAAAAAATCTGCCAGAGCAGATTTATTTATTTGAGTGGTGTCGCCAAAAAGCCAGTTTAGTTTAGAAATATCTTGAGCTGAAAGGTTGGTGTGGGTCTCCACAGCAAAAACCTTGGTGGTTTGGTTTCCGAAGAAAAGGATCATTCCAGGTTGTTTTTTATTGGTGACAAATTTAGCTTTTTTGGTGTGAATAACCGGAATGGAAAAATAAAAAAACCGATGCTGACCAGCACCGGTTTTTAATAATTTTAGAAATCAGGAATTAGTAAGTACCAATTCCATCAACATCATTCCTGTCCAAAATTTCCCATTGGTCAGCATCGTACGTGGTGGCAGGTTCTGTAATCTCTGCTTTTCTACGCAGGGTGATATCTTTGGCATAGTCGGCATCATTGTTAAAAACCCCAATAATATCTACCAGTTCATCATTTTTAAATAATCCCACGGCATCATTTCCGTTAAAGTCTATAGGAGCGCCATTTTGCTGGATATCGGCCTCATCCAGTAATTTCTGAAGGTCAGACTGGGAATTGATAACCACCAGTACATCGCCTGCTTCCAAAGTACCGGTTAGAGGGAGCGCGTTGCTCCAGTCACCAGAACCGTTTGATTGTTTCATGATACTATACCCGGCTGCTTCCAAATCTATGGCTTCTTCAGAAAGGTTAACAATTTCCAGGGCTTTGTTATTACCACTACCTTCAACATATTCTGAAAATAGTAAAACTGCGTTTTCATTATTGCCTGTAGTTCCTTCTCCATCTTCATCACCCTCACCTTCATCTGGAGTTTCGTCTTCATCTTCATTATCCTCATCGGTAGTATCTTCAGTATACTCTTCGCTTACAGGGCCAGTGTAATCTTCAGTCCATGTATTTACTGCATCGTCTCCTCCCCATATTAAAGTGGCCAGGTAAGGATTATCAATAAAAGGGTTACGGTTACCCTGCGCGCTTTCTATCACATCATTTCTATTCGCCTCTAAAACAGATACCGGGTCTTCAGCATTCCATTTTAGAAAAAGATCCATACCGCCCACATCGCTAAAGCTTTCGCCATAAGTAAGGTTCATGTACATAACAATCCTGGCTATATCCCCAGTCCAGTCTTCGCCGGGATACCAGGATGCATTATCTACCAGGTGATAACTTCCTTCACCATCGGCGAATGGGTAATTTTCGCGTGAAGAATTTATATTCTGGTCTCCAGGTTCCAGGTTATGAAGATCGGCTTTTACATCGTCGCTGGATAAATAAGATTGCGGATAGATGTGCTCGGTATTAAATGTTTGGGGGGAATATGAATTAGCGCTGGAAACGTATTCTCTTTTATCCCTGCTTTCACCGCTATACACCAATACTACATTGGCATCATTATCTGGATCTTCATTGGCATTGTATAAATAGTCATGCCTATCAGTGTAACTTAAAAAAGTAGTATGCCTGGCAATGGTTAGATCTGAAAGTTCCTGTTCAAGATCTTCTGAAGATAAACTGAAATCTACATCAGCATAATAAGTTGCCAGGTCATCGGGTATAATAAATCCCGGGTCCTCTCCCTGCTCTTCATCACCAGTATCGCCAGTCTCCCCAGTATCGGGAGTATCTGTAATAGTGTTGTCGTCATCAGAACTACAAGCTGCTAAAATGAACAGGCTGAAGAAAATTAAAATTCTGGTTTTTAAAATCATGTTACAATGTTAAATTATTAATTAAGATTTAAATCATTTTTTTAACTCCAGCAACGCCATATAAAACCCGTCATATCCGCTTTCCGAAGAAAGGATTCTCTGATCTTTTACAAGCTTGAAATTTTTCCCTTCCTCGCGGTTCAGGAAACTTTCTACCTGTTGCTGGTTTTCTGAAGGTAATACAGAACAGGTGGCGTAAACCATTTTTCCGCCAGGCTTTAAAATTTTAGAATATTGATCCAGGATTTCTGCCTGGGTGTTCTTTATTTCATCAATAAAATCCGGTTGGAGTTTCCATTTAGCGTCCGGATTCCTGCTTAATACGCCAAGTCCGCTACAGGGAGCATCAATTAAAACCCTGTCTGCACTGTTATGAAGTTTTTTAATGACCTTGGTAGTATCAATTTCTCTGGTCTCTATATTGTGAGCACCTGCACGTTTTGCACGGCGTTTTAATTCTTTTAATTTATTTCCGAAGATATCCAGCGCGATAATCTGGCCTTTATTTTCCATTAATGCCGCTAAATGCAAAGTTTTACCACCTGCACCTGCGCAGGTATCCACCACCCGCATTCCCGGTTCCACTTCGAGAAAATGAGCAACCAGTTGCGAGGAAGCGTCCTGTACTTCAAAGAAACCATCTTTAAAAGCTTTGGTTCTAAAGACATTGGCTCTCTCTTTAAGTTCCAGGGCTTCTGGATAATTTTTAACAGGAACAGAATCTATCTCCTCCTTTAAAAATTCCTGTTTCAGCGTTTCTTTATCAGTTTTGAGCGTGTTTGTTCTTACAATTACCGGTGCCAGATTGTTTAAAGCATGAATTTCTTTAGTCCAGGTTTCTTCACCAAGTTCTGCAACTCCCAATTCGTCCAGCCAGTCTGGGATAGATTCTCTAAATTTCCTAATCTGGCTTAATTTGTCAAACCTACCTTTAATCCTTCGGGTAGGAGTATCTTCAATTTGTTTCCAGTCCGGCAGTTCTATTCCTCTTAAAGTGGCCCAAACCGCGAAAAGGCGAAACAGGTTTTCGCGTGAAAAAGGTTCTTTAACTTCGGCAATTTCAGCATAAAGGCGTTTCCATCGCACAATATCATAAGTAGTTTCAGCAATAAAACTTCTATCCCGGGAACCCCAGCGTTTATCCCTCTTGAGCGTGCCCTGTATAACCTTATCGGCATATTTTCCCTCGTTAAAGATTTCAGATAAAGAATCTATGGTCGCGAAAACCAGGTTTCTGTGTAAGCGCATAAAATTATTTTAAGGCTGCAAAGGTACGGATTTTTGCTTCGGAAAAATTTATCTTTGGTTTATTGCTCAAAATGGCCAAATTCATTTTTCACCAAATATAGCTATTGTATGAAAAAATTACTTTACCTGTTTGTTATCTTTATCATTTCCTGTAAGTCTGAAAATAAATCTGATTCAGCTTCCGAAGCAAATGAAAATATTGCCGAAAGCTTTTTTACCAGTGTTGAAATAGAAAATATCCTGCAAAATGATTCTTTAAGCATCAGGGCTATAGAAGTAATTGGGAATAATCTTGTTTTTGCCGCCAATAACGGGACTTATGGTTTGTATAATTCCGCAGAAGAAAGATGGAAAACAAATGTGCAGAAGTACGATACAGTTGTTCCGGAATTTAGGGCAATTGCAAGTACTACGAATGATTTTTTCATGCTGAGCGTTGGATATCCTGCATTACTTTATAAAACGGGAGAAAACGGTAAAATGGAGCTGGTGTACAAAGAGGAAGGTGAAAATGTGTTTTATGATGCCATGGCTTTTTGGAATGACCAGGAAGGCATTGCTGTGGGAGATCCCACTGAAAATTGCCTTTCTGTAGTTATTACCCGTGATGGGGGTAAAACCTGGAACAAGATGCCGTGCGAGGAATTACCTGAAGCTGCCAGGGGGGAAGCGGCCTTTGCCGCCAGTAACTCTAATATTGCCTTAAAAGGGAATAAGGCCTGGATCCTTTCCGGCGGAATGAAATCGAGAATATTTTATTCGCCAGACAAAGGTGAGAACTGGGAAGTTTTTGAAACTCCGTTGCTTCAGGGAGAAGCGACCAAAGGAGGGTACAGTATGGATTTTTATGATGCTGAAAACGGAATAATTGTAGGGGGTGATTATACGGCTCCTGAAGGAAATACAGGAAATAAAGCGATTACCAAAGATGGCGGCAAAACCTGGAAGCTTGTGGCTGAAGGGGAGGAGCCGGGTTACAAAAGCGGAGTGCGGTATGTGCCAAATTCCGCCGGAAAAGAAATTATAGCTACTGGTTTTACAGGTGTTTCGTACAGCAAAGATGGCGGGGAAAGCTGGAGTCAGATTTCCAGTGAAGGTTTTTATACCATACGTTTTATTGATGATTCCACGGCTTATGCGGCCGGTAAGGGAAGAATAGCGAAATTACATTTTAAATAGAACCGGTTTAAAAAAAGTATTCCGGATGACAACAGCCACCCGGAATACAATTACTAACTAACTAACCAAAAAACTAAATCTAAAATCTTCTATTTACTGTTATTCTCTTGTTCGCTTCTTTTTCTTTCGCGATACTCTTTTATTAGTTTACGATGAAATTCATCTTCCAACCGGTGCAATTTTATAATTTCTTTGGTAGAGAGAATTTCTTTTAGATCCTTGAAAAGCTGTTTTTTAATCACATACTCCTGCCTTTCAATATCTAAATACTCGTCCAGTATTCTTTCTGCCTGTTCTTCATTTATGCATTCGGTATCCAGCAATTTTGTATCCTCTTCCTCATGCAGCTGTCTTCTTTTATTTTCATATTCTTCGTAGATAGGCCAGAATTTTTGCGCAATTTTATTGCTCATATTTAATTCCTGGGTAATAAAGGCTGTTTTCAGGGCTTTAATCTGTTCCCTGTTGTCCTGCGCATTGGAGTGGCCAACGCAGAAAAAAATAAGAAAAACAAGTATAGATTTTTTCATTTAATAATCAAATATATAAGTAGGGTCCTCCACATGCTCATCAAGATAATCTACAACAGCCCTGGAATTCACCTTCCTGAAATCGGCATCCTCAATAACATATCCATCTTCATATAAATAATTGGTAATTTCAGACTCCGGCATGTCCATATATCCTTCTTCTATGTAGTTTTCTATGGCAGACAATTCAAGGTTGTCCCAGGACGCTTTTGCGCTGTTTTCGTTAAAGAGGCCATAGAACAAAGAGATTAAAACTGCTGCAATCCCGGCAACATAATAAAGAGTCCTTCTGTCTATTAAAGAAATAACTCCTGTAGCTTCCTTCTCAGGAAGTTCTACATTAAAATTTTCAAAGTAACGTTGCGGGGTCTTAAACCCACTGGAAATTTTTTCATTAAGAACAAAGGCTTCTTTGGAATCAGAAAATAAGCTATCCATGAGGTTCTGCTCCAGAGCCTCAAAATAATCTTCGGGAACTTTAAAGCCCGGTTTAGATTTGTGTGGTAGCTTGTTCGTTTTCATTTGTTTATTTGACTTCTGTTTTTACAAAAGGTTTAATTTGTTTTTAAAAATTCTTCAATTTTTTTGGCAGCAATATGGTAACTAGCTTTTAATGCGCCTTCGCTCGTTTCTAGAATTTCAGCCATTTCCCTGTATTTTAGTTCTTCAAAATATTTCATATTAAAAACCTGTTGTTGTTTGGCGGGGAGACTGGCAATGGCCCTTTGCAGTTTTAATTCAATGTCGTTACCGTCAAAATACACATCACTTTGAAGATTTGAAATAAGCCGTTCCTGTAAATCTTCAGAGGTGATTTGAAGTTTTCTGGCTTTTTTATTGATGAAGGTGATCGCCTCGTTAGTGGCAATACGGTACATCCAGGAAAAAAGCCTGCTCTCTCCCTTAAAGTTACGGATATTTTTGAAGATTTTAATGAAGGTGTTCTGAAGAATATCATCTGTATCGTCATGGTTTTTCACCATATTCCTGATGTGCCAGTAAAGTCTTTCCTTATGTATTGATACAAGCTCTCTAAAAGCATCCTGGGCAGTAGCTTTATGTTTAAGGCGCTCTACTAATTCATTTTCAGACGTATCCAACTGCTTTTAATTTGCTGAACAATACAAGTTATGTTTTGCGGGCTTAAAGATATTTAAAAAATTACAGGCAGGATTATCTTCATCTTTCTTTGTTTGTAGGAAAATTATTTCAATTTTGACTTCAATTCAGGATAAAATGCTTTTTTTTCTGTTGAAATGCTATTTTTTCTTGGTGAAGTGGAATTAAGTTGTATATTTACAGCATCAGAAATGATTTAATCTTTTTTTGCCCCAAAGATAAAATCGCATTAAAGATGTTGTTTTCATTAGCCCCAAGATGGAAATGACTATTATAAAAATGGATGAAACCTACTTTCATCCATTTTTTATTTGCTTAAACTTCAGTAACTTATCTTGTAGGAATTTACAACGATTAGTCGAAGGATTGCATTTCCACTAATTTTCTATAATTGCCGTTTTGGGCAAGAAGTTCTTCGTGCTTCCCGGCTTCTACTATTTCTCCTTTTTGCATCACTACAATTTTGTCTGCATTCTGTATGGTGGATAACCTGTGCGCAATTACCACGGAAGTGCGATTTTTCATCATGTTTTCCAGTGCCTTTTGTACTAGTTTCTCACTTTGGGTATCCAGGGCAGAGGTAGCTTCATCAAGAATCATGATGGGTGGATTTTTTAGTACTGCCCGGGCAATTGAAATTCTTTGTTTTTGCCCGCCGCTGAGTTTATTACCACTGTCTCCTATATTGGTATCCAGTTTTTGTGGCAGGTCTTTAACGAATTCCCATGCATTGGCGACCTTAAGGGCGTCTATTATTTCGGCTTCGGTGGCGTCTTCTTTCCCCAGTCCAACATTGTTTCTGATGGTATCATTAAACAAAATGGAATCCTGGGTAACCAGCCCCATGAGGTTTCTTAAGGAAGATTTTGTAATATCACGAATATCGATATCATCAATTTTTATTTGTCCTTCATTTACATCATAAAACCTGGTGATAAGGTTGGCAATGGTAGATTTCCCACTTCCGGATTGCCCAACGAGAGCCACGGTTTCCCCAAAATTAACCTGCAAAGAAAAATTTTTTAGGACTTTCTCTTCTTCATATTTAAATGAAATGTTTTCAATATGTATGTGGGAATCAAAGGACTTTTTGTGAAGAGCGTTGGGTTTATCCCTTATAATGCTTTTAGTTTCAATTATTTCCATAATCCGCTCTGCACTGGCATTGCCTTTTTGCACGCTGTAGGCTGCTTTTGAAATGGCTTTGGCAGGCGTAAGGATTTGATAAGTAAGTACTATAAACCCTATAAAAGTAGAGGCATCCATGGTTTGTTCTATTAATACCATATTTCCACCGTACCACAGGATAATGGTAATAACCACCACTCCCAGAAACTCACTCATGGGAGAAGCGAGGTTTTGCCTGTGCAATAAAGAATTAAGGATGCGGTTAAGCCTTCCTGTACTTTCCTGAAATTTACGCCTGAACCTCTCTTCAGCATTAAATCCTTTAATAATTTTTAAACTGGAAAGGCTTTCTTCCACAAGAGAAAGAAAAGTGGCGTTTTCCTGCTGTGCACTGGTAGATTTTGCCTTTAATTTTTTTCCTATAGAAGAGATTAGAAATCCTGAAATGGGCAGGAAAATGAATACAAATAAGGTAAGTTTGGGACTAATGGCAATCATAGCAACAAGGGCAAATATAAGTTGCAGCGGCTCCTTAATAAACATTTCCAGCATGCTTAGAAACGAAGACTGGATTTCCTGCACATCGCTGGTGATCCTGGATATAAAATCACCTTTGCGTTTTTCAGAGAAAAAAGAAACCGGTAATTCCACAATTTTATCATATATCCTGTTCCTTATATCTTTTAACATCCCGTTCCTTAAGTTGGCAATAAAGTACATTGCCATATAATCAAAGATGTTTTTTAGCAGGAACAGCACAATAACCAGGACACAAATAGTGATTAAGGCTGAAATTTGTCCATATTCTTCTACCCGTTGGTTAAGGAAAAAATTCGCATAATCGCTCGCGAAATCTTTAAAAGTTTCTATTTCCCCATTCCAGTTGGGCTTCACCAGTATTGGTTCTTCTTCCTGGAAAAGCACCTGTAGCATTGGGATAAAAGCCAAAAAAGAAAGGGTGCTGAAAATGGCGTAGAAAATATTGGAAATAATATTCAGGATCGCGAAACGCTTATATGGCTTCGCGAACTGAAGTACTTTTCTGAAATATGACATAGTAGGAAGGGATTAACCCAATTGCAGTTCTTTCTTAATTCTTGAAACTTTGTCGGCTAATTCCTGGTTAACTTTCGAATGATTTTCCACCTGGTCCAGATCTGCATTCACGCTAATGTAAAACTTGATCTTTGGCTCTGTTCCGCTGGGGCGGGCAGCGATTTTCGTACCACTTTCAGTGTAATAAATCAATACGTTGGATTTTGGAATATCTATTTTTGCTTCCGTATTATCCTGTAGGTTCCTGGCAACTGAAGCCTGATAATCTTCAATAAGCACCACTTTTTCACCATCGATTTCCTTCCAGGGATTTTCCCTTAGATCAACCAGCATTTTTTTAATTTCCTTTTCTCCCTCAATTCCTTTCTTCACCAGGGAAATAAGCTCTTCACGATATAGGCCATATTGGGTATATAGTTCTATTAATTTCTGATAAAAAGAACTTCCTTCTTCTTTCATTTTTGCAGCGATCTCACAGGCAAGCAGGGTAGAGGTAACGGCATCTTTATCTCTTACAAAGTCTGAAACCATGTAGCCAAAGCTTTCCTCACCACCTCCTACAAAATCCAGATCAGGGTGATCTTTTATAAGTTTAGCAATCCATTTAAAACCGGTTAGCACCTCGTGGTATTGCACATCGTAAGCTTCCACGATATTTTTAAGCATGGGAGTGGAAACGATGGTAGAGGCTACAAATTCGTTGCCGTCCAGCTTATTTTCCTTTTTCCACTGTTCCAGTAAAAACCACGTCATTACCAGCATGGTTTGATTGCCGTTGAGCAACGTCATGTTGCCTTTAAGGTCACGAACAGCTACTCCAAGGCGATCGCAATCAGGGTCTGTTCCTATCACGATATCTGCATTGTTTTTATCGGCAAGTTCCAGGGCCATTTTTAGCGCTTCAGGCTCTTCAGGATTGGGAGATTTTACCGTTGGAAAATTGCCGTCCGGTTCTTTTTGTTCCTGGACTATGTTTATATTTTTAAAACCAGCTTTTTCCAGCACATCCGGAACAAGGGTAATAGAAGTCCCGTGCAGGGAAGTGAAAACGATATTAAGTTTTTCTTTTGCGGAAGCAGAAGTATCAAAACTGCCATTTGTAACAGAAGCTTCAGTAAAAGCTTTATCCACTTCTGTATCTATGGTATGTATGAGTTCTTTCCTGGCTTCAAAATTAATATCAGCATACTCGGTAGCATTAATAACTTCTACTAAATCCTTATCCTGTGGCGGTACCAGCTGGCCGCCATCCTGCCAGTAGACTTTATACCCGTTATATTCCGGTGGATTATGGCTGGCCGTAAGAACAATTCCGCAGTGACAATTAAGATGTTTTACCGCAAAAGACAATTCCGGCGTTGGGCGTAAATTTGAAAACAGGTAAACCTCTATTCCGTTAGCCGAAAAAACATCGGCAACCACCTGCGCCAGTTCTTTGCTGTTGTTCCTGCAGTCGTAGGCCACAGCAGCTTTGGGTTTCTCCCCGGAAAATTCTTTTTTCAAAAAGTCAGATAATCCCTGTGTATTTTTCCCGAGGGTGTATTTATTGATCCTGTTGGTGCCAACGCCCATAATGCCACGCATCCCACCGGTACCAAATTCCAGGTCTTTGTAAAAGCTTTCTTCCAGTTCCTGCGGCTTGTTTTCCAGCAGGTGATTTATTTTATCTTTAGTCTCTTTGTCAAAAGTTCCGGTAAGCCAGGCTTCGGCTTTGGTGCGTATTTCAGGTTTTATCTGTGACATGTTTTTTCTATTTACAAACAAAAATAATGATGAAGTTAAAAATTTCCGGTGGTTTTATTAATTAAATAACGTTCTTTTTCTCTTTTAGACCTTAAGATAAGCTCGCCCAGAAAACCCGCAAGGAACAATTGGCTACCAATTATCATAACGGTAAGCGCAATATAAAACCACGGGTTGGAAGTAACCAAAACGTTGGGAAGCCCATGGTACAATTTATAAAGTTTGGATATGCCAATCCAGCCTGCAGAAATTAATCCGAAGATAAACATCAGCACTCCCAGCGCTCCAAAGAAGTGCATGGGACGCCTGCCAAATTTGGAAAGAAACCATATGCTTATAAGGTCCAGGAAACCATTAATAAAGCGTTCTACACCAAACTTTGTTTTGCCATACTTCCTGGCCTGGTGCTGAACTTCTTTTTCTGTAATTTTTATAAATCCTGAATTTTTAGCCAGTACGGGTATGTAGCGGTGCATTTCGCCATAAACATCAATGTTTTTAACCACTGCTTTACGATATGCCTTGAGGCCGCAGTTAAAATCATGCAGTTTCACGCCAGAAGTTTTTCTTGCCGCGGCGTTGAAAAGCTTGGAAGGTAGGTTTTTAGAAAGAATATTATCGTAGCGCTTCTTTTTCCATCCTGAAACAAGGTCGTATTGCTCTTCTTTTACCATCCGGTAAAGCTCGGGGATTTCTTCAGGATTATCCTGCAGGTCCGCATCCATGGTTATAATCACATCGCCCTGCGCCTGCAGGAAACCGGCGTGCAGTGCCTGGGATTTCCCGTAGTTGCGGTTAAATTTTATGCCTTTTACAAACTGGTCATTTCGCGAAAGTGCTTCAATAGCATTCCAGGAGCCATCTGTACTACCATCATCAATAAAAATGATCTCATAGGAAAAGGAATTGGACCGTAAAACCTTTACGATCCAATTATATAATTCCACTATGGATTGTTCTTCATTTAGGAGAGGAATGACGATAGATAATTGCATAAATTTATGCTTCGTATGGGTTCTTGTTCTTTTTGATAAGTCCTACTACCAATGCAATAAGAAAACCAAAGAAGATATTTCCAATGAGGGAAAAAGCTGTAATAATCCAGGGAGAAGAAAATTTACCGGCCATTTCCATAGATTGATCAATTTGGCTCTGTGGCATATCTGGGAAACGTTCAATCATTTGCTCCCTTTGTAAATCCCCTAATTGTGTCATATAATCTGGCTCTATAACAAAAATAAGAAGTAATAACCATATCGCTCCAATAATTCCGCCTATTAAAGCTATTCCCACTCCTACCTTTAAAGCATCTTTTATTGAAAGATAGCCATTGTTTTCTTTCTTATATGCTTCCACCCCTAACCAGATAGTGCCGGCAAGAATCAGGAATCCAATAATATTGTAGATAAAGCTGGGGCTAAGGTATGCATTGGTGACATACATGATTACCCCAAGAAGGATAGATATGACTCCAAGGATGGCTCCATAATTAAGAATAATCTTTTTTGAATTTGCTGTTGAATTTTCCATGTTTTAAAAGATTGATTAGTTTTATGGAATATTGGTAAGCAAAGATAGTAAAACGTTACATACAGATATTTCAAAAAAGTTTCAAGATGTGCTTGTATTTATGTATGAAATGATTAAATTTGCACCTCGAAAAATAAAAGTTAAAAGCGATGAAGCAGGGAATCCATCCGGAAAATTATAGATTAGTAGCGTTTAAAGATATGTCTAATGAAGATGTATTTTTAACAAAATCTACCGCCAAAACAAAGGAAACAATTGATATTGAGGGAACAGAATATCCTTTGATAAAGTTGGAGATTTCAAGGACCTCTCACCCATACTATACCGGGAAGTCTAAACTTGTGGATAGTGCTGGTAGAATTGATAAATTCAAAAACAAATACGCGAAATTCAAGAAAAAATAATTTTTTCCTGAGTTTTAACAATATATAAGGCGGTCCGTAAGGCTGCCTTTTTTATTTTACACTTCTTCAGGTTTATCTTTACATCTTCTAAATTTTAGCTGAAAATGAATTATATCCTATTTGACGGTAACTACCGAAATAAATTGCTGCCGTTTACTTTTACCCGGCCCGTAGCCGATATACGAATTGGAATTCTTAGCATCAGGGAAAAATGGGAAGCCTGGCTTGGCAATACCACTTCTACGGTCACTGAAGATTATCTTGCAGGAAAATGGCCATTGGTAGAAATGGAAGAAAATGTTATGATTAATGCCGCTTTCCTGCCAACAGCATCGCTTGTGGAGCAGGTGAAAGACCTTAAAGAACAGCAGGCTATTTTTTTTGAAGAGGAAGTGGTGGCATTCTTTGTTAAAGAAGACCAGGAAGTGGATTTCACAAAATTTGAACAGCTGGAACTTGCTGAAGAAGCCTTTTATATTCAGCACACCTGGGATATTTTTTCAAAGAACGGAGAGGCCATAAGGGCCGATTTTGATTTACTTACCGAGAACAGGGATTCGCAGGACATTCCGGAGTCCAACCACGTGATGAATGCCGGCGATATCTTTATTGAAGAAGGTGCTGTGGTGGAGTGTTGTTCTTTAAATGCATCTGGCGGTCCAATCTATATAGGAAAAGATGCCCAGGTGATGGAGGGCAGCCTTATTCGCGGCCCTTTTGCAGCCGGCGAGGCTGCAGTGGTAAAAATGGGTGCCAAAATTTATGGCCCCACCACTATTGGCCCCGGATGTAAGGCAGGAGGGGAGATTAGTAATTCTGTGCTTATGCAAAATTCCAATAAGGGACATGACGGCTTTCTTGGAAATTCTGTGCTGGGGGAATGGTGCAATATTGGAGCCGACTCCAATAATTCCAATCTAAAAAATAATTATGCTGAAGTGCGCCTTTGGGATTATGAATCTGAAAAGTTCGCACCCACCGGTCTTCAGTTTTGCGGATTAATGATGGGAGACCATAGTAAATGCGGCATTAACACCATGTTTAATACCGGTACAGTGGTAGGGGTGAGCGCAAATATATTTGGGGCAGGATTTCCGCGGAATTTTATTCCAGGCTTTAGCTGGGGCGGAAGCGCAGGAACAACAACCTACAAAACCCAAAAAGCCTTTGAGGTGGCAGAGAAGGTAATGAAAAGACGAGATGTGGAATTTACAGAAGAAGATAAAGCCATCCTGGAACATGTTTTTGAAGAAACTAAAAAGTGGAGAAGAGATTAATTGGAATGTGAGATTTGAAAATGGGTCAATTTGAAGATTCGTAATTCCAGGCTGTACCGTGTGATGTACTGCAGCGTTCATTTTTTCTTTGTTTTTTAATTAAGGTTAGTAAATCGTATATTTGCAAACCCTTTGGCAGGATGAGATTTGGAATAAAAACCGGCTGATTTATGAATGGAAAAAAAGTAGCTTTTTATACCCTGGGCTGTAAGCTCAATTTTTCAGAAACATCAACAATTGCGCGCTCTTTTAAAGATGAAGGCTTTAGCAGGGTAGATTTTTCTGAAGAAGCAGATATTTATGTGATCAATACCTGTTCGGTTACAGATAATGCAGATAAACGCTTTAAAACCATTGTAAAGCAGGCGCAAAAAATTAATGAAAATGCCTTTGTAATTGCGGTGGGTTGTTATGCCCAGCTTAAGCCGGAAGAACTCGCGGCAGTAGACGGCGTGGATCTCGTTTTAGGGGCTACTGAAAAATTTAAAATTACAGATTATCTAAACGATCTTACAAAAAATGATTTTGGTGAGATTCATTCCTGTGAAATCCAGGAGGCAGATTTTTATGTGGGTTCATATTCCTTTGGGGACCGCACGCGGGCATTTTTAAAAGTGCAGGATGGTTGTGACTATAAATGTACCTATTGCACAATTCCACTGGCAAGAGGGATTTCCCGAAGCGATAAGCTTGAAAATGTGCTTCACAATGCAGCCGAAATTTCAGCAAAAGGAATTAAGGAAATTGTACTTACAGGGGTGAATATTGGCGATTATGGAAAAGGGGAATTCGGCAATAAGAAACACCAGCATACATTCCTGGACCTGGTAAAATCCCTTGACGAGGTAGAAGGAATTGAACGCCTTAGAATCTCTTCAATTGAACCTAACCTATTGAAGAACGAAACAATAGATTTTGTGGCAGCCAGCGATTCTTTTGTGCCGCATTTCCATATTCCTTTGCAAAGCGGGAGCAATGACGTTCTTAAAGCAATGCGCCGCAGGTATATGCGGGAACTTTATGTAGACAGGGTAAGGCAGATAAAATCTGTGATGCCTGATGCCTGTATTGGAGTGGATGTTATTGTTGGTTTTCCCGGGGAAACAGAGGAGCATTTTCTGGAAACCTATAATTTCCTTAATGAGCTGGATGTCTCTTACCTACATGTTTTTACATATTCTGAAAGAGACAACACCCTGGCCGCTGAAATGAAAGAAGTGGTACCGGTGAAAATTAGAAAGAAAAGAAGCAAAATGCTGCGTGGCCTTTCAGCTAAAAAGAGAAGGGCTTTTTATGAAAGTCAGCTGGGAAAAAAGTTTACTGTTCTTTTTGAAGGTGAAAATAAAAAAGGTTACATCCATGGATTTACTGAAAATTATATAAAAGTAAAAGCGCCCTGGAACCCCATGCTTGTAAATACTTTACATGAAATAGAACTCACGAAAATTGATGAAGACGGCCTGGTGAGATTTGATTTTATACGCGAGTCACAAGCAGTGGCGGTTTAACTAAATATTGATACCTACCGGAAGAAGGTCTTTATATTTTCGTCGGTTTCTGCGCATAAATTTGGCAATCTCAGGGCTTGTGGGCATTACGCGGGTATTCCGTTCCTTTATCTCTTTAAGCACATTTTCAATAAAAATTTCCATATAGCCTTCATTTCGTAAATTTTCAGACATAAGGATCTTTGTTAAAAAGATTTTCCTATCCTGTTGAGAATATTCTATAGTAGCCAGTTCTTCATGAATGGTGGTTTCGAATTGTCTCAGGAATTCATTATCTGTAATCTTTAATTCATCACTCATTTTTATATAGATTTTAATTAGTATTCAGAATCGAAATCATTTCCTGGGGAAAATGGTCTTCAATTCCAGGGAAGCCAATTGTTGGGCAAGCATTGGGCAATTAAAAATGTTTTTAAATCTGGTTGATTAGCTTCAAATTATATACCAGGATTTAATATATGTTAAAATTTGAAGTAGTAGTGTTGCTTATTTTGAACGCTTCTCAAATTTAAGGATTTAAATTTGAACCTGCAGCTTAAGTCACTACATTTAGTAGATATGCGTTACCATTACAATAATCTCCAGATTTAGCTGCAATAAATTTGTGCAATATAACTGCCCGGCTTTTGTAATAGAATATAAAATATCTTTAATTTTGAGACTGACTTCAGCAAATCCCTGAAAGTTATTTTTGATGGCAGATAAGAAGCAGGTTTTACATGTGTATTTTATGCCGGGAATGGCTGCGAATCCCACTATTTTTGAGCATATTAAACTTCCCCCGGATCGATTTAAAGTACACTATTTAAAATGGATCATTCCTGAAAAAGCAGAGTCTTTAAAAGCGTATGCCCTGCGGATGAACAGTTTTGTAACACATGAACGGCCTGTATTGGTTGGCGTTAGTTTTGGCGGGATTCTTGTTCAGGAAATGAGTAAATACCTGGAGGTTTACCGGCTTATTATTATTTCCAGTGTAAAATGCCGGGAAGAGTTGCCCAGGAGAATGCGGTTTGCTGCTAAAACCGGAGCTTTTAAACTTCTCCCAACCGGACTTCTAAATTTTGTGGATCATTTTGAAAAAGTGGCTTTTGGAAAGTACCTTAAAAAAAGGGCCGCACTTTACCGTCAATATCTTTCCGTTCGGGATAAGCGCTACATCAACTGGGCAATAAGGAATACGGTACTTTGGGACTGTGATAAAGCAAATAAAGAGCTGGTTCATATTCATGGGGATAAAGATGAAATATTCCCTGCAAAATACATTAAGGATTATATAAACGTGGAGGGCGGAACTCATATAATGGTTATCAATCGCTTTCGCTGGTTTAACGAACATCTTCCAAGTTTAATTCTGGAAGGAAAAATGGAATTAAGAAATTAAATAAAGGTTGAAAAGGTTATGGAGTATTTAAAGAAAAGTCTGGTGGTAATTGGAATTTTAGCCGTGTGTGCGGTAAGCATAAACGCGGTGCAGGATTTTCCGGTTGATGCGATTAAAGGAGTAGAAACAGATTCGGTAATAAATAAAAGTGTCGCGCAAAATTACCGGATTAAAGCACTGAAGGTTCCAAGAAATCTCGATTTTGCAGGAGAACCCGTTCCACTGGAAGATCCAGATGTATATGAGAGGCTGGACCGGGAATTGCTGGTAAATACTTACTGGCAGTCCAATGCATTGCTGCTTATGAAAAGAGCAAATAAATATTTTCCAATTATTGAACCCATATTAAAAGAAGAGGGCGTGCCAGATGACCTTAAATATCTTGCTGTAATTGAAAGTGGCCTTACCCAGGCAGTTTCCCCGGCCAGGGCTATAGGTTTCTGGCAAATAATGGAAGGTACAGGGGAAGATTATGGCCTGGAGATTAACAGTAATGTGGATGAGCGATATAATATTGAAAAAGCCACTCGGGTAGCTGCCAGGTATCTTAAAAAGGCCAAAGAAAAATTTGGATCCTGGACCTTGGCTGCTTCAGCGTATAATGCGGGGAATGCGGGCATTGCAAGGCAACTGGAAAGACAAAAAGTGTCGGATTATTACGATTTACTTCTTGGGGAAGAAACTGGGAGATATGTGTTCAGGCTTCTGGCATTAAAAGAGATCATGACCTCTCCCCAAAAGTATGGATTTGATTTAGAGGAAGACGATTTGTATGCTTATATTCCAACTTTTAAAGTTGAAGTAGATACAGTGGTACATGATTTTCCTGATTTTGCGAAACAGTTTGGGATTAACTACAAAATCCTAAAGATTCATAATCCCTGGTTAAGGGATGATCATCTTAACAATGCTTCCCGCAAAAAGTATGAAATAGATATTCCTGAAAATGGCTATTATCCTGAAATAAATTAACGCTATTGTTCGAGGGATAGAAGGGTGGCCATTTCCTTTTCATGGCTTGCCCTGGTAAGATGGCTGGAAATGCCTTCTTCCATAGACTCGTAGTTGCGCTCATAAGAGACTTTCTGAGGAGTGTTATAAGGTAGGAAAATGCTTCTCCTTATATCCATAATTTGTTTGTTTTCTGAAATAAGAAAACAGGTGGGCAAACCCAAAGAATGCTTAAGGTTTTGAATTACAAACGGATCGCTGTTTTGGGATTCATCTATGTAAACAACAGAAACTTTTTTGTTGAATTCCTCCGATAATTTTCTTGCAGTGCCTGCTTTATCCCAAAAAAGTACCACAAATTTCACTTTGTCCCTGTATTTTTCAGCGAGTTCATTAATCGCCGGAATTTCGCCTTTTTCAGGTACGCACCAGGAGGCATAGGTGATAAGGTATACCGGTTTTTTATAATCATATAAATGAACAGGTTTCTGGTTTAAGCGGTAGAACTTAAAATTATCCATAAACGTGTAGCGAAGGCAGTTGTTCACTAAAGAATCAAATAAAAAGCTACCTCTTTCATAATCATTAAATCGGTAAGCTCTTTTTGCCTTAGCCTCATATTTTGGTAGATGATAATACAACGCCTGGGAGAAGTAGATTTTTGTACTATTCTCCTCCTGGGATTGGGCGCAAAACCCGCTAATAAGAAGAAACAGGAGTAAAAATTTCTTCATGCATTCTTAGTTGGCTGTTAGAATGCAAAGGTATGCCTGGTACAGGCCGTGCAGAAATATTTTCGTTAAAGGGTAAAAATATCTGGTGAAAGTAGGTATTTATGTTTTCCTGTGTATGAAAAATGCTTAAATTTTCTTCATTTGCTGCTTCATCATCCTAATTTGGTCCTTCAGCATCCCGTGTTTATCCAGCTTTTTGGCTTCGGCAAGTAAATTGGTGGCTTCTCTTTTCCTACGCTTGGTCATGGCGATTCCCGCAAGATTGAGTTTTGCCATTGCAAGGTCCTGATCCATGGAAAGACCAAGGCGTATGGCTTTCTTAAAATATTTTTCCGCCTGGGTAATGTTAGTTTGGGAAACCATTAATCCGTGCAGGTACCAATAATAGCCTTGTTGTTTTTGAGTAAGGGCGCTCTCCGGATTTTTAATTTTATCCAGCCATTTCTTGGCGCCATCAAAATCCTGTTTGCGCAGCCTCAGGAAAGCAAGAAGAATCATTTCGTTCTTAAAATAAAGGAAGATAAAAATGCCTGCAAGTAGAATAAGCGCTATTCCATTACCAATATTTCCTTCAAAAAACTGCCAGAAGGCCCAAAGCATTACTAATCCGGCTAAAACTAATTTGATATTCTTATTAAACATGCTCCTCTTTGTTTTGCAGGCGGCAAAGGTAATAAAAACAATTAAAAATTATTTCTATTTAGTATTTGGAAGAGTTAAAAAGCTTTGTATATTTGCACGCAGTTTTTAGGACTGCTTTAAAAAGATTTCACAGAAGATTAAAGATATTTAAAATGAAGAGAACGTTTCAACCATCTAAGAGAAAAAGGAAAAACAAGCACGGCTTTAGAGAACGTATGGCCAGTGTAAACGGTAGAAAAGTTTTGGCCAGAAGAAGGGCCAAAGGCAGAAAGAAATTATCTGTATCTTCTGAGAACCGACACAAACATTAATGATTTTTGATATCAAAATAAAAAAGGTGTTACTTTTATTAGTAACGCCTTTTTTTATACCCAATAGCTTCTTACTTTTATAATCAAAACCTTCTCAATGCCCAAAAACAATAACCTTAAAAGTATTTTAATTATAGGCTCAGGTCCCATTGTTATAGGCCAGGCCTGTGAATTTGATTACTCCGGAACACAAGCACTTCGCTCTTTGCGCGAAGATGGTGTAGAAACTATCCTTATTAATTCCAATCCGGCAACTATCATGACAGACCCTTCCATGGCAGATCATGTATATCTCAAGCCGCTAACCACGAAATCTATCGTGGAAATTTTGAAAAAGCACCCTGAAATAGATGCGGTTCTTCCCACCATGGGCGGCCAGACGGCCCTTAATTTATGCATAGAGGCAGATGAGAAGGGAATTTGGAAAGATTTTGGAATAAAACTCATTGGAGTAGATATAGACGCCATAAATATTTGTGAAGATCGGGAAAAATTTAAGCAGTTAATGGGTAGGATTGGAATTCCTGTGGCACCTGCTAAAACGGTGACCTCTTATCTGGAAGGAAAAGAAGTGGCCCAGGAATTTGGTTTTCCTCTCGTGATAAGGGCTTCTTTTACCCTTGGAGGTGGTGGTGCAGGTTTTGTGCACAGGCAGGAAGATTTTGAAGAAATGCTAACCTACGGGCTGGAAGCTTCTCCAATTCATGAAGTTTTAATTGATAAGGCCTTGCTTGGCTGGAAAGAATATGAGCTGGAATTGCTTCGCGATAAAAATGACAATGTAGTTATTATTTGTACTATAGAAAATATGGATCCCATGGGCATCCATACAGGGGATTCTATTACTGTTGCTCCGGCGATGACATTGAGTGATACAGCATTTCAGCGTATGCGGGACCTTGCGATTAAGATGATGCGCAGTATTGGAGATTTTGCCGGGGGATGTAATGTTCAGTTTGCAGTAAGCCCCGATGAGAAGGAAGAAATTTATGCCATAGAAATCAACCCACGGGTTTCCAGGTCTTCTGCACTGGCTTCTAAAGCTACCGGTTATCCCATTGCTAAAGTGGCTACCAAACTGGCTATGGGGTATACCCTGGATGAGTTGGAAAATCAAATCACTAAAACCACTTCCGCTTTATTTGAACCTTCCCTGGATTATGTAATTGTAAAAATTCCAAGATGGAATTTTGATAAATTTGAAGGAAGTGAACGTACACTCGGGCTTCAAATGAGGTCTGTGGGAGAAGTAATGGGAATAGGACGTTCTTTTCAGGAAGCCTTGCACAAAGCCACCCAGTCTCTTGAGATCAAGAGAAACGGCCTTGGTGCCGATGGTAAAGGCTATACCAAGTATGATGAAATTATAGACAAGCTTACCAACCCCAGCTGGGACAGGGTCTTTGTAATTTATGACGCGATACAGGCCGGGATCCCACTGAGCCGTATTCACGAAATCACTAAAATAGATATGTGGTTTCTAAAGCAATATGAAGAGCTCTTCGCTTTGGAAGTTGAAGTCTCCAAATATGATATTGATAGTCTTCCCAGGGATCTTTTCCTGGAAGCGAAACAAAAAGGCTTTGCTGATAGGCAGATTGCTTTTATGCTGAAATGCCTGGAAAGTGAGGTCCATAAAAAACGGGAGGAGCTTGGCATAAACAGGGTTTACAAACTTGTAGATACCTGTGCTGCCGAATTTAAAGCAGAAACACCTTATTATTACTCTACTTTTGAAGCTGAAATTGAAACGGCCGATGGTAACAAATATGTAGCCAATGAAAGCGTTTCCAGTGACCGTAAGAAAATTGTAGTACTGGGTTCTGGTCCAAACAGGATTGGGCAGGGAATAGAATTTGATTACAGTTGTGTTCATGGAGTACTCGCCGCAGCAGAATGTGGTTACGAGACCATCATGATCAATTGTAATCCGGAGACAGTTTCTACAGATTTTGATATTGCCGATAAGCTTTATTTTGAGCCCGTGTTCTGGGAACATATTTATGATATTATCCGCCATGAAAACCCGGAAGGAGTAATTGTGCAATTAGGTGGGCAAACCGCTCTTAAACTTGCTGAAAAACTGGATCGCTACGGAATAAAAATTATGGGTACCAGCTTTAAAGCCCTTGATTTAGCAGAAGATAGGGGAAGTTTTTCCAGGTTGCTGCAACAAAATGACATTCCCTATCCCGAATTTGGTACGGCTGAAAATGCCGATGAAGCCCTTGCGCTGGCCGATGAATTAAATTTTCCCATCCTGGTAAGACCGTCTTATGTCCTGGGCGGGCAGGGGATGAAAATTGTTATTAATAAACAGGAGCTGGAAGAAACCGTGGTAGATCTTCTAAGAAAAATACCTAATAATAAACTATTGCTGGACCATTATCTTGACGGAGCTATAGAAGCCGAAGCCGATGCCATTTGTGACGGGGAAGATGTTTATATCATGGGAATTATGGAACATATTGAGCCCTGCGGCATCCATTCCGGGGATTCCAACGCCTTACTTCCTCCTTTTAACCTGGGAGATCTGGTTATGCAGCAGATAAAAGATCATACCCGTAAAATTGCATTGGCGCTAAATACGGTTGGCCTGATCAATATTCAGTTTGCGATAAAAGATGAGAAAGTTTACATTATTGAAGCCAATCCAAGAGCTTCCCGTACGGTGCCTTTTATCGCAAAAGCATATAAAGAACCTTATGTGAATTATGCCACCAAAATAATGCTGGGAGAGAAGAAAATAAAAGATTTTAAATTTAATCCCCAGTTAGAAGGTTACGCCATTAAACAGCCGGTATTCTCTTTTAATAAATTCCAGAAGGTTAATAAGCAATTAGGCCCTGAAATGAAGAGTACAGGAGAAAGCATTTTATTTATAGACAGTCTTAAAGATGATGCTTTTTATGATCTTTATTCCAGGCGTAAAATGTACCTGAGCAAATAAATGCGGCAGGAGGATACAACAAATTAAGTTTAGATAAAAAAACGGCTGCTTTTTTAAGAGCAGCCGCTTTTTTAAAGCTTGTTTTATATCTACTTCTTACTTAGCTCCAGGACCTGTACAGAATTTTTACCATCGGTAGATTTCCATACCTGTTCTTTCTTTTTGTTGGTAACCATTATCCAGGTTTTATCAAAATCTGAATCTTCATAGGAATTAGTACTGGTAATAGTAATAAGATCGTCTCCCTGCATGGTCCATCTAAAATCCTGGACATCGCTAAATTCGTTCTGGAACATATTATATTCCACATTTTTCTCTCCGGTTCCGTTTTTATTGATCACCAGTTCGCCAGCGTTGCGGGTGGTGAAATTTTGTCCTTTTTGATTATCTACCTCGTAGCGGTCAATATTCCAGTTGCCTACCACATTAGGACTACAACTCATTATTAACATGGAACAGAATATTCCCAGAAATAAAACTTTTTTCATAACTATTTAATTTTTGGCTCAATATAACATAAATTGCAGCTTTTAGCACATTTTAGCCCAGTACTGGCTGGAGTTTTCACTAAATTTTAGCAATGAAAGAGGTTGTTTTAACATTTGGAGGGGTTTATGGTACTCTTGCAGTAATATTTGGAGCTTTTGGCGCACATGCTCTTAAAAAGCAATTGAATGAAGAACAATTAGCAAGTTTTGAGACGGGGGTAAAATACCAAATGTATCATGCCATTATACTTATAATATCCGGAATTGTTTTTCCATTTCTAACAGTGGGACAACAAATAAGCGGCTGGTGTTTTATTATTGGAGTCCTTCTGTTCTCGTTTAGTATTTATGGCCTGGTACTAACAGATGCTGCCGGGAAAAAATTGAAATTTCTTGGTCCGATAACTCCAATTGGAGGCCTTTTACTTATTATTGGATGGATTATGTTTACTATAAATTTGGTACAAATAGCGAACTACTTAAATTAATTAACACCGCAATTTGTCCTTTGCAGTACCATATTGCGCTCAAATTCAATTTCAGGATTCTCAGTAAACTTCATCCCTTCTTCTGTTTGTTGCATATTGCCGTGCCCTTCAACTATACTTTTTTCACCCTTTAAAAAAACCACATCCCTTGTGGATTCTTTGCCTTCCGAAGTAAAAAAGTATTCGGCATAAAGGGTGTCTCCCTTCATTTCTCCTACAATTTCACCGTTGTTTTTATCTTTTTCAGCTAAATGGTACATTAAATAGCCGGTTACCTGGTCTCCTAAAATTTCCAGTCCCAGGTTTATGGTGTCATTGCCTTCAGTATAAAGAAAACATTGCTTCTGCGGGATATCTCTGGCTTCTTCAACTACAACGGGAGTATTGGACCGTGCTTCCTTTTTTTCTTCTTTATGTTCCTGGCAGGAAATGAAGAAAACAGCTAAAATCAGTAAGCTGGACAGCTTATTTTTCATCTTTAAAAATTTTTAATAAAGATAGAGGATTCTGAAAAATTTTATAAGCAGAATAAAAATTTATTAGCCTTACTCCATAATTTTGCGTTTTCCATATCTTTCTGCAAAATAGGCAATGATGAGCAGCTGCAGGGAGTGGAACAGCATGATAGGCAAAAGCAGCAGCCCTGTGGCAGCTGAGTTCCCAAATATTACCTTTACCATCACAGAGCCATGAACCAGAGATTTTTTTGTGCCGCAGAACTGGGTGGCAATTTTATCTTTTATATCAAAATGAAGAGCATTACAGAGGACATTGAGCCCAAAATAAATAATAAAGAAAAACGCTACAATCAAGCCGAAAAGCTTCAGCAAAGCTCCCACGCTTACCGTTTGAAAAAGATCTGAAGTAAAAGAATTGCTGAAACTGGAATAAACAATAAGAATAATGGTAGCTTTATCTACCAGTCCAAACTTTTTACCATGTTCTTTTACAAAATCTCCTATAAATTTCTGAAAGAATAATCCCAGGACCAGGGGGAGGATAATCTGAAGGAATAGTTTTAAAAGAACCGTGGTAAACTCAAAACTGGTGGATTTCTGAAGGAAAATTTCCAGCCAAAGAGGAGTGGCAAAAATGCCAATAAGCCCGGAGAGGCTTGCATTAAATATCGCAGTTGGAATATTGCCTTTAGCGATAGAAACCATCACTACAGAAGAAGATACGGTTGAAGGCAGGGTCGCAAAAAAGAACAGGGCAATCCATAATTGAGAGGTGGTACCTTCTTTAAAAAGGGGAAGGCATGCCAAAGCCAGTAAAGGGAATATCACAAAGGTGGTAAGTTGTATCACCAGGTGGGATTTGTAATTTTTTAGCCCGGCTTTTATTTCTGATGGCGCTAATTTTAAACCGTATAAAAAGAAAATTAGCCCTATTCCAACGTCTATAATAGTAGATAAAGGCAAAACTTCAATTCCCTGCGGAAGGAAATAGGCGATGATGATAGCCGCGAAAATGGCAACAATAAATCCGTTAATCTTCAACTATTTCTCAATTTTTACATTTTCCAGTTCCTGGATGTGCAGGTATTCATCAGACATAAAATCGGTATCCTGGAATTCCTGTTTCCTGATTTTTTTCATAGAGATACGCTTCAGGCTTTTCGCGAAGCGCCTGATGTCATTATCGGTTTTAAGAATTAGGCCGGGTACTTTTACAGATTTACCATTGCTATCTTTGGCAACCATGGTAATGTGGGAAGAATTGCAATGTTTTACCTCGCCCGTCTGGATATTTTCTGCTTCCACCCGTATGCCTATTACCATAGAGCTGTTGCCAACATAATTTACCGAGGCCTTCATGGTGACCAGTTCGCCAATTTCTATAGGTTTCAGGAAATCTACCGTATCTACACTAGCGGTAACACAATAGGCGCGGGAATGCTTGGAGGCGCAGGCGAAGGCAATCTGATCCAGCAGCGAGAGAATATATCCACCATGGATTTTCCCGTTAAAATTGGAGTGGGAGGGCAGCATTAATTCTGAAATGACAACTTCAGATTCTTTAATTTCTTTGAATGTTTTGGTCATTGCTTAACGGTTTCTAAAATGTGGGGATTCGGCCTCTCTTACATCGGTTATAAAATATTTGGTATCGCCCCAAAAGAAGAAGGTGGCATACCTTTCAATGTAAGTGAGCTTAACATAATTGCCTTCATTTTCCTGAAGTTTCTCCACCAGCTCTTCATCATTGTTTAATACAGAAAACTGGAAAATCTGGGCACCGCTTATTCCCTGGCTTATTTCTCCTTCCCAGGTTTTGGAAAACACGCCTTTTTTGCTGAATTTAATAAGTTCGCCACTTCTTGTTCCTTCGCTATACGGAACAAAATAAACAAAGGCAAAATAAGCGAGAAACAACAGGAATATACTTCCCAGAATGATATATAAAGTCTTCTTCATTTTAGATGTTTTTATAGAGAATTTGCATGAATTCTTCCACTTTAGAAGGTTCAAGCCACCTGGTAACCACCACCAGGCTGTTCTTTTGATCTACAATAATAAAGTTTCCTCCAAATCCGGCAGCATAAAAAATATCCTCCTCAATGTTTTTCCATTGCCGCGGCCCTTGTGCATTTAACCACCACATGTAGCCATAATTAGGATTAGGTATAGAGGATTGCATAGCTTCTTCTACAAGGCTTTTTGAAAGTAACTGCTTTCCATCCCAGTTGCCATTATTCATAAACAGCAATCCAAAACGGGCCATATCTTTAGTATTGATAAACATGCCGCCACCGGAATGCCCGCCGCCACTTACCGATTGTATTTTAAGTCCGTCTATGGTGATCCAGGAATTATCATAGCCAAACCACCTCCACTTTGTGGAAGCCCCGATAGGATCCATAATTTCCTCTTTTAGGACCTTTGGGAGTGGTTTCCGGAAAACGTTTAGCAGAGAATACGCCAGTACGTTTACGCGAACATCATTGTATTTAAAATAGGTTCCCGGCTCATGCAATTGCCTTGCCCGCCATTGGTCAATATTTTCATTTGATGGCGGCCGGTCTGCCCAGTCATAAGATCCCCAGAGTTCACCGCTCCAGTCAGAATTTTGTTGTAAGAGGTGTTTCCAGGTAATTTTGCTGTTGTGCGGCCCTTCAAAGGTGTCGTCCCAAAGATAATCGGCTACTGTATCATTTACACTGGTAATAAATTTTTGCTGCAGTGCTAAAAGGGCGGTAGTGGAGAGAAAACTTTTGGTCACGCTAAAAGTCATGTCCACCCTTTCAATATCTCCCCATTCTGCTACAATATAACCCTTCTTTAAAATCAATCCTGCCGGCCCGCCGCGTCTTTTTGTAGGGCCTAAAATTTTGTGGTAAGGTTCGCTTTGAAATCCTTTTAATATGGCCTGCCGCAAATCTCTTGACTCTGAATATTCGTTATCCATAGCAAATTTTACTGCTTCGGTTAAATCCAAACCATAAACCGAAGCCTCTTTTTGCTGCCAGTTGCCACGTGGTGGAAAATATGTTTCCTGCGCAGGGAGCGCCAGAACAAAGAAAAAAATTAAAAAAACACTGAAGTTAAAAGAATGGTTTTTCATCTAGTTTAAGCTTGTTTTCTTTGGGTTATCATCCGGTTCAATATGAGCCTTATTCAGCCATTTTTGAGGGATTTTTTGTTTTGGGGAAATACCAAGGCTTTCCAGTTTATCTATATCTTTAATAAGGTTTTGCTGACCGGTTAATTTTTTCATCGCGCCATTATAAGCAGAAGAAGTAGATTTTAACCTGTTTCCCACAACTTCCAGTTCATCGAGCAAAAGCTTGAACTTATGGTACAATGAAGTTGCGTGTCCTGCAATTTCCAGTGCGTTTTGCTGTTGCTTTTCATTGCTCCAAATGGTATCTATGGTTCGTAATGTAGAGAGTAGAGTGGTGGGGCTTACTAATAAAATATTCTTCTGAAACGCGGTATAAAAAAAGGAATTATCAAGCTCCTGGGCCAGATATAACGCAGGCTCTACAGGAACAAACATCAGCACAAAATCTGGTGAATCGCAGCCGTGCAAATCTTCATATTTCTTGGCACTTAATTGCTGGATATGATTACTCAGGGATTTTAGATGCTCCTTCAAATAACGGCTTCTCAGTTCTTTATCTTCTTCATTTACGTATTTTTCGTAAGCCGATAAAGAAACCTTGGAGTCAATAACCATCTTTTTGTCGTTGGGAAGGTGTATCACCACATCTGGCAACACTTTATTTCCATCTTCATCTTTATAAGCTTTCTGAATAAAATATTCCCGGTCTTTTTCCAGCCCCGATTTTTCAAGTACCCTTTCCAGAATTAATTCTCCCCAGTTTCCCTGCGTCTTGTTTTCTCCTTTTAACGCCCTGGTAAGATTATTGGCTTCTTCGCTAATCTTTAAATTTTGCTCATTCAGGATCTTTAAATAATTACCCAGTTCCGCATGGCGGGAAATAAAATCATCATTGTTTTTGCTGACTTTTTCTTCAAAATTTTTAATCTTTTCCTGAAGCGGATTCAGGATATTCTGAATGTTTTCTTTGTTGAGCGAGGTGAATTTTTCTGACTTCTGCTCCAGGATTTTACTGGCAAGATTTTCAAACTGAACAGTGAACTTTTCCTGAAGGTCTTCCATCTCTTTCTTTTGCTCTTTTTGCCGCTCCAGGAGGTGTTGATATTCAGCAGTTCTGCGGGTAAGTTCATTGCTCAGACTCTCCTTTTCCCTGCGGATGTTTTCCCGTTGCTTTTCTATTTCTGCTAATTTTATTAGCAAGTCTTCCCTGGTCTCTTTTAAGTTGTTTTTGTATTCAATTAAAGCATTGTTATTCAGAAGTTTAATTTCTTCTATATGAAGTGTTTGTTGACTTATTTTTTCCTGTAACAGGCCTTCTTTTTTGCCAGCTTTTAACCTGGAGATAAAACTTCCCAAAAGCATTCCGCAAAAAAAAATAACAAAAGAAAGGAGTAAAAAAAGTACAATATCGTTCATGCGGGAGAAGTGATTTCTTCCAAAGATAATTAATTGAATTTATCCTGATAATAATAGCCGGGTTTAATTAGGATTTGATCCTGAAGGAGACGGTTTCCGGATCAAAAACAATAATGTCTGAAGGAAAAATTTCAGAGAAAGCATTTTTTTTCAGCAGTTCTTCAGGCGAACCAATTTCTACTTTGCCGGGCTGCATCAAAATGATTTTATCGCATAGCTGGATGGCGAGATTAATTTCGTGTGAAGCGAAAACAATTGCTTTATTGGTTTTTCGGGTAAGGTCCTTCAGCAACTTTAAGACGTAAGCTTTGTGATAAAGATCCAAATGGGTGGTGGGCTCGTCTAAAATCACCAGAGGGGTATCCTGGGCAATGGCTCGCGCAATGAGTACCTTTTGCATCTGACCGTCGCTAAGTTCGTAACATTTTTTCTCCTGAAGGGGCTCGATATTTACCAGCTTTAACGCAGAGAGGATCTGCCGGAGGTCATTTTTGCTCAATTTTCCTATCCAGTTGGTGTAGGGCTGTCTTCCAAGGGCCACAAGCTCCAGCACGCTCAGGTTTTTAGAAACCGGCTGCTCTGTTAAAACAAGGCTAATAAGAGAGGCTAATTCTAAAGCATCTATTTTACCGAATTCGATACTCTTTAAAAGAACTTTCCCCGATAATGCCGGCTGAATGCCGCTAAGCGTTCTTAAAAATGTAGATTTCCCTATGCCATTCACCCCAATTACCGCAACAAGTTCCCCCTGTTTTATTTTAATGTCTATACCAGAAGCAATCAGCTGTTCCTGATCCTTTTTTTTATAACCAATGCTTAGAGCTTCAGTTTTTAAAATATGTGCGGCCGATTTTGTCAAAACATGAATTTTCTTTTTCTAACCAATAGCCAGATCACTACAGGTGCCCCAATAAGCGAGGTAATAGCATTAATTGGCAATGTAAATTCTTTTCCCGGTAGTTGTGCTACTATATCACAAATTAGCATTAAAGCTGCACCTCCCAAAATAACTGCCGGAAGTAAAATCCTATGGTTATTTACCGGGAGTATCTGCCTGATTAAATGCGGCACTGCAAGACCAACAAAAGCGATGGGACCGGCAAAAGCCGTAATGCTACCGGCCAGAATACTGGTGGCAAGGATTATTTTAAAACGGTTCCTGCGGATGCTCACCCCCAGGCTTTTGGCATAGGGTTCTCCCAGCAGCAGGGTATTCAGGTTTTTAATACAGGAAACAGCAAGTATCATCCCGGTAAGCCAAAAAATTGATAAAATGCCAACTTCCGGCCACGACAGGTTTCCAAGGCTTCCAAAGGACCAGAAAACGTACTGCTGTAAATTTGCCGCAGGGCTAAAATAGGAAAGTACGCTTACCACAGCTGCCGTAAGGCT
The DNA here is from genome assembly GCF_041679265.1 of Autumnicola aciditolerans. NCBI lineage: Bacteria > Pseudomonadati > Bacteroidota > Flavobacteriia > Flavobacteriales > Flavobacteriaceae > Autumnicola > Autumnicola aciditolerans. The sequence continues at coordinate 149,040 of NZ_JBGFSM010000002.1, forward strand.
GGCAAACATTAAGCCTATAATTAAAATTGCCATGGTATCCCGAAGTTTTACCGAGGCCAGCATAACTGCCATTAACACAAAGAAACTCCCCAGGCTGGAGGCAATTACCAGGCTCCATTTAGAAAGCATGACAGCGGCAAACCCTCCTCCAAAAACCGAAGCTCCCATAATTATAATGGCCACTCCAAGACTGGCGCCACTGCTAAGTCCCAACACGTATGGACCGGCCAGAGGATTGCGAAACAGGGTTTGCATAAGCATCCCGCTTACTGCAAGGCCAGAACCGGTAATAACTGCCGTAAAGGCTTTGGGAAGACGATATTCCAGAATGATATAGCGGTAGGTTTCCCTGCTAACTTCCCCGTTAAAAATAGAGCCGAAAATGTCTTTTAATGGAATAGTTACAGAGCCGGAGGCAATATTTAAGAATATAAGGAGGATTACTCCGGTAAAGAGAAATACAATAATAATCCGATATTTTGTCAAATTCTGTTGCAAAAGGTACCAATGAACTGGTTGGATATTTTTTGAGAAGCGAAATTACAGTTTTTATCCTTAAGAGGGAATGCTAACTGCACGGGACTTACTTTTCGTCTCGAATTTCTCTTAAATGTTTAGAATATAAAATTGAATTGTATCCTTTACTCTTTAAACCCTGCATTAATTTTTTATCTCCTGTCCAAAGCGGTGCATTTAGCTGAAGGCCTAAAGCTATAAAAGGAATGTCGTAAGCGTCTACATCCTTGGTAAGTGCGGCGGCTTTTACCCAGTTAGACTGCTGAATGATTTCAGGATCAATGAATTCAATTTTTTTGAGTAGTAATCTTTTTAGGAAATTAAGATCAGTTTCTGAGTAACCGGAAATTTGAAGTAGTTTTTGATGATGTTTTTCCAATTCTTCAAGAAGAAAACCTGGAGAATAAAATTGAAAAATATCACTGGAATTTAATAAAAGATCGCTTATGTCTCCTTTAGGATTTAAGATGCCACTAAAAACTATGTTAGTGTCAACTATTATGATCATTAAAGGAATCGATTTTTATTTTTTTCCCACCAATCTGATTTGGATTTTTGAGCAAGTTCCTCAATCTGTTTTTCGCTGGCTTTACTTTTAGATGCTATTTCCCGGTATTTGATATAATCTATCATACGCTGCAGGCCTGGAAGGTGTGTTCCTGCCGGGACTTTTATAAGTATTTCGTTATCTTTTTTTTCGATTTGCATAGACTAAAGATAAGTATTTTTTACAAGTTTGTTACTCTTCCAAAGCTTTAAAAAATGTTCTCCGGTAATCTGGCATCAAACCAGGATGAAAAATAGAGATAAGGTCTTTAAGAACAAGATCCGGGCGCTGCGGGCCAAGTTCGTAATACACTACGCCGCCGGTTGCTCCTTTTACCAGGCTAACGCTGTAAACCTTTTTATTTTTAACCGCTTCAAACTGGCGGTAATGATCAGAATTTGCGAAAAGTTCTTCGTAGGAAGTAAACTGGCCGGCACTTATCCAGTAATCGGCATCCTGTGCTTCTGCCAGCACACTTTCAAAAGAAAGTGCCATGCTGCCATTTCCTTCGGTTTCGGCATAAACGTAATGGGCATTAGCGTCTTTTATAAATTGCGCGGTCCAGGAATTTCCATAAGGCATATACCACTGGTCTTTGTACATAGAACCGCTCAAAACTTTTGGAGAATCTTCGGCAGTATTCGCCAGTTCTTTGGCTTCTTTGTAGGAGACAGCAATCTGCTTGTAAATCTCTGCTGCCTCTTTTGTTTTATTAAAAAATGCTCCGAAGAATTTAACCCATTCCGCTTTACCCAGCGGGCTTTCCTCGGTCCAGTCGCCATTGTAAACCACCGGAATGCCTGCTTTTTGTATAGTTTCGAAGGCGGGATTATTCCCGTTAATGGCAAAGCCAATCACTACATCGGGTTCTAAATCTATCAGAACCTCAGTATTTAGATTTTCATTTTTCCCCACTTCTTTTATTTCTCCGGAATTTATCAATTCCCTCGTTTTTTCTGAAGAGATAAAATCCAGTCCGGGAAATCCTTTCAAAGCAGATTCTTCTTCCAAAGCTTCCAAAGCGGGAATATGGGTGGTGGAAGTCACCACAATTTTCCTGACCGGAATTTGGACTTTTTGGTCAAATTCTAAATCGGGTGGAATAACAGCATCCTCTTCAGCTAAAAGATAACGGAAATTTTCTCCGGCATCCGGCCAGGGGTTATTGACTTCAATTATAAAATAATGATCAAATTTTTCAATTTCGAATCCCTTTGCATAAGAGATGTTAATCTTCTCTCCCTTAGAAGGATATGTTTCTTCTCGTTTGTTTTCAGAATTTTTACAGGCGCTAAAAATCAGTAAGACTAAAAGGAGACCAAATTTCTTCAAAAGGAACTGTTTTAAAAATTCAAAAGTAAGATTATTTAAAAATTTAAGCTGCCAGCAAACATAATTGTTTATTTTCGCTAAGAATTTTTGGTTCGGTGCCGGAGTTTTTTCGGTACAGATTAAAAGGGAATCAGGAAGAAGTTAGAAGTACGAAATTAGAAGTGCGTAGTAAGTTTTTAAAACTTTGTACTTCACACTTCATAACCTCTAACTTCAAAAGCCTGAGCTGTTCCCGCAACTGTAAGCTTAGTCCCGTTGGGATGCTTGTTGTTATCACTTCAAAATACCACTGTTCTTTATGGATGGGAAGGTAAACAACAAGACGCAAGCCAGGAGACCTGCCAGAAGCAAACTTTAAAAATCGAGGCTTTCGGGATAAAAGTCGCTGGCTAATGAGAATAAGATTCCTATTAATCGTACTGCCGTTATGGCTATTTACATCTAAACTTTTTTCCCAAACACGGGAGATTACTGTTTTAGATACCGTTTTATTAAGCGATGAAAAGCTGGAGAAATTCTCTACAGGACAGCGTGTTTATAAACTTTCAGATTCGGTATTAACCAAAAATCAGCCGTTGCTTACCGATGTTTTAAGCTTTAATACTTCAATTTACTTCAAAGAAAACGGCAGGGGAATGGTTTCTTCGCCTTCTTTCCGCGGGACCACAGCAGCACAAACCGCCGTAGTTTGGAATGGGATCAATATAAATTCCCAATTTAACGGCCAGATGGATTTTAACACTGTAAATGCAGCAGCTTACGATAATATCCTGGTTAGAGGTGGCGGCGGAAGCGTGGTTTATGGTACCGGGGCTATTGGCGGGAGCATTCATTTAAACAACAGCCTGTCATTTAACCGGAAACAGCAACACCGGTTTCTATTGCAATACGGGAGTTTTAATACTGTTGACGCGCGGTACAACCTGAAATTAGCACAAAATAAATGGAGTTTAAATATGGCAATTGCCAGGAACAGCAGTGATAACGATTATGATTATCCAAACGGGCGCGGGAAAAACCTAAATGGGGAATACTATAATAATGCTTTGAATGTTACAATGGGGTACCGGTTTAATTCTAAAAACGTCCTTAAGTTCATTAGTGAAGTTTATGACGGGAAACGCCATTTTTCACTCATTCGTCCTTCCGAGAACCGTACGAAATACCTTGATTTTAACAACAGGAATTTATTAGAGTGGGCTAAGGAATTTTCAGATTTTCGGCAGGTTACCCGGCTGGCCTTTATCAGGGAAAACTACAAATATTTTGAAAACATAGATGCTGAAAATTATTCCTACGGAAAGGCAGGCAGCTTTATTGCGAAATACGATTTAAATTATAAACATAAAGAGCTTCTTTTAAATACAGTTATCCAGAACACTTATACAAAAGGTGAAGGAAGCAGTTTAGGCAATAATAGCCGAAACATCTTTTCTATAGCAGTTCTCGGGAAACATCGGGTGACATCAAAATTCCAGTACGAAGCAGGAATAAGAAAAGAAGTTACTGCGAATTATGATAGTCCGCTGTTATATTCTTTTGGAGCAGATTATAAAATTGGCAACTTTTATACGCTAAAGTTTAACGCTTCAAAAAATTTCAGGATTCCTACCTACAACGATTTGTACTGGTCCTCTGCAGGCAACCCAAATTTGGACCCGGAAACTTCTCTCCAGGCTGAAATTAGTAATGAATTTCATCTTAAAAATTTTGAAACCGGATTAACTATCTATTACAACAAGATTAATGACATGATTCGGTGGTTGCCCGGCGAAAGCGGAATCTGGCGTCCTGTAAATGAAGATAACGTAAAAATATATGGCCTGGAGTCTTATCTAAACTGGCATAAAACTTTTAGTAAAGATCAGGTTCTTACTACTTATGCCACCTATGCCTACACCGTTTCCAAAGATACTGAAAGCAACCGGCAGTTAATTTATATCCCTTATCATAAAATTACCGGCAATTTTAGTTACAATTACCACGCTTTTACCCCGTCTATCCAGCTGCTCTATAATGGAAGCGTTTATACCAGGACCGACTATAGCGGAGAACTCTCCGGATATTTTCTAGCCAATCTTGGTATTAACTATGCCTTCAAAAATGGCAAATTAGAGGCAGGAGCAAAGATCAACAACCTGTTTAATACAGAATATCAAAACGTAGAAGACCGGTGGATGCCGGGAACAAACTTTAATCTATACCTAAACTTTAAATTTTAATCAATCAACTATGAAAATTCGCAAATTTTTAAGCCTTTCACTTTTAGCCTCGGTTTTACTTAGCTCCTGTAGTAATGACGATGATATTAACGAGGTGCCGGAACCTACAGGAGATTATGCAGATGGAGTAATTGTTCTTAATGAAGGCTCCCAATCTGCAGGAAGTATTTCTTTCTTGGATACAGAACTAACAACGGTGGAAAATATGGTTTTTGAAACGGTAAATCCCGGGATGGACCTGGGTAATTTTGTACAATCTATGTTTTTTGATGATGAAAATGCCTATATCATTTCCAATGGTTCAAATTTGATAACGGTGGTAGATCGCTATTCTTTTGAATATAAAGGCCAGGTGGATAGCGGCCTGAATGTTCCTTTATATGGCGTGGCTTATAACGGCAAGGCTTACGTGACAAATGTAGCCGGTTTTAGTGATGGCAGTGATGACTATATTGCCGTTATAGATCTGGAAAGTTTAGAAGTTGAAGAAAGCGTAGTTGCCGGTAGTAAGCTATCAGCATTGCAGATAAGCGATGACTTGATTTATGCGGAAGGAGCAGCGTACGGAGATGGAAATACTGTAAAAGTTTTTGATCCTTCTTCTAATTCTTTTGTGAAAACCATTACTCTTTTTGAAAATGCTGAAGGAGAAATGGAAGGCTTGAATGCTATAGAAATTGAAGGTAATTCCCTGTTTGCCCTTTCTAATGAAAAGCTTTATAAAGTAGCTCTGAACGCCGCAGAAGAAGTTGCGGTGCTGGATCTTACAAGCTTAGGAGGAGTCTCAAATCTTGATATTGAAGATGATATAATTTATTTTACGGCAGGGAAATCTGTTTACAGCATTTCTGAAGACGCTACAGAAGCGCCTGAAGAAGCGATTTTAAGTTATGAAAGTGAATCTGATCAATATGGGGAAATGTATGGTTTTGAAGTAGAAGGCGGGTATATTTATGCGGGGGACGCGCCTAATTTTTCTTCAAATGGGAAGGTGAGAATATATACAATAACCGGAGAATTTATAACAGATTTCACAGTTGGAGTAGGGCCTAACGGGTTCTACTTTAACTAAATTGTTTACACTTTCCTGAAGTACTTTTTTAGCTTCAGGAAATGCTTTTCATATAAATGATAAGAAAGAAAAGCGACCAGGAATAGAGCAATTAACGCTATAAGGATAATTAAAATTCTGGATCCGGGGCTTAAGAGTTTGTTGAAAAAGACAATAATAAAGCCGCTGTAAACATAAAGCCCGTAAGTATATTTTCCCAGGTATTCTGTAATCCTGAAAATATAGTTACGGGCTAATTTTTGTCCAAAGTGGGTAATGCTGAAGATAAGCAGAACAAAAAACAGGGAAAGCAGCAGGTTAAATAAGATCGCAATTTTTACTGTAGGGAACAGTAAAATGAAAGAAAGTAGCAGGCCGGGCAGTAAAATGCGTTTTTTAAATTTTAATCTTCCCAGGTAAAAGAGATAACCTGCCGCCATCCCGAAGGCAAAATTCACAAGATGTAGGAATACACTTTTATAGCGCTCCCAGCCAAAGTAGCCTTCAGAAATCATAAAAATTACATACCCCAGCAGCAAAGAACCAATGATATACCAGAAGTGTTTTCTAAAGAAAATGCTCAGCAGCAGGAAAAGCAGGTAAAATTGCTCTTCCACGGCAATAGACCATAAAAACTTCAGCGGTAAAAGATAATGGCTGTTGTCATAATTGGAGAGAAACGTCCAGAAGTACCATTCCTTTTCAGGCAAGGTGATTGCAATGCCGGCTTTTTCAGCAAGAAAAGGCAGGATTACAAAACTGAAGAATACGATGAGGTAATACAGCGGAAAGATCCTGAGCACTCGGCGCAAAAAGAAATTTCTGCGGGAAAAACTTCCGGTTTTTTCTATTTCAGTAAAAGCAAGATAGGTAAGTAAGAAGCTGGAAAGTACAAAGAAGAAATCCACTCCCAAAAATCCAAAAAAGAAAATTTCAGAAGAATGAAACAGGAAAACCATAAGAAATGCCAGGAATCTGAGGCTGTCCAGCCCGTAAATCCTCCTTTTTTCGCTCTGCTTTAGCCTTTTCAAATAGTATAATTTCAGGATTTAATGAAGTCTTCAAAATCTGTAAAAAAGGCTTCCATTTTCAACATTTTTTCTACAAAAAATTGCTGTACATGCTCCCAGTTATTTTTATTATGGATGCTCACCCCGCCCAGCTGCACATAAACCCGCGAAACAACTTTACTTTCCGGTAGTTCATAGTGTTCATCAAAAATGGCATCTGGCAAATATTCAGCAAGAAGAATTTTCTTCAGCGAAAGCATCTTTTCGAAATAATAAGCCTGGATCAATTCATCCTGCGAACTTACATCCATAGAAACCTGTGCCATTTTTCTGGTAAAAGTAAACTTCAGCTGGATTTCCTTGATTTTCGTGTTATACAGGATCCATTTATGTGGAAAATTTTTTCCGAAGCCGGTCCAGAATTCCTGCGTAAGTTTTTTCGATTCTTCCCTGCTGAACATGGTTTACTTCTTTCTAAATAGTAGTTCCGGAATTTGGCTAAAATGGCTTCTTATTACAATTTGCCCAAAAATAACTATTATAAAATGAATTGCAGGTTGAGCAAAATTGAAACTTAAATAAAATAAGCCAGCAATATTCCAAGAATGACAACTCCCAGCTTTGAGATGTTAAAACTATGATTTTTAGCCGATTCAAATAAAATGGTAGTGGAAACATGCAGGAATATGCCAATGACAACCGCATTGATATATGCGTTATATTGCTGAAGGAATTCAAAATTTTCCTGAAGCCAGCTCCCAAGAGGAGTCATAAACGCGAAAAATGCCAAAAAAAGAAAAGTTGCCGGTTTGCTCATTTTGGAGCGGATTAAAAAAACCGATAAAATTGCGGCGACCGGAATTTTATGAATCACCACTCCTTGAAGTAAATGCCCATGCTCGTGTATGGGAAAACCTTCCAGCAATGCGTGCAGGCTTAAACTCGCGAGCAACAAGAAAGGGAATTTCCCCACTTCTTCGTGGTGGTGCATATGCCCGTGTTCCACCCCTTTAGAAACAAATTCCAGGCTAATTTGCAAAAGAAGGCCCATCATAATGAAAATGCCAATATCTGCGGTATTGCTTTGATAAACCTCGGGCAGCAATTCAAAAACCGTTACAGAAAGCAGATAAGCACCACTGAAGGATAGCAACAGTTTAAACCCTGTGGAATTCCCCGGTTTTAGAAAGAGTGAAATCACATAACCCGCAAGAACAGAAAGTAACGGTAAAATATAGATCATTCCTGGCAGGGGATTTTTTGGTTTTCGGCTTTTAACGCCTTAAGCTTTAAATTAACTTCTAACTTCTAAATTCACTCTTCACTCTTCACTCTTCACTCTTCACTCTTCACTTCTCACTTCTCACTTCTTTAATACCGGCCAAAATTAATGTATTTTTGCGGTTCTCTAAAAAGGTGATATGGGAAATAATTTTACAATGATCGCCAAAACCATGTTCGGCTTTGAACCAATCCTGGCCAAAGAACTTATGGCTTTGGGTGCTATGGAGGTGAAAGAAGGAACGCGTAATGTGAGTTTTGTGGGGGACAACGGCTTTATGTATAAAGCTAATTTGTGCCTGCGGACTGCCATTAAAATCCTGAAACCCTATAAAAGTTTTAAGATTTATTCTGAAGAAGATCTTTACAAAAGTATTTATGCATTGCCATGGGAGGAGTTTATGGATGTAAATGACACGCTGGCGGTAGATGCCACCGTACATTCTGATACTTTTACGCATTCAAAATACATCTCCCTTAAAACCAAAGATGCCATTGTGGACCGCTTTAGGGATAAATTCGGAAAGCGGCCAGATGTGGACCTGGATTTCCCAACGTTGCGGTTAAATATCCATATTGAAAAAAACTTCTGTAACGTGAGCTTTGACAGTTCCGGGCAGTCCCTGCATAAACGTGGCTACAAAACAGCCACCAATATTGCTCCAATAAATGAAGTTTTGGCGGCAGGAATGCTGCTGCACTCCGGCTGGAACGGGCAAAGCGATTTCCTGGATCCCATGTGCGGGAGTGGAACTATTCTTATTGAAGCGGCGATGATCGCCTGTAATATTCCGCCGAACCTTAACCGCAAAGAATTTGCTTTTGAAAGGTGGAAAGACTGGGATGCAGATCTTTTTGAGAAAATTGAAGAATCTGTGCTGAAAAAAATAAGGGAATTTCATTTTACGCTGAAAGGTTATGATACTTCGCCTTCTGCAGTGCATAAAGCGATTGATAATGTGAAAAATGCTAATCTTGCTGAATTTATAAAAATTGAAAGGCAGGATTTCTTTGAGAGTGAAAAGGAAAATGAGCGGCATTTGCACATGGTCTTCAATCCGCCGTACGGGGAACGGCTGGAGATTGACATGCCAAAGTTTTATAAAAAAATAGGAGATACGCTGAAGCAAAGTTACCCCGGCACCCAGGCCTGGTTTATTACTTCAAATCTGGAAGCAATTAAAAATGTTGGCCTTCGCCCTTCCAGGAAAATAAAAATGTACAACGGCGCATTAGAATCCCGCTTGCTGAAATATGAAATTTATGAGGGAAGCAAGAAAAGGATAAATTAGAAGTACGAAGTTAGAAGTACGAAGTTGGAAGTTGGAATTTTGAAATACGAATTTAGAAATTAGGTTTGGAATTGATTATCAACTTTAATAAAATTTCTGCGCTAATCTGCGAATTTTGTGGGAAGAAAGAGGAAGTACGAAATTAGAAGTACGAAGTTAGAAGTTAGAATTTTAAGGTATGAAGTTGGGAGTTAACAGCAGAAATTCTGCCGAAACAGAAAACTTCAAAACCTGAAACTTTAAACTTTCCTACCGTCTACCGTCTACCGTCTAACGGCTATTTTTTATAAAGTGGCAGCAGATATGAAATAGTATATCCAAAGCCAACCCCAAAATTACTTTCATCGTAAGTCCTGTTAAAGCCGGGAATGCTTAGGTTATCAAAATTTGGAGGAGTGCTTTGGCCAATACGCCTTTTTAGCTGAACATTAACAGCAAGAAAAAGGTTGTTAAGAACTTCTACTTTAATGCCTGCAATAAGTTCTATCCAGTTGGCGGTAAGGCCGGTGGTTTCTCCATCTTCCGGAGTGCGCACATCGGGTTCAAAATAAGAAGTGGTGGTATAGATGGTATATTGCTCCAGGTCCTGTGAAAAAGTGGCAAACCCGTAACGCAGGCCCACAAAGATGCTGTTTTGCATGTCCAGCCAGTTTTCATAGGCATTATAATCGGCTCCCACTTTTATATAGCTTCCGCTTGAAGTGGCTGTAATAGGGCCTTCGGCAAAAGTTATCTTTTCATTCCCAATTTCAGCAGCGGCATAGAAATTTTTATAAACCCGGTAATCCCCCACAATTTCAAAGCCGCTGTAATCATCCTGTAAGGCAGTCCGCAGCAATTTACTCAGGTCTACCCCGGCGCGCAACCCGAACTTTTGTTTATACTGTACACTGTCTGCAACAGAAGGCGGCGGAATTTCCTGCTCCTGTGCCTGCAAATTTCCGAAGAAAAGCAAAAGCAGTAGTAGATTAATAGTATAAAAAGAGGTGTGCTTCAGTTTCATCTATAACTTCTTCTTGTTCAATTTGATAGGCTTGTATCCATGCGCCGTCTTCTCCACCTTCGGTTTCCACATCAAGTCCGGAATAATTAATTTTAAAAGAGCAGGCCCGGTTAAGGTATTCCTGGTCGCGTATATAGCTAAAAGTAATCGTATCGGTATTATTTTGTTCTACAGGGCTATTAGGATCTATATCGTCTCCTTCGGCATAATTAAAGATGAATTCATAAGAGGTTTCATCGGCATTGGTGCGCAAAGGAACTGCCAGGCTATCGGTATTAAAATCGTCTCCGGTATAAAATGTGGTGTCTCCAACTGCCCTAATTCTCAAATTTGTAGGAGATTGCAGGGTAGTGCGGTCTTCAACATCATAAAAGCGAATGATGAGCAGGGAAGTGGTTTGGGTACTTTCAGGGCAAATATCGTCCCGCTGGCATGAGCTAAATGCAGCCAATCCCAATAACAAACCAAACATTAATTTATTTCTGAAACTCATTAAGGTTTTATCTTTTTTCAAGGCAAACCACGTTCTCCACATGAAAAGTCTGTGGGAACATATCTACCGGCTGCACTTTTGTTACTTTGTAATGTTTATCCAGCATTTCTAAATCCCTGGCCTGGGTGGCAGAATTGCAGCTTACATAAACAATGCGCTTCGGCAAGATAGCAATTATCTGTGCCACCACCTCTTTGTGCATCCCGTCCCGCGGAGGATCTGTAATTATAACGTCCGGGTGGCCATTTTTATTGATAAACTCATTGGTAAATACCTTTCGCATATCCCCGGCAAAGAATTTTGTATTTTCAATATTGTTTCTCTGGGCGTTTTGTTTCGCATCTTCAATAGCTTCAGGAACTGCTTCAACCCCAATGACTTTTCGCGCTTTAGCGGCGACAAACTGGGCAATAGTACCAGTTCCTGTGTACAAATCGTACACCACCTCATCTCCCTGTAAGTTGGCAAAATTCCGGGTAATTTTATACAATTGGTAAGCCTGGGCAGAGTTGGTCTGGTAAAAACTTTTGGCGTTTATCTTGAATTTAAGACCTTCCATTTCTTCAAAAATATGATCCCGGCCATGGTAGCAAATCACTTCCTGATCATAAATAGTATCATTTCCTTTAGAATTGATCACGTATTGCAGGGAGGTAATTTCGGGAAATTCAGCCAGTATATTGTCAAGCAGTAATTCCCGTTTTTCCCTGTTTTCTTCAAATAGCTGAAGCAGCACCATTATTTCCCCCGTAGAAGAGGTGCGTATCATCAGCGTTCGTAAAAAACCCGATTGCTCCCTTGCGTTGAAGAAAGGCATATCATTTTCAGTAGCAAAAATTTTTACAAAATTTCTTATCGCGTTGCTGGGGTCCTCCTGTAAATGGCATTTTTTAATGTCCAGAATTTTATCCCACATACCCGGAATATGGAAACCAAGAGCGTTCTTGTTTTCTATATCTTCCCCGCTTTTAATTTCTTTCATGCTAAGCCAGCGGCTGTCACTAAAAGAAAATTCCATTTTATTGCGGTAAAAATAGATGTCTTTGGAGCCAAGAATAGGAGTAATCGCCGGAAGTTCTACTTTACCAATGCGGCGCAGGTTATTTTCCACTTCCTGCTGTTTGTACTCCAGTTGGAATTTATAGTCCATAAACTGCCATTTACAACCTCCGCAAGTGCCAAAATGCTGGCAAACCGGCTCTACACGTTTAGAAGAATATTCATGAAATTTTACGGCAGTGCCCTGGTAGTACGATTTTCGTTTTTTTATGGTCTGGATATCGGCAATATCACCGGGTACCGCGTTATTGATGAAAATCACTTTTCCATCCGGCGCTTTGGCGATACTTTTTCCTTTAGCACCTGCATCAAGTACTTCTACTGCTTCAAAAAGCTTGTTTTTTTTCTTTCTGGCCATAGCGCAAAAATAGGATAATTGCCAAGATTTAATAGGGCTGGCATTGAAAATTTCAGTAAACATTTAGTAATTTGCGAAAATCTGAAAAAAGGATGATTTCTCTCCAAATCCGCTGCTTTCAATGCGCGGGACAAGAAGGAATTGCAGAAGTGAAAAGATTAAAAATTTTGAAATGTCATTAACACAAATCAAGTCTTCAGAAGAGGCTATTCAACTGGAAGATAAACACGGAGCGCACAATTACCACCCGCTTCCCGCCGTTTTAAGCAAAGGCGAAGGCGTGCATGTATGGGATGTGGAAGGAAAAAAGTACTACGATTTCCTTTCGGCCTATTCCGCAGTAAACCAGGGACATTGCCATCCAAAGATTATAGATGCCCTAAACAAACAGGCTGCCACCCTTACCCTCACTTCCCGCGCCTTCCATAATGATGTGCTTGGGCCGTTTGAAAAATATGCTACAGAATATTTTGGTTTTGATAAGCTGCTACCTATGAACACAGGAGCCGAGGCTGTGGAAACCGCGATAAAACTGGCCAGGAAATGGGCTTACGAGACTAAAGGAGTTAAGGAAACCGAAGCGCAGATTGTGGTTTGCGAAAATAATTTCCACGGAAGGACCACCACCATCATCTCTTTTTCCAATGATGAGGATGCACGAAGAAATTTTGGCCCCTACACCCCCGGATTCCTGAAGATACCTTACGACGATGTAGACGCACTGGAAAAGGTACTTGAAGAAAATGATAATATTGCCGGTTTTCTTGTGGAGCCTATACAGGGTGAAGCTGGAGTTTATGTGCCATCTGAAGGTTTTCTGAGAAGAACAAAGGAACTCTGTAAAAAACATAATGTACTTTTTATTGCTGATGAGGTGCAAACTGGAATTGCCCGTACAGGTAAATTACTGGCGGTAGACCATGAAGAGGTAAGGCCTGATATTCTTATTTTGGGAAAAGCGATCTCCGGAGGAGTTTATCCCGTATCTGCGGTTTTGGCCAATAACAATGTGATGGACGTGATCAAGCCAGGACAGCATGGCTCTACTTTTGGTGGGAATCCTCTTGCCTGTGCAGTGGCTCATGCGGCACTTGAGGTGATAAAAGATGAAAATTTAGCTGAAAATGCCGAAAAACTGGGAGGTTTGTTCAGAAGATTACTGGATGATTATATCAGGAATTCCAGTATCGTAGATTCCGTTCGCGGAAAAGGTTTGCTGAATGCCATTCTTATTAACGACTCTCCTGAAAGTACAACAGCATGGGATATTTGCGTTGCGCTAAAGGAAAACGGACTCCTGGCGAAGCCAACCCACGGCAATATCATTAGATTCGCTCCACCATTGGTAATGAATGAAGAGCAACTAAAAGATTGTGTGGATATTATTATTACTACCTTAAAAGACTTTGAAAAGTAGAAAACTTTTAAGCTGAGAATTAAAAAAGGTCTGAAAATGCTAATTTTCAGACCTTTTTTAATTTAATCAGGAATTCTTTTTTATGCTTCGTAATTTCCATATTCCCGCAGAATTTCCTCCTGCATTTCCTGGATTCCTTCAATACCGCCATAGATAATTAAGCCTACAATGATGATCACGATGTAGAGCGCACTCACTCCAACTCCTATATAAGCAAGTATCCTCCCGGTTTTTACATTTTGATAGCCCGTATATAATTCGGGATTGGCATGGTAAATTTCCGTGGCTTTTTTTGCCATTACAATAGCCAGGATTCCAAATATTGCCCCCAGGACGCCATAGCAGCAGCATCCAAGGATGGATAGGATACCAAAAACAAGAATTAAGGTGGAATTAGGTAATTGTTCTTTTTCCATAAATAGTTGGTTTAGTTAGTGGATGATTAAGATAAATTTATAAAGATAATTTCCCGTGATTATGGCAGCGTTTAAAATAATTAACCCGATTTTAATGGAATAGTCGTATTTAAATTTAAAGAAAAGATTGAATACTAAAAATCCCAGCAGTACAAGGAGGGAAAAAATAGCGGGATACATATGGAAGGCTGCGTTAAAATCTCCTTTTAAAAGTAATGCAATAGAACGTTGAGCCCCGCAACCGTAGCATTCTAATCCAAAAAGTTTTTTATTTAAACAGGGAAACATGTATTCCTCCATTACTATCTTTTTTTGATGGTAATTTTTTTACTGATTTTTTTCTTATTTGTAGTAATAATATTGAGAATATAAACTCCTTCACTTAGACCGGAGACAGGAAGGCTGATTTCTATTTCAGAATTTAAAATCTTTCTGCTAAGCACTTTGCTACCTTTAAGGTCAAAAAGATTGATCTGTGCTGCATTGGTTTGTGTAGGAATCTTCAATTGTAAAATTCCTTCCCCGGCGTTCTGAAAAACCTCTACTTCTTCGGCAGAAGTAATTGTCTTCTCAGGGCTTTCAAAAAGTTCTTCTGAATTTTGCGCCGGGGGATTATCGTCATTAACATTTGTGGATTCCGGCGCAGGCATTTTTATAGTTAAAAAGAAGCGGCTGGAATATTCCCCCTTTTGCAATACAGTTTTATAGCTTTCCTTGAGGATATTTTTGTAGGTATTGGCTTCAGCATCATAAATTAAAACGGCTTCAGGTTCCAGCGCCCGCATAGATTCCACACTAAAGACAATTTCCCCTTCTGTAGCCATACTTATGATTAATGGGATATTTTCTTCAGCTGCAAATGGACGGACATTAATCAGGTAAAAATCATTATCTACAAACCACCCGGCATCTGAGGCGATTTTGTTCATGGCCATTGCATCCATTGCCCAGTCTTTTCCAGTTGTGGCATCATTCCTGAATGCCAGTACTAACGGCCTGGAGTAAAGGTTATTAATTTCTACATCAAGGCGCAGGTTGGGAATAATCTCACTCACTTCCGGATTACTGGCCACAGCCTTAAACTGGGAATCGCGGGTCTTTTCTTTTTTAAAAATGCGATGAGAATTTTTAAAGCTCACATTGCCATCTTTGCTGCCAATGAGCATAAATCCCTGGGCAACGGGAATAAATTCCCGCGGAATTATTTCTCCGTTTTCTCCCGTTACTCCTGCCAGTTCTCCATTTCCACGATATTTCTTAAAAACCGCAGGAACATAAGAATTCGCTCCCGGAGAGTATGCGCCATAGCCGCCTTCATAATCCTGAAGATAGTGAGAAGTGCCATTATCTTTAGAATCCCAAAAATAAGCTATTCCGGTTGTGGCAGGATTATCCAGCAAGAAGCTCTTTAGATGAAGGGCTGAAGGATAAGGGTTGCCAACAAGTAAAGATTGATTTTCTAGAATATTTATATTGTACAGGCCGTCATTTGGGGTGCCACGAAAGTCGTACCGCTGGCTGCTGCCGGGATTATTTTCTACGTTATTGATTAAAGTATGGTTTGTTCCATTAGTACCTTTCATGGTAAAACCTTCGCCGGGTTTCAAATCGAAGTAGTCACCAATGTACTTCCAGTCTGCATAATCGTCTCCCGCAAATTTGTAGATCCATTTCTTCGAAATGCTAAGAGGATCTGCCTGCCCGTTAAGATCGGTCGTAAAAATGGCTTTTCTGCTGCGGGTAAGATCCAATGGTTCCAGGATATAATCATGGATATTCCGGTTCCCCGGATTGCTCACCGGTAACGCCCAGTAATTATAATCAAAAGCATTTGAAGTGCCCTCCTGGAAAAGGGAAACTGATCCATTTCCATTATTAAAGTTTTCCTGTTTTTCGCCCTGCAGGAGCTGTGCTTCATTACGTAGATAGATACCTGCTTCTGTTGAAGGATTCCTGTTTTTCACCAGGTGGATCCCGTCCTGCACATACAAAAGCCTTTCGTTTACATAAACATAGCTATCCTGGAATGTAGAAGGGGAAACGCTTAATTGTGCCCTGCATGGAAATGTGCAGGTGAATAGGATAAAGATGCAAATAAATTTCCCCATGCAGCCGTTTTTTATAGCACAAGAAAGGTAAACAAAAATCTTTATTGCAACATGATTAAATTTATTAAGATGTTGTGCATTAAACATTTAAAACATGGTTTATCCTTTTATAGCGGAAAAAAAGTCGTTAAACTATTATTAAAATCTTAACCTGTTTTCTTTTCTTTTCTATATATTAGCCATTCCCTACAGAAAAACGATTTTTTAAAAATTATTTTAAATGAATATCCTAATCTTAAGTGTAGGGTTTTTATTACTTACCTTACTAGTTTTCTTTCTGGTCCGCACCATTCTAAGTAATTACAAAGAAAAAAGAAGGTTGCAGCACATGCGTTTAGAATGCAGCTCTAAAAAATCTGGCTAGGGCTATAAAGAAATTTTTCTTCTGATGTATTCCTGTCTATAGGTTGAGGATTTTCTGTAATTCCCGAAATTAAATCATAATTTTGTCAGCAGATTAATTATGCCGGATTTTCTATTACATCTTCGGAGGAATGGAAAAATGCAGCAGCAGAGCTATTATGATGAAAAATTCCCAATTAATAAATTCCGTTTTAATAATTGTTGGCGCCGCATTACTTATTTATGTAATTGCGGTAAAAGACGCCAGCCCTTACTTTAAAATTGCGGGATTAATAATTATTATGTTTGGCTTATACCGCGCCACCAACTACTGGGTTGCCACCAAAGATGATCATAAAGAAGAAGAAAACGGGAAATAATGGAATTTAAACCTGGAGATAAAGTAGAGTTATTGGATGATAACCTGGAAGGAATAGTGGTGAATGTTCAGGGGGAAATGGTAGAGGTGGAAACCCCAGAGGGCTTTACTATGGATTTTCCCGCTTCAGATTTGGTGAAAATTGCGGTCCCCATTGAAGACCTGCAGGAAGATGTAGATTTTGAAAGTGTCCTTAAAGAGAAAAAAATTCCGAAGAAAAAAAAATCAGCAAGGGTAAAACCCAAAGAGCGCAATGCGCCTCCTATGGAAGTAGACCTTCATATAGAAAAGCTCACCAGGTCTACAAGAGGCTTAAACAACCATGAAATGCTGAATTTACAACTGGACACTGCCAGGCGCCAACTGGAATTTGCCATGAGCAAAAGAATTCAAAAAGTGGTATTTATTCACGGAGTTGGGGAAGGGGTTTTAAAAGCAGAGCTGGATTACCTTTTTGGGCGGTATGCCAATGTAAAATTTTATGATGCCGATTTCCAGAAGTATGGGCTTGGCGCCACCGAAGTTTATATTTTTCAGAATTATACTGTAGAATAGTTGTTCGAGCTATTCCGTATCAGTTTCATCACCGGTTTCTTCATCTGTTTCTTCTCCCGTATCTTCATCTTCATAAGGACTGTATATTTCTTCCAAGGTTTCATCAAAAAATCCAAGGTCATATTGGGCAAATTTAATTTCTTCTCCGCTCCCGTCCTGTTTGATTAAAGAAAAATCACGGATTGTAATATATGTTCTTATACTTCGTTTAATTTCATTCTCAAGAAAAGTATCATTTTCTTCAGAAATGGCAGCGGTTCGGTCAAGATAGTAAGCTATTTCGGCTCCATTGAGATACGAAGCAGGCTCTAAAATATCACTTTCAGAATCAGGATCTACTTCATTTCGGGTAGGTGCCCCATCGCCATCGTCGTCGGTATCCAGGTAATTTGGGATGCCATCTTCATCGGTGTCTCGATATTCACTATCACCTGTGGTGGGATCTCCATCTGGATTGCGTAATTCCGCGGACGTTTCAACATTATCATTATCATCATCTATATCGAGATAATCCGGAATCCCGTCTCCGTCAGAATCCAAATGGTCTTCGCCATCAACATCAAATCCTTCTTCAAGATTGGTTAAACCATCGTTATCAGAATCGGCTTCATTGGTAAGATCTCTGTAATAGGTGTTTATATTAATTGTTCCCCTGCTGGAACTTATGTATTCTTCAAGCACTTCAGGATTACTTGGGGGGATATCGCTGCAAAAGTAAGAAGTGGGCACGGCATCATTATAAATGCGATAAATGAGCCGGTTGGTGGTATTTAAACTGAGGGCAACATCCCCTATTTCGGTTCTAAGGGTGCTTTCTGCCGTGCTTATGGCAGTGTTTTTAAGAACAAGGGACATAGACTCATATACATCTTCACTATTGGTGGTGTACAAAACCTTTGTAGCGAGGCCGCAAAGTTTTAGCTGGCTGTCTTCCATATCAAAACTGGTAACGATAATTTCGCCGCTGTCACAGGAAAGAAAAAGTGCTACTAAAAGTATAAGTCCAAAAATCTTCTTCATTTTAATAATTTACTAAAGAAAAATGCATTGCAAATTTTAAGTTTGCTGAACAAAAGTAGCGGAAATATAGATTTTTACCGATGCTTCTTAGAAATAATTTAATTTCTCCTATTTTTGCACACCATGAAAAAAGTCTACCTGGATTCTGCAGCCACAACGCAAATGCGAGATGAAGTAATAGCTCGCATGAGCAGCGTTATGAAAGAAAATTATGGAAATCCTTCTTCCACTCACAGTTACGGGAGATCGTCTAAAAGCCTTATTGAGCAGGCGAGAAAAACAGTTGCCGCTGCTCTAAATGTCCAGGCGTCAGAAATTGTTTTTACTTCCGGCGGGACAGAAGCTGATAACCTTATATTAAACAGTGCTGTAAGAGACCTTGCGGTAAAGCGAATTATCACTTCCAGGATAGAGCATCATGCGGTTTTGCACACGGTGGAACAACTTAAGAAAAATTACGAGATAAAGGTAGATTACGTGAAGCTGGATGAAAATGGCGATATACTTTTGGAAGATCTGGAGCGGCTTTTATCTTCTTCTGAAGAAAAAACGCTGGTAAGCCTGATGCATGTAAACAACGAGATTGGTAATAAAATCGATTTGAAAAAGGTGGCTGAAATTTGCAAATCTCACCATGCCCTTTTTCATTCAGATACCGTGCAGTCGGTTGGGCATTATGAGCTGGATTTCAAGGAAATCCCAGTTGATTTTACCGCGGCCAGCGCACATAAATTCCACGGCCCAAAAGGTGCGGGCTTTGCTTTTATAAGAAAAAACAGCGGCTTAAAACCTTTAATTTTTGGAGGAGAGCAGGAGAGGGGGCACCGTGCCGGGACTGAAGGGGTCCACAATATTGTGGGGCTGGAAGAGGCCCTGAAGCTTTCTTATAAAAATTTAGAGGAAGAAAAAGAATACATATCTTCGTTAAAGTCCTACTTCATCAAATCGCTGCAGGAAAATATTTCCGGGATTAAATTTAACGGCAATTGTGCTGAAGCAGATAAAAGCACCTATACGTTGCTTAATGTTTGCCTTCCGGTTTCTGCGGAAAAGTCCATGATGCTTCTTTTTCAGCTGGACCTAAAAGGAATTGCCTGTTCCAAAGGCAGTGCCTGCCAAAGCGGAAGCGATAAAGGTTCTCATGTCTTGAGCGAATTCCTATCAGAAGAAGATCTGGAGAAACCTTCTATTCGTTTTAGTTTATCCAGATTCAATACTGAAGAAGAAGTGGATTACGTGGTAAACGTGCTGAAGGAGTTTATTGAAAATTAATGGTTTTTACTCTCATTCTATATTTTGAATGATGAATTTTGAAAAGGTTTGTTGTCTGTTATCAATTTTTTTTAACCATTCACTCTTTAAACTTCCTATTTCTAACTTCGTACTTCAGATTATTTTCTAAAGAACTTTGCCTCATAAATCGCTGTATTTCCCACGTTATCTGTCACCACCAGCTTAAAGTTGTTTTCGGTATCGGTCACGGCGCCGTCGCTAAAATTGTAAGTAAGGGTGTTGTTTTTATATTCATATTCCATCAGGATAAACTTTCCGTTCACTGTGGCACGATAGCTCTGGATTCCGGAAAGGTCGTCGCTTATTTTAAGCTGCAAGGTGCTATTATTCGAAATCCATTGTCCGTCAGAAAAATTAACAGGGTTTATCCATGGCGCTTTAGTATCTGAAGCTAAAGTGTAATCGCCAAAAGTGCGGACCCCTGTGGTAAAACGATCTCCTTTTTTGTAAGTGGTCGAGTAGCTGGGCCTACCCCTGTAGCCAAGCTGGGCGATGAACATTTTTTCCTTTTCTTCCGCTTTGTATTTGCTTACATCAAAACCAATGGTGATATTGTTTTGTATAGGGGTATTGTCTTCATGAAAATGTATTGTATCCCCTTGAAAACTGATGTCTAAATAAGTATCCTGGTACAAACTGTTTTTTGGAATGTAAACATCAATACCGTTTTCTTCTGTGGAAAAAGGCTGAGAGGCTTCTACAAAATACTCAGTTTCTTTTAGCTGTTTTGGCTGGATATTATCGCTGAATTTTCCCTGAATGGGAATCCTTATCACACTCTCGTTGCCGGCGAAATCCTGGACTTTAATCGTGTAGTTATAATTCAGGCTGTCCTGAATATTTAGCCTTCCTTCAGATTTTACATCAGCATAAAGGCTAAGCGGGTTATTCTCGTCTACAAACAATTTTTGCACACGGTCCCGGTGCGAGGTATAATATTCATAATCTATAAGCTGATTAAGGCGACGGGTTTCGCCAAAAGAGAACCGGTCAAAATTCAGCTGAAAAACTTCGTCTCCATTCAGGTCAGCTTCAATCTTATATATTCCGTTTTTATTGGGAGCCCCATCCAGCTGGTCTACTGTGGCAACTCCAAAGCCAATTTTCCCACAGGCATTGATTTTTTCCGTAGTAAAGGAACCGTCTTTTAATGGAATAAGCCTGATTTTTTGTCTCTCAGCCGAATTGTTTACATGGGAATCATCACCTTCAGGATAAACAAAGAGCCCGTCGATTATAGGTTTGCGATGGTCTTCAATTTCTATCCCAAACAGTTGTGGGTTCATGGGCCTCTGGCTGGCGTCTCTTATTTCAAAATGCAAATGTGGGCCGCCACTGCCACCTGTGTTCCCGCTGTAGGCCACAAGCTCCCCCATATCGACTTCCAGTTGCCCTTCTTCGGGAAACAGTTCAATTTCATAAGTTTCATTGGTATATTGTTGCTTTTTCACATAAGCTTCAATTTCGGGTGAAAATCGCTGTAAATGGCCATAAACGCTTGTGTAACCATTGGGATGTTGAATATAAAGAGCCTTTCCGTAGCCATAATGCTGAATTTTAATCCTGCTTACATAACCCGGGGCAGCGGCTTTAACTTCCAGTCCCTGGCGTTGCTGGGTTTTAATGTCAAGCCCACTGTGAAAATGATTAGCCCTTAGCTCACCAAAGGTTCCCGCTAAAACAAGTGGTATATCTAATGGTTTCTGAAAATAATCCTGTGGTACGTTGGGTTGTGATTGGGCAATGCTCGTCACGGCAAAAAAGGCAAGCAAAAAATAGAGCTTCATATAGATTCTTTATTCAAATTTCATAGCGCTGTAAATATAAAGAAAACTAGCTTTAAAAGTAAAGGTCTTGGCCTGAGATTATTATAGGTAAGCAGCGTATTTTGTAAAATTAGCAATAAAAGTATTGGGATATTTCAAAGCGTATGTTAACTTTGTGCGTATCGGCATCACAAGGAGCTTTTATGAGTGAATTAACGGAAATAGTTGATAATCTTGAAAATAGAATCAGCAAGTTGCTTCACAAGTATGAAGTTTTAAAGCAAATGCGGGATTCTTTACAGGAAGAATTATCTGCTGTTAAATCTGATAATGACCATTTAAAAAAAGAACTGGAAAATTCTTTTGAACGAATTCAGACTTTAAAAGCAGCAAATGCGATGCTGGGCAGTAATGATTATAAGAAAGAGACAAAGCTCAAAATAAATAGCCTGATAAGGGAGATTGACCAATGTATAGTGCAGCTATCTGACTGATGAAATGGAATGACAGAAAAATTAAAGATCAAAATATCAATTGCAGATCGTGTGTATCCATTAACAATCCAGCCCCAACAGGAAGAAGGTCTGCGTAAGGCAGCAAAGAAAATTGAAGGAATGATCAAACAATTTGAGCAGAGTTATGCTGTGAGGGATAAACAGGATGTACTGGCCATGTGTGCTCTGCAATTTGCAGCGCAAACAGAGCAAAAAGGCCTGGATAAATCTGCTGAAACAATTGAAGCAGAAGATAAGTTAAAATCGCTTGATGATTTGCTAAAGAAGCATTTGGCGACATAAGTTCTTTAAATAGATTAAGGTTACTGCCTGTATTAGTGATTTTCTGATAAACTCAACACGAATTCTTTAAAGAGGGTGAGTCTAAGTTGTAAAAGCGCGCCGCTCCCGTTAAACCGGGATGAGCGGATTCTTGATCAGCTTGTTAGCCCTAAACTTGATTTTAAGGAGTTTAATACAAAACCACAACTAATACAGGCTTTTTTTATATATAAATTTTAAGTAAATGGAAATAATTATACCGATTGTTGTAGGACTTATTGGCCTTGCCATAGGTTTTGCGATTGCTAAAATGCTGGAGCGTAAAAAGGCTTCAGAAACCATATCTAATGCTGAAAAAACTGCCGCGGGCATTCTAAAAGAAGCTAAAGTTGAAGGGGAAAGCATCAAAAAAGATAAGATCCTTCAGGCTAAGGAAAAGTTTATTGAACTTAAATCTGAGCACGAAAAGGTTATTTTAAGTAGGGATAAAAAGATTAATGATGCCGAAAAAAGAATACGCGATAAAGAATCACAGGTTTCCGGAGAACTGGCCAAAAATAAAAAGCTAAATAAGGAGCTGGAAGAGAAACTTGCCGATTACGATTACCGGACGAATTACCTGGAAAAGAAACAGGAAGAAATAGATAAGCTTCATCATAGTAAAATTCAGCAGCTCGAAGTAATTTCCGGCCTTTCTGCCGAAGAAGCCAAGGCGCAGCTTACCGAATCTCTTAAAGACATAGCCAAAGCAGATGCTATGGCCATGATCCAGGATACGGTGGAAGAGGCTAAATTGACTGCGCAGCAGGAAGCCAAAAAAATTATTATTAATACCATTCAGAGAATTGGAACAGAAGAAGCGGTTGAAAATTGCGTATCTGTTTTCAACCTTGAGAGTGATGATGTAAAAGGTAGAATTATTGGCCGCGAAGGTAGAAATATTCGCGCACTGGAAGCCGCCACAGGGGTGGAGATTATTGTAGATGATACCCCTGAGGCAATTATCCTTTCCTGCTTTGACTCGGTTAGGAGAGAGGTGGCTCGTTTATCCCTGCATAAACTGGTAACCGATGGCAGGATTCACCCGGCGCGTATTGAGGAAGTGGTGAAAAAAACCCGTAAACAAATAGACGAGGAAATTATTGATATTGGGAAACGCACCGTTATAGATCTTGGCATCCATGGGCTAAATCCTGAACTTATTAAGGTGGTGGGAAGAATGAAATATCGTTCTTCTTACGGCCAGAACCTGCTTCAGCATTCCCGGGAAGTAGCCAAACTTTGCGGGGTAATGGCAGCCGAACTTGGATTAAACCCAAAATTGGCAAAAAGAGCCGGACTGCTGCATGATATTGGTAAAGTTCCGGAGACCGAAACAGAAGTGCCACACGCCATTCTTGGAATGCAATGGGCAGAGAAGTATGGTGAAAAACCTGAAGTTTGCAATGCTATTGGAGCACACCATGACGAGATTGAGATGAATTCGCTGCTCTCCCCCATCGTACAGGTTTGTGACGCGATTAGCGGAGCAAGGCCGGGAGCCAGAAGGCAGGTGCTGGATTCTTATATTCAGCGTCTAAAAGACCTTGAAGATATCGCTTTTGGATTTGGTGGCGTGAAGAAAGCTTATGCCATACAGGCCGGGCGAGAGCTAAGGGTAATTGTGGAAAGTGAAAAGGTAAATGATGATAAAGCATCCAATCTTTCTTTTGACATTTCCCAGAAAATCCAAACAGATATGACGTACCCCGGGCAGGTAAAAGTTACCGTAATCAGGGAAACCAGAGCTGTAAATATTGCAAAATAGGAGTCAGTAGAATAAATTAAAAAATCCCGCAGAATTTGCGGGATTTTTTGTTTTATAGTAGTTGTTCATAATTATGCTTTGTAGTCGGCATCATCATAGATGTTTTCATAAGAATTGCCTTTGGTTACAAAGAATTCTCCGGTAACATATCTAAAGTGGCGGTCCAGTGCAGCAATTTCTTTAAGATCGTCTTCATCAAGATTTACTCCCGTGCTTTGGAGGTTCTCCTTAATTCGCCCCTCGTTAGTACTTTTAGGGATCACAGCAGTTCCCCTGATTTCGCTCCATTTAATAAGAACCTGTCCTGCAGAAGCGCCGTGCTTCTTCGCGATTTTCCTGATGGTTTTATTTTCCAGCAAAGAAGGTTCATTTTCCGCCTTCATAGCATCTGCTCTATCCCCGCTGCCTAAGGGAGAGTAGGCTGTAACATTAATATTTTTGCTACTACAGTACTCCAATAATTCGTTTTGCTGCAGATAGGGGTGGAGTTCCACCTGGTTCATTTCTGGATGTTCACTGGTTTTTTCCATAAGGTCTTCCAGCTTCATGATGCTAAAATTAGAAACCCCAATATGTTTTACCAGTCCCTGTTTTTTGGCTTTAATCATAGCTTTCCAGGTTTCAATAATAGGCACTTCTTCCAAAGAGTAGTAATCTTCATCATTTTCAGGAAATCCTGTGCCTTTCTTAAATGCAACTGGCCAGTGAATCAAATAGAGGTCCAGGTAATCCAGTTGTAAATCTTTCAGGGTTTTCTTCAGGGCAGGAATAACGTCTTCCTCTTTATGAGAATCGTTCCAAAGTTTTGAAGTAATCCAAACCTCTTCACGTTTTATTTTTCCTTCTGAAAATATTTCTGAAAAAGCCTCGCCAATCTCAGCTTCATTACCATAAGTCGCTGCGCAGTCTATATGGCGGTAGCCACTGTTAAGGGCTGTTTTCACTGCTTCTCCCACTTTGCCTTTATCAGATTTCCATGTGCCGAGACCAATGGCAGGCATTTGGTCTCCGTTCTTAAATTTTAAATATTTCATAGTCGATTCAATTTTTCCGCAATTTACCAATAAAACAAGCCTTTTGAGAGAGAGCAGGCAGGTTTAGCAGAATTTTAATACCCTTCTCTTGGCTTAAGATCCTCTATACAATAATTTATGGTTTATTTCGAGCTATAAACTGCCACAACCACGGGGAATACCCTGAAATCATTTCTTTTGCCTTAGGGGTTGTTTTTCTAATTGGGCAGGTTAACGCAGAAGGAATGCCCTTTAAAGTTATGGCTTAAGCCTTTTAGGAATAAATGCTTACTTTGATTACTCCCTGTTAATTTTGGTGAAAATTACGCCTTTGGTACGGCCGTTGGAAGCCGAAAAACCAGATATTTCTCCCTTTTCGTTTCTTTTAAAGGAAACGCCGGAAATAGGAAAACTAGATCCAAAAGAATCTTTATCTGCCGGATATAACGGCATAGGTTCAGCGATTTGGTAATTGCGCAATACTAATTCCTCCTCTTCCATTTCTATGCTATACATGGTTTCAATTTCTTTGCTAAAGTAATGGCCGGTATATTCTTTGAGTGTTTCGGCGTCTGGTTTCCATTGGAGTTTTTTGGCCAGGTGTTTTCCATGTTGATTGAGCGTAAGGGAATCGGCAGTACCCTTATTGTTAATATGAAAATTAATTTCAGCATCTACTCCCTTCAGCTTAAATAAAGAATCAGAAACGGCATATAAATCCACTTCTCCCTGTCCCGTGGCCTGGGTATAAATGCGGTCCCCGTCTCTTGAAAAAGTAAGTATAAAGCCAGGTGCTTCAGCAAGTTCATACCTTCCTGTAAGATCGTCGAACCGGGCTACATCATAATCATAAGATCTTCCGGAGAACTCTTCTTTGTTATTTTCTTCCTCTTCTACTGCTTTCATGTAATCCGAAAAAAATGCGTCAGAAATTTGATAGGCCAGGTTTTCCGCAAAACCGGCATTATTGCTTTGGGTAACCACTGCCGCGTCTATTTCAGGAAAATACATGAGCATGGAACGATGGGCAACGTCTGCGCCTCCATGTTGAATTTGCTTTAATCCGCGGTAGTTGGTTATAAATAATCCCAGCCCATACTGGGTAGTATCGCCGTTTTTAAGCACAAATGGAGTGGTCATTTCTTTTATTATTTCTTTATTTCCCACCTTTGGATCTTTTAAATTTCTTATCCACTTAGCAAGGTCTTCCATAGTGGTATAAATTCCACCTGCACCCATAGCTCCACCTAAATCCTGTACTTCCTGAAAGTTTCCACCTTCTGCAATATTATACCCAACAGACCTGTTTTTTACCACTTCATACTGGTTTTTACGAACAAGGGTGTGATTCATATTTAAAGGCTTAAACACATTTTTTTCCATCCATACGGGAAAAGCTTCATTCGTAACGCGTTCTACCAAAGCTGCCAGAATAGCAAATCCGGTATTATTATAATTCCACTGTGCGCCAGGTTCATTTTGAAGTTCCGGCTGATTTTGAATGATTTTCAATATCATTTTTTGATCTAATGGGCTTGTTAGGTCTCTTCCGGTCATGGCGAGCGTGTTCAAAAATTCCCTGTAACCACTGGTGTGGGTAAGGAGATTGCGAATGCTGACCTTATGCTGAAATTCCGGAAATTCCGGAAAATATTTTCTAACATCGTCATCCAGGGAAAGTTTTCCCTGCTTTGCTAAAAGTTCTATGGCAAAAGCGGTAAATTGTTTGGAGGTGGATCCTATATTGGTAGGAGTATCTGTTGTAAAAGGTATATTGTAAGCAAGGTTTGCCATGCCATATCCTTCAGAAAAAATAATCTTACCATTTTTCATAAGCATTACGGCAGCCCCAGGTACATTTTTTCCACTAAATTCAGCCATTAGCTGGTCTACACGCTCTTCGGGCTTTATGGCAACTGGTTCTGCAGTTTCAATTTTAATTTCGTAAAGCCCTGTGGCTTCTTTAAAAGGTTTCACCTTAATTGTATAGTTTCCGGGACGTTTACTTTCAAATCTAAAATTTTCAGGACCACGGGCAGGGCCATCAAAAGATGCAATTTCCTTATTTTCGGGATTAATAACAGATACCACCACATCCAGTGTTTTCTGGTACACATGGCCGAACACGAACTGGGAAGAATCCAATTTTAAAATGTATTGATGTACGCCCTCAGGAGGAAGAGAATCCCGGTAAGACTGGCCTTTTGTAATTTCTTTAGCGAGTACGCTTTGTGCCTGCGTGCTGTTCAGCATAAGAAGAGCAATGAAAAGTATTACGTATTTTTTTATCATTATGATTTTTTTAGCTGGTTTAATTAAGATCTGGAAAAATAAAGCAGCGGTTGATGATTGTTTCTGAATATAGGACGCCATGGATTGCTGTAGGTTACAAAAAATATTCTTTTCCTTTCCTGCGTATGGAAATATCCAGGAAAAAAGTAGAATGCGGATTTTTTGAGAATTATAAAAAAGGCAATTTCATTTTATCGCGCCGTATGCAGCAAAACAAAGGTTTTTATGTAAAATCTCAATCTTGCTAAAACCTGTTCTTTTCATTAATTCCAGCTGATAATTTAAAGATCGGGGAGAATCTTCTTTTTCTATATATGCCATAACTTTCTCCCTGTATTCTTTTCCTCCGGATCTTTCCAGATACTCCCCATACAATTCCCAGGTGTAATTATTCAGGATTTCAGTTTCCTGTATAATTAAATCTGATATCATTAAACAGCCCCCAGGTTTGAGCAAGCGGTATAGTTTAGAGAAAGTAGTTTCCCAGTCATTATCATCTCTTAAATGATGTAGCACCGCACCGGCGAGGATAATATCAAAATGTCCTTCTTCTAGATCAATAGTTCTAATATCACCCTGTAGTATCTCAACCTTCACTGTAGTTTGTGGAGAAATTCTTTCAGAAGCTTTGTCCAGCATGGCTTTACTTAGATCTACGAGGGTGCAGTTTAACTCTGGCTTTTTAGAGAGCATCCTTAAAGTAAAATTTCCCGCGCCACAACCTACGTCGAGCAAATTTCTGGCATCAGGGCAAATTCGCGCTGCGGCTTCTGTAATAAGTTCCAGAGAAAGTTTCGCATCAATGGTAGAAACCTGGCCGGTATTTAGATTGGAAAAACGTTCCACGTCTTTATCAAACCTTTGCCGTATTTCATCTGTTGAAGATTTTTTCATGCTTTAATTTATTTCAGTAAAACTATTTATCTGGAGAGGGAATTTAAATCATTTATAAAGAGATAGGTGATTCAATATAAAAACTTCTTGCAATTCATTAACAGCTATTATGGCCTCATCTTCTAATATAGGAGGTATATTTCTTAATTTAAGTTACCTATGCAATAGGTTTTTCTTCTACAGCCAATAGAATTTAACTATCTTAAAAGTTATTGCATTGCTAAAAATTATCATAATTTTACTATAATTAATAATCAAATAAAACTACTAAAGATGGCGGAGAACATACACGAAAAGCCAGGCAATCATAAAGTCTGGGAGGTAAATGAATCCAGCAGATGTCCTTTTATGGGCGGATCCCTGAACTTTACTGCAGGCACCGGTACTTCAAATGAAGACTGGTGGCCAAACCAGTTAAACTTACGAATTCTGCGTCAGCATTCTTCCCTTTCCAATCCTATGGATAAGGACTTTAATTATGCAGAGGAATTCAAAAAGCTGGATTTAAAAGCAGTAAAAAAAGACCTTTTTGACCTGATGAATGATTCTCAGGAATGGTGGCCTGCAGATTACGGACATTACGGTCCGTTTTTTATACGTATGGCCTGGCACAGTGCAGGTACTTATCGTATAGGAGATGGTAGAGGTGGGGCCAGTTCCGGATCTCAACGTTTTGCACCACTTAACAGTTGGCCAGATAATGCAAACCTGGATAAAGCGAGATTGCTGCTTTGGCCTGTAAAACAAAAATATGGACGTAAAATTTCATGGGCAGATCTTATGATCCTGGCAGGAAACTGTGCTCTGGAATCTATGGGCCTGGAAACTTTTGGTTTTGCCGGTGGACGTGAAGATATTTGGGAGCCTGAAGAAGATATATACTGGGGTTCTGAAGGCGAGTGGTTAGGAAATAAAGAACGTTACGCTAGCGGGGACGATTTGGAAAATCCGCTTGCTGCTTCCCATATGGGCCTTATATATGTGAATCCTGAAGGGCCAAATGGAAATCCTGATCCTGTAGGTGCCGCACGTGATATTCGTGAAACCTTTGGGCGTATGGCAATGAATGATGAAGAAACCGTAGCTCTTATTGCCGGGGGACATACCTTCGGAAAAACGCACGGAGCCGCAGATGCTGTAGAATATGTAGGGGCAGAGCCTGCCGGAGCAAGTATAGAGGAAATGGGCCTTGGCTGGAAAAATTCCTTTGGAAGCGGTAAAGGGGAACACACCATTACCAGTGGAATTGAAGGTGCCTGGACAGATACACCAACCAAATGGAGCAATAAATTCTTTGAAAACCTTTTTAATTACGATTGGGAATGTGAAAAAGGTCCAGGAGGTGCTTATCAGTGGAAGCCAAAAGATGGTGCCGGTGCCGGTACAGTGCCAGATGCGCATAACCCTGATAAAAAGCATGCACCGTTTATGCTTACCACAGATCTTGCACTAAAAGAAGATCCTGCGTATGAAAAGATTTCTAGGCACTATTATGAAAACCCAGATGAGTTTGCTAAAGCATTTTCCAGAGCTTGGTATAAATTGACGCACCGCGATATGGGCCCCAAAGAAAGATATTTAGGTCCTGAAGTTCCAAAGGAAAAACTAATCTGGCAGGATCCTATTCCTGAAGTAGATCATAAATTAATTGATGATAAAGACGTAAAAGAGCTCAGGTCTAGGATTTTAGACTCAGGACTATCTGTTTCCCAGCTGGTTACCACCGCATGGGCATCAGCTTGCACCTTCCGGAATTCAGACAAGCGTGGAGGTGCCAATGGGGCACGTATTCGTCTGGAGCCTCAAAATTACTGGGAAGTGAACAATCCTCCGGAATTACAAAAAGTGATTATGAAACTGGAGGATATTCAGGAAGAATTTAATAAAGCCCAATCCGGAAATAAAAGAGTCTCTTTGGCAGATCTTATTGTACTGGGAGGATGTGTAGGTTTAAAGAAAGCTGCAAAAGATGCCGGTTTTGATATAGGCATACCATTTACTCCAGGCCGTGCCGATGCCCTTCAGGAAGATACAGATGTAGACGCATTTGCCGTACTTGAGCCTGTGGCAGATGGCTTTAGAAACTACGTAAATAAGCGCAGTGAATTTTCTACCCAGCCGGAAGAATTGTTGGTAGACCGCGCACAGTTAATGAACCTTACTCCTCCGGAAATGACTGTTCTTATAGGTGGTATGCGCGTTCTGCATACCAATTTTGATGGTTCAGATCTTGGAGTATTTACAGATCATCCAGGTACCTTAACCAATGATTTCTTTAAAAATCTTTTGGATATGGGAATTACCTGGAAAGCAAAATCTGAGGATCAACAGGAATTTGAAGGCCGTGACCGTAAGACAGGAGAAGTAAAGTGGAAAGGAACACGGGTAGACCTTATCTTTGGATCCAATTCAGAATTAAGAGCACTCGCTGAAGTTTATGGAACCAGCGATGGGCAGGAGAAATTCTTAAAAGACTTTGTTGCAGCATGGACAAAGGTTATGGAAAGTGACCGGTTTGACCTGAAGTAAACAGAGTTACATTGTAGTTGAAAAAGGTGAGTCTATCTAGGCCCACCTTTTTATTCTTATGTATATTCTAATAAAAAGCAGAAAATGCCAAGGTTATAATTTTATTTTAAATTTTTACAGATCTCTTGATATGGGTATGCCAGCTGAATAAAAATACCCATACTTTTAAATGCACCCGCATTTATCAAAAAGAAAAAGAGTAAGAAGGTACTGTACGTTTTAATTTGCAATCTGGCTGTTTTGTTGAGAATTTAAAGTTTGTTTTTTTGATACTCATTCAGAGTCATATAACTATTACAGGCCCAGTTTGAGCTGCTTTGCTAAAGAAAAAAAACAAACTTTTTTGTTAATATACCCGAACCTGGATGCAGTTATTTTGTACTTGAGGATTTTCTGTAACTACTTTACGGTAAGGCTAGAAATTTAAATATTCTGAAATTTAAGAGCAGAATAATAGTTTCTATTTTTTCAAATAGAAGCTTTCGTTAAGCTATTGGCTTTTGGACGTTAGAGATAAATTTTTTGATAGAAAAGGTTTGGCTAAGAAATTTCAAAGTGTTTAAGGAAAGAGAGGAAATTTTTCAAATTAAAAGAAGATCTTTTCAGGCTCATTAACTATCAAATTTAATTTGTATTAAGTTGAATAGGTATAGGCTAAACACTACACTCTGTTTATGGAAAATTCATATAGAATTCCCTCTAAAACCCACATTGGGCATGTACATCTAAGAGTAGCTAATCTGGACAAATCTCTGGAATTTTACCATGGACTTCTGGGTTTTGAAATTACTGAGAAAGTGGGGGAAGAAGCAGCTTTTCTTTCTGCAGGTGGTTATCACCACCACATAGGCCTTAACACGTGGAACAGTAAAGGCGCTCCAAAGGCTTCCCGCCACGGAGTGGGATTATATCATACCGCAATTGTTTTTCCGTCTAGAAAAGATCTGGCGAAGATACTTAACAGGTTATTAGAAAAAGATTACCCCTTATTGGGTGCCGCAGATCATGGTGTTTCTGAAGCTATATACCTGGATGACCCAGATGGCAATGGGGTGGAACTGTACTGGGACCGTCCACGTGAGGAATGGCCTCAAAAATTAGATGGTTCTGTGAAAATGTATACCCGCCCTCTTCACCTGCGGGATTTACTTAAGGAGTTAAGTTGATTTCTTTGTATGCCCTGGTTCAATGATAAAGCAGATCAAATTGCTTTCCCTAACCCCGGCTTCTTGGATTAACTGGAATATCTGAATGAGCCGTATACTGCCTCTAATTTTAATAAAAATCTACTTTTTTTGGAAGCGGGACATTCTTGATTTTTTTCCCAGCTATCGTAACAAAACTTAAAATAACATTTTGGTTATCAGCTAGTTAAATAAGTTTAACTTTTTTTGAAAGTAATTTCCATTGTTTTTAGAAACATAGGGTCTTCTTATAAGAGCTTAACTTTAATTTTTATATGTAAAATCTAAAATAGCGAAGCAGCAAAGGAATGAACAATAAATATAGTCAGATTTTAACCCAAAATGATTCTCAACCCGCCGCACAGGCGATGTTACATGCAATTGGATTAACAAAAGAAGATTTTAAAAAGCCCTTTGTAGGGGTGGCAAGTACCGGCTACGAAGGTAATCCCTGTAATATGCACCTAAACGACCTTGCAAAACTGGTTAAACAGGGATGCAACGAGAGCGAACTTGTCGGGTTGATTTTTAATACTATTGGGGTTAGTGACGGTATTTCCATGGGAACCCCGGGCATGCGGTATTCCCTCCCTTCCCGGGATATTATTGCAGATTCTATGGAAACTGTGGTAAATGCAATGTCTTACGATGGGATGGTAACCGTAGTGGGTTGTGATAAAAATATGCCCGGAGCTTTAATGGCGATGTTGCGTATTAACCGCCCGGCCATATTGGTGTATGGTGGTACTATAGCATCAGGATGCCATAAGGGTAAAAAACTGGATGTGGTTTCCGTTTTTGAGGCCTGGGGTTCTAAGGTTTCTGGCGATATTAGTGATGAAGATTATAACAGCGTGATTGAAAAAGCCTGTCCCGGCGCAGGTGCCTGCGGTGGGATGTACACGGCAAATACCATGGCTTCGGCAATAGAAGCTTTGGGAATGGCATTACCCTATAATTCTTCAAATCCTGCAGTGGGGGAAGAAAAGAGTACAGAAAGTGTAGCTGCCGGAAAGGCAATGCGCCTTTTAATTGAAAAAGATATAAAACCCCGGGATATTGTTAACAAGAAAT
This sequence comes from Autumnicola aciditolerans, assembly GCF_041679265.1. Classification (NCBI taxonomy): domain Bacteria; kingdom Pseudomonadati; phylum Bacteroidota; class Flavobacteriia; order Flavobacteriales; family Flavobacteriaceae; genus Autumnicola; species Autumnicola aciditolerans. Next base: position 182,069 of record NZ_JBGFSM010000002.1, read on the forward strand.
CTATAGAGAATGCCATCAGGCTGTTGACCGTTCTAGGTGGTTCTACCAATGCGGTGCTGCATTTTCTGGCTATAGCAAAGACTGCGGAAGTGGATTTTACTTTAACCGATTTTGAAAAAATATGCGACAGCACCCCTTTTCTGGCAGATTTAAAACCAAGTGGAAAGTACGCCATGGAAGATGTGCACAGGGTGGGAGGAATACCTGCTGTTTTAAAATATATGCTGAAAAATGATATGCTTCATGGCGATTGCTTGACCGTAACAGGTAAAACTTTAGCTGAAAATTTAGCTGATTTACCAGATTTGGATGCTGGCCAGGATGTGATTAGGCCTTTGGATAATCCTATTAAAAAAACCGGACATATCAGGATTCTTTATGGCAATTTAGCTGAAGAAGGTTCCGTGGCGAAAATTACCGGAAAGGAAGGCCTTCAGTTTACCGGGAAAGCAAGAGTCTTCAATAGCGAATATGATGCGAATGATGGTATTTCTGAAGGAAAAGTAAAAAAAGGCGACGTGGTGGTTATTCGTTACGAAGGGCCAAAAGGAGGTCCCGGAATGCCAGAAATGCTTAAACCAACGGCTGCCATAATGGGAGCCAAACTGGGAAAAGATGTAGCCCTGATTACCGATGGAAGATTTTCCGGCGGAACTCATGGTTTTGTAGTGGGGCATATTACTCCTGAAGCCCAGGAAGGCGGATTAATTGCTTTTCTAAAAGACGGTGATGAGATTACCATTAATGCAGAAACTAATAAAATTGAAGTGGCACTTTCAGCAGAAGAGATTGCCGAAAGAAAGAAAAACTGGGCGGCTCCTGCCCTAAAATTTAAAAAAGGAGTGCTTTACAAATATGCGAGAACGGTTTCTTCGGCTTCACAAGGCTGTGTGACCGATGAATTTTAATATGGTGAATTATGGAAGTAAAAACAGCTAGTTTTGAAAAAAAGGCAACAGAAACCACTACCAGGGTTTCCGGGGCCGAGGCGGTAATAATGTGTTTGCTGGAAGAAGGAGTGGATACTATTTATGGATATCCTGGCGGCGCAATAATGCCGGTTTATGATGAATTGTATAAGTATCAGGATAAGCTGCATCACGTCCTCACCAGGCATGAACAGGGAGCTACACATGCCGCCCAGGGTTATGCCCGGGTAAGTGGAAAAGTAGGGGTTGCCGTGGCTACTTCCGGCCCGGGAGCCACCAATCTGGTCACCGGTATTGCCGATGCTCAAATAGATTCCACACCAATGGTTTGTATTACAGGCCAGGTAGGCTCACATTTATTGGGAAGCGATGCTTTTCAGGAAACCGATATTGTGGGGATTTCCACTCCTATTACTAAGTGGAATTACCAGATTACAAAGGCCGAGGAGATTCCGGAAGTGATGGCAAAAGCTTTTTATATCGCCAAATCGGGACGTCCCGGTCCGGTTTTAATAGATATTACTAAAGATGCACAATTTGCTGCATTAGAGTTTAGCTATAAAAAATGTTCAGGAATACGCAGTTATAAACCACTGCCGGAAGTGAATCTTGTGGAGGTTCAGGACGCTGCCGAGGCTATTAATAATGCCAAAAAACCCATGATTGTTTGGGGACAGGGAGTAATTCTTGGAGGCGCTGAAGCTTTGCTGAAGCAGGTGGTTGAAAAAGCAGGTATTCCCGCAGCGTGGACTATCCTGGGATTATCTGCCTTGCCTACCGAACATCCGTTAAACGTTGGAATGGTTGGGATGCACGGCAACTATGGTCCCAATATGCTTACTAATAAATGTGATGTGCTTATCGCAATCGGGATGAGGTTTGACGACAGGGTTACTGGGAATTTGGCACATTATGCAAAACAGGCTAAAGTGATCCATTTTGAAATAGATCCTGCCGAGATTAACAAAAATGTACATGCCGATATTCCTGTACTTGGCGATGTAAATGAAACTTTGAAGCTCCTGCTTGAGCTGTTGAAGCCTAATAAGCACGAAGCCTGGCATCAGCGGTTCAAAGACCATTATAAAATTGAGTACGATAAAATTATAAAAAACGATCTTAATGCTGAACGTGGAAAAATAGGGATGGCAGAGGTGATTGATGAAATTAATAAAAGCTCCAAAGGCGACGCCGTAATTGTTTCTGATGTTGGGCAGCACCAGATGGTCGCCTGCAGGTATTCAAAATTTAATCAAACCAGGAGCAATGTGACTTCCGGTGGATTGGGAACTATGGGCTTCGCACTTCCCGCGGCTATAGGTGCAAAAATGGGAGCTAAGAACCGCGATGTGGTGGCTATTATTGGAGATGGCGGTTACCAGATGACTATCCAGGAATTAGGTACTATTTTCCAGACTAAAGTGCCGGTGAAAATTGTGGTTTTAAACAATGGATTTTTAGGAATGGTAAGGCAATGGCAGCAATTGTTTTTTGATAAGCGATATGCTTCCACAGAAATGACAAACCCTGATTTTGTTGCTATAGCGAAAGGATATCATATTAAAGCAAATCAGGTGACCGAAAGGGCGCAATTAAAAGATGCTGTTAAGGAAATGATGGAATCTGAAGAAGCCTATTTCCTTGAAGTAAAAGTTGAACAGGAAGAAAACGTGTTCCCAATGATTCCAACCGGGGCATCAGTTTCAGAAATACTATTGGAGTAATGGAAAAGAAAACCTATACCGTATCTATTTATACGGAAAATAACCTTGGCTTATTAAGCAGGATTGCCGCAATTTTTCTGAAAAGGCATATTAATATAGAAAGTATTACGGCTTCCCAAAGTGAAGTGAACGATGTAATGCGTTTTATTATTATAGTTAATGTAACTGAAGAGCAGATAAAGAAAATCGTCGGGCAAATCGAAAAGCAGATTGAAGTAATAAAAGCTTTTTATCATACAGATAAGGAGACCATATTTCAAGAGACTGCACTTTATAAAATAAAATCAGAAGATTTTCTGGATGATCATAACATCCAGGATTTTATTAAAGAAACCAATGCCAGGATCGTAACAGTTACAAGGGAATTTTTTGTAATTGAAAAAACAGGAAAACGTCATGAAGTAGATCATCTGTATGGAATTTTGAAACCATACGGATTAATGCAGTTTGTAAGATCGGGCACCATTGCTGTAACAAAAAACGAAATGCCAATTTCAGGAATACTAGAAAAATTTAATACAACAAACTCAATATCATGACAAACTATTTTAACAGCCTTTCTTTACGTGAACAATTAGCCCAGCTGGGAACCTGCCGGTTTATGGCGCTGGACGAATTCAGTGACGGGGTGGCTGCCTTAAAAAACAAAAAAATAGTTATTGTGGGCTGTGGCGCCCAGGGACTTCACCAGGGTTTAAATATGCGGGACAGTGGTCTCGATATTTCTTATGCGCTTCGCGAAGGGGCAATTAAGGATAAGCGCCAGTCGTACAAAAATGCATCAGAAAATAATTTTAAAGTCGGTACCTATGAGGAAATGATTCCGCAGGCAGATTTGGTGATCAACCTTACCCCAGACAAGCAACATACCGCTGTGGTAAATGCCATTTTGCCTCATATTAAAAAAGACGCCGTCCTTTCTTATTCCCACGGATTTAATATCGTGGAAGAAGGAATGCAGGTGAGAGATGATATTACCGTAATTATGGTTGCTCCTAAATCTCCGGGCTCTGAAGTACGGGAAGAATATAAAAGAGGCTTTGGCGTACCAACACTTATCGCGGTCCATCCAGAAAATGATCCTCAGGACATTGGTTTTGAATGGGCTAAAGCCTATGCCGTGGCAACGGGAGGGCACAAAGCCGGCGTTTTGGCTTCTTCTTTTGTAGCTGAAGTAAAATCTGATTTAATGGGAGAGCAAACCATTTTGTGCGGAGTACTTCAAACCGGGTCTATTTTAACTTTTAACAAGATGGTTGCAGATGGAGTAGAAGCTTCTTACGCAGCAAAACTTATTCAGTATGGTTGGGAAACCATTACTGAAGCTTTAAAACATGGTGGAATTACCAATATGATGGACAGGCTTTCCAATCCTGCCAAAATTAGGGCTAATGAGATTTCTGAAGAATTAAAGGAGCAAATGCGCCCCCTTTTCAGAAAACATATGGACGATATCATTTCAGGGGCATTTAGCAGCCGCATGATGAAAGATTGGGCAAATGACGATAAAGAATTGCTGGAATGGCGGGCTGCTACAGAGAATACCGCTTTTGAAAAAACCGAGGCAACTTCCGAAGAAATTAAAGAACAGGAATATTTTGATAAGGGGGTGCTATTGGTTGCTTTTGTGAAATCTGGCGTAGAACTTGCCTTTGAAACCATGGTGGAAGCAGGAATTATAGCAGAATCTGCATATTATGAATCCCTTCATGAAACTCCTCTAATCGCCAATACTATTGCCCGTAAAAAATTATATGAAATGAACCGGGTAATCTCAGATACTGCCGAATATGGGTGTTATCTTTTTGATCATGCCGCCAAACCTCTTATCAAAGATTATGTAAATAATCTGGAACCGGAAGTGGCAGGAAAATCATATGGAACCCATTATACCGGGGTGGATAATCAGGAATTAATATCGGTTAATGATAGTATAAGGAATCATCCTGTGGAAAAAGTTGGTGGCGTACTCAGAAAGGCCATGACTGCAATGAAAAAAATATATCAATAATGGAGACTTTGCTGGCGAACAAGAAAACATATAAACCCACAATGGAAGCGGTGGAAAAAGCCGCGGAACGAATTTCAAAAGTGGTGGTGAAAACCCCGCTTGCAGATTCTTTTACTTATAGCAAAAGATACGATTCGCGTATTATGCTTAAAAGGGAAGATTTGCAACAGGTACGTTCGTATAAAATCCGGGGGGCTTATAACAAGATTTCAAGTTTGCCGCAGGACCAGCTGGACAAAGGAGTAATTTGCGCCAGTGCCGGAAACCATGCACAAGGGGTTGCCTTTGCCTGTAATAGATTACGGGCAAAAGGCATCATCTATATGCCCATTACCACACCGCGGCAAAAAGTGGAACAAACCCAGATGTTTGGTGGGCATTGGGTACAAGTGGTTTTAAAAGGAGACACTTTTGATGATTCCTATAAGAATGCGCTAAAGCACGGAGATAAATTTGGGCTTGTTTTTATTCATCCTTTTGATGACGAAAAGGTGATTGAAGGCCAGGCTACCATTGCCCTGGAAATCCTGGAACAGGCCGATGCCCCCATAGATTACGTTTTCGCTCCTCTTGGAGGTGGCGGATTGTTGGCAGGTATATCTTCGGTGTTTAAACAACTTTCTCCGAACACTAAAATAATAGGGGTGGAGCCGGAAGGTGCTGCTTCCATGACTTCTTCCTTAAAAGAAGGAAAAGTAATTGAACTTCCTCATATTGAACGTTTTGTAGACGGTGCCGCAGTTCAGAAAGTGGGCTCGAGGAATTTTGCAATTTGTAAGGAGAACCTGGATAAGATGGTTACCGTTCCGGAAGGTAAAATATGCCAGACCATTCTAGATCTTTACAATCAGGATGCGATTGTGGTAGAGCCGGCGGGTGCAATGGCTATTTGCGCCCTGGATTATTTTACTGAAGATATAAAAGGTAAAAATGTGGTTTGCATCGTGAGCGGCAGTAACAATGATATTACAAGGACTGCAGAAATCAAGGAACGGGCACTGCTTTATTCCGGATTGAAGCATTATTTTATTGTAAGTTTTCCGCAGAGAGCGGGTGCTTTAAAAGAATTTGTGGCTAAAGTCCTCGGGCCACATGACGATATTACCCATTTTGAATATTCTAAAAAACACCACCGGGAAAATGGTCCTGCCGTGGTGGGAATTGAATTAAAAGACCCTGCCGACTTTGGGCCGTTGGTAGAAAGGATGAAAAAAAAGAACTTTTATGGAGAGTATTTAAATGATAAACCAAATTTATTTCAATTTTTGGTCTGAAGGAGTTTGTGGGAATAAAAAAAAATGTATTTTTATATTATGATTTTGAAGCACAACATAATATTATCCGATTTTTGCCGCTGCCCGCGTATTTGCAGGTAAGCTAAAATCATTTATATTTTTAATATTATTGAAATCACTACATTGAAAAAATCAAGCGACATATTACTAATCAAAGTTTTCAGAATCACTTCTGAATTAACTCCCATGCGCCGCTTTTTCCCCCGCACGTAAGTGCGTATATTCCCTTATGGAACTTAGGTGAGTCCGGTTCCCCTTCAGAAAACAAAAATCGATTTAATTTTTTCTCAACTTAATTTCTTAGCACATGAAAATTGTCATTGCTAATAAATCTCATGCTTCTTACGCAGAGATTATTTGTACAACTATAGAAGAATCGGCTAAGGTACGCGGTACGGGTATCGCGCGCCGTACCCCGGAGTACATTATCAGCAAAATGGAAAAAGGAAATGCTGTAATTGCGCTGGATGGTGATAAATTTGCTGGTTTTTGCTATATAGAAACCTGGAGCCATGAGAAATATGTGGCCAATTCCGGGCTTATTGTACATCCCGATTATAGAAATCAGGGACTTGCCAAAGATATTAAGCAGGTGATCTTTAAATATTCCAGGGAGAAGTATCCTTCAGCGAAAATATTTGGAATTACCACAGGGCTGGCGGTCATGAAAATTAATTATGAACTGGGATACCAGCCGGTAACTTTTTCAGAATTAACCGATGATGAAAGTTTTTGGAAAGGTTGCCAAACCTGTAAAAATTACGATATCCTTACCAGGACAGAACGTAAAATGTGCCTTTGTACCGGAATGATGTATGATCCTGAAAAAAAGAAAAATATCAAAGAGAAGAAAGACAGCCTCAACGATAAGGCTTTTCAAAGGTTGAAAAATATAAAGCAAACGCTTTTCTACAAAAAAGAAAAAAGCGAAAACTGATTTGCTCCTTTCCTTTTTTTAAGGGAAGGTGGCGCTCCCATAGAGCGCCGGAAAGGTTAAACACGCTCCTTAAAAAAGAAGAAGAGCAAAACCAATAAAAATTATTCGCGTATTCGTAGCGAAAAAATATTTAAAAATGAAAAAAGTAGTTATAGCATACAGTGGAGGTCTCGATACTTCTTACTGCGCGAAATATTTGTCTAAAGAAGAAAATTTTGAAGTCCATGCGGTAAGCGTGAATACCGGTGGATTTTCTCAGGAAGAAATCGAAAAAATAGGCTCCAATGCACAAAAAATTGGCGCTAAAACCTATAAAAATATTGATGCCGTTACTTCCTTTTATGATAAAGTGGTGAAATTTCTCATTTTCGGGAATGTGCTTAAAAATGATACATACCCGCTTTCGGTAAGTGCAGAGCGTATTGTACAGGCGATTGAAATTGTGAATTATGCAAAAGAAATTGGCGCTGAATATATTGCGCATGGGAGCACCGGCGCCGGGAATGACCAGGTGCGATTTGATATGATCTTTCAAATTCTGGCCCCAAAAATTAATATTATCACTCCCATTAGAGATAAGCAATTAACCCGGCAGGAGGAAATTGAATACTTACAGTCCAACGGCGTAGAAATGAACTGGGAGAAAGCCAAATACTCTGTTAACCGCGGCTTATGGGGAACCAGTGTGGGAGGATCGGAAACGCTGACTTCAGAAAAGCCTCTTCCCGAAGAAGCTTATCCTTCACAATTAAAGGAAAAGGAGCCTAAACAAATACGCCTTCATTTTACAAAAGGGGAACTTACCGGCGTAAATGGCAAAGAAAATATGCCGGTGAAAAATATTGAAACCCTGGAAGGCCTGGCTTCAAAATATGCCATTGGACGGGATATTCATGTTGGGGATACTATTATAGGCATTAAAGGAAGAGTTGGTTTTGAAGCTTCCGCAGCATTAATTACCATAAAAGCGCACCATCTTTTGGAAAAGCACACTTTAAGTAAATGGCAGCTTCAGCATAAAGATTATATCGCCAACTGGTACGGGACACATCTTCATGAAGGGCAATATCTGGAACCCGTGATGCGCGATTTTGAAGCTTTTTTACAAAGTTCCCAAAAACAGGTTACGGGAGAAGTATTTGTAACGCTGCATCCTTATCGTTTTAGCCTCGATGGAATAAAATCCAAGTTTGATTTAATGAATAGCAGCTTCGGAAAATATGGTGAGGAAAATAAAGCCTGGACTGCTGAAGATGCGAAAGGTTTTATTAAGATCCAGGCAAATGCCGGAAAGATTTATCAACACGTAACACAGGAGCAATGATAGAAGCCGGAATTATAGGAGGAGCGGGATATACCGCCGGGGAACTTATCCGGATATTATTAAGGCATCCCGCGGCCAGGCTTAATTTTGTTTACAGTACTTCTCAACCTGGAAAACCTGTGGCAGCGGTTCATCAGGATTTATTGGGAGAAACCGATCTTACATTCAGCGGGGAAATCAATAAAGATGTGGATGTTGTTTTTCTTTGCCTGGGACATGGCAATTCCATAAAATTCCTTTTGGAAAATCAGTTTTCAGAAAATACAAAAATTATAGATTTAAGTACCGATTATCGAATGGAAGACGGGAAGCATTCCTTTGTGTATGGCCTTCCGGAATTTAAAAAAGAAGAAATTAAGCATGCCAATTTTATTGCCAATCCCGGGTGTTTTGCCACGGCCATAAGCCTGGCAATTCTGCCGCTTGCCAAAGCAAATTTGTTGAATGATGAAATTCACATTAATGCCGTTACAGGTGCAACGGGAGCGGGAACATCACTTTCGGAAACCACTCATTTCACCTGGCGTGACAATAACTTTTCGGCTTATAAGTCCTTTGAACATCAGCATTTAAATGAGATAAAACAAAGCCTGGAATTGTTGCAGCCAAATCATTCGGTAGAAGTGAATTTTATTCCGAACAGGGGAAATTTTTCCCGCGGAATCCATGCAACTTCCTATACAAGGTTTTCGGGCAGTCTGGAAGAAGCAAAGGAGCTTTATCAGGAAACCTATAAAGATGCTGCTTTTACTTTTGTAGTGGAAGAGGAGCTGCATTTAAAACAAGTGGTAAATACCAATAAATGCCTGCTGAAATTGCAAAAATTTGGGAATAAACTCTTAATTACCAGTATTATTGATAACCTGCTGAAAGGGGCATCGGGCCAGGCGATTCAAAATATGAATTTAATTTTCGGCTTTGAAGAAACCGCAGGATTAAAGCTGAAGGCAAATTATTTTTGATAACGTTAATGAGGTAAAAAGTCAGGGTTAAAAGTGAAAAGTGAAAAGTGAAAAGTGAAAAGTGAAAATTTTGATTATGGAATATGAAAAAATAAGGGTTAAGAGCCCCCCTACTTTTAAAGGAGGGGTGGCCGAAGGCCGGGGTGGTTTTTTTGAAGTTGGAAGCTGTAAAGTTGAAGATGAAGTTCTTGTTTTTCTACGGAAATCTGTGGGAGAAGAAGTGGAGAGTGAAAAGCGAAAAAAGAAGTGAAAAATTCTGCGGAAATCTGCGGGATCTGCGGGAGAAATGAGTGAAAAGTGAAAAGTAGAAGAATTTGAAAATCCGGTGGACAAAAATTTAAAATTCATCATTCAAAATTTAAAATAATAAATAATGAAAATAGCCATTATAGGAGCCGGAAACCTGGGAATCTCTATCGCTAAAGGATTAATATTCAGCAATGCCTTTACCACACTGTACCTTACCAAAAGAAAGATTGACGACATTAAGGAATATGAAGAATATCCAAAGGTAACGGTAACTACAGATAACCTGGAAGCCATTAGAAAGTCTGATATCCTTATTTTTTCGGTGCAACCCACGCAATTGGAGCGCATCCTTGAAGAAATAAAAGAAGAACTTACAGATAAACATGTGCTCATTTCAACGGTTACAGGATTTAAAATTCCGCGTATGGAAGCTATTGTAGGAGAAGAACATTTTATTATTCGTTCAATGCCCAACACTGCCATAGCTGTGGGAAAATCGATGACCTGCCTTTGCAGTAATGAAAAAGGCGAAAAAAGGATCGCTATAGCCGAAGCTATTTTCAACCGCCTGGGAAGCAGCATTATCATTACCGAAAATAAGATGCAGGCCGCAACGGTGATTTGTGCCAGCGGGATTGCATTCTGGATGCGCCTCATCCGCGCTACAACCCAGGGAGCAGTGCAGCTTGGTTTTGACGCGAAAGATGCGCACGAGCTTTCTATGCAAACCTGCCTGGGCGCAGCAAGCCTGCTAATAGAATCTGGCAATCATCCAGAGGAAGAAATAGATAAAGTTACCACCCCGCGCGGCTGTACTATTGAAGGATTAAATGAAATGGAGCATAACGGGCTTAGTTCCTCACTAATTAAAGGAATCCAGGCATCGTTTAAAAAAATCAATAATATATCTGACCAGTAAATATGGAATTATTTGATGTTTATCCCCTTTATGATATTACTCCCGTAAAAGGAGAAGGCGCTTACGTTTCTGATAAGGAAGGCCATAAATACCTTGATCTTTATGGTGGGCACGCGGTAATTTCTATAGGGCATTCCCATCCGGCTTATGTAAAAGCTTTGTGCAATCAGGCTAGAAAACTTGGATTCTATTCCAATTCGGTTAAAAATCCGCTGCAGGATGAATTAGCAGAGAAACTGGAAAAACTTTCCGGAGTTAAGGATTACAGCCTGTTTTTGTGTAATTCTGGGGCTGAAGCGAATGAAAATGCTTTAAAGGTGGCCTCCTTCCATACGGGAAAGGATAAAGTGATTTATTTTGAAAAGGCTTTCCACGGAAGGACTTCCGGAGTGGTGGCTGTTACCGATAACGAAGCTATTAAGTCCCCTTATAATCAGGGCCACAAGGTGGTAAAACTGAAGTTTGACGATATTGAAGCTTTAGAAAAAGAATTACAGAAGAATGATACTGCAGCTGTTATTTTGGAAGTGATCCAGGGCGTAGGTGGCTTGGATGAAGCCGGCACCCAATTTTATAAAGAAGCTTCGGAATTATGTGAAAAACACAATACTGTTTTTATTGCAGATGAGGTCCAGGCGGGCTATGGCAGGACAGGCGAATTTTTTGCTTTTCAGAAGCATGGCATCAGGCCTGATATTATTTCTGTAGCCAAAGGAATGGGAAATGGATTTCCTGTCGGTGGAATTTTAATAGATCAAAAAATTGAGCCAAAATACGGAATGCTGGGGACCACCTTTGGCGGGAACCATCTTGCCTGTGCTGCCGGCATTGCTGTTCTTGATATTATTGAAAAGGAACAGTTGCTTCAGAATGCAGCAGCGCTTTTTGATTATGTAAAGGAAAAAGCGGCTGAAATTCCGCAGATTAAAAAGATAAAAGGAAGAGGTTTGATGATTGGGCTGGAGTTTGATTTTGAAGTAGCCCAGCTCAGGAAGGATCTGCTGTTCAAGCAACAGGTTTTTACCGGCGCTGCTTCAAACAAGAATTTACTGCGAATTTTACCTCCTCTGAATATTAAAAAAGAACACTTCGATGTGTTTTTTAAAGCTTTGAAAACCGCATTGAAATAAATTCCTGCAAGGTTTATAAAACCTTATAAGTCTAAAAAGAAGATAAGAATATAAACCTACAAGGCCTTGAAGACCTTGCAGGAAACACAAAAGAAGATGAGAATAATGAACAATTATATCACTTTATCTGACATAGAAAACCTGAAAGAATTAATTGAAGAGGCGATTCAGCTTAAAAAGGAGAATACTTTAGCTGAATTAGGTAAAGGAAAAACCCTGGGAATGCTGTTTTTTAATCCGAGTCTTCGTACCCGCCTCAGTACCGAAAAAGCTGCGAAATTATTGGGAATGGAAGTAATGGTAATGAATGCCGATAAAGATGGCTGGGCACTGGAATTTGAAGATGGTGCGGTGATGGATTCAACAAAAGCTGAACATATAAAAGAAGCGGCGGCGGTACTTTCTCAATACTGCGATATTATTGCAGTGCGCGCTTTTCCCGAGTTGAAAGATAAGGAAAAAGATGAAGCGGAGCTGGTCATTAAGAGTTTTCAGAAATATGCTTCAGTACCTGTTGTTAATCTTGAAAGTGCAACGGGCCATCCGCTGCAGGCGCTTACTGATGCCATCACCATTTCAGAATTAAAGAAAACCAAAAGGCCAAAGGTGGTGCTTACCTGGGCGCCTCATCCCAAGGCATTGCCACAATCTGTGCCTAATTCTTTTGCTGAAATTATGCAGAAATCAGAAGTGGATTTTGTTATTGCAAATCCTGAAGGTTACGATCTGAATACTGAAATTACCAAAGAGGTTCCAGTGGTTCACGATCAGGAAGAAGCGCTTAAAAATGCTGATTTTGTCTATGTAAAAAACTGGAGCAGTTATTCAGATTACGGCGGCAAACCAAAAGTTAAAGAAAGCTGGACCTTTACTGAAGAAAAGCTTAAATTAACTAACAATGCTAAAGTGATGCATTGCCTGCCGGTAAGAAGAAATGTGGTAATTGCCGATGAAGTTTTGGATAGTTATAATTCGGTTGTCATCCACCAGGCAAATAACCGGACTTTTGCAGCACAGGCCGTTTTGAAGAGACTACTGGAAAGGTGAATAGTGAAAAGTGAAAAATGAAAAGTGAAGAGTGAAGAGAATTTAGTTGTGCATCATTTTAGAAACGTCGGTTAAGTTTGGCTTCTTTGCGAGCGGAGTAAAACGGAGCGAAAAAAAAGCTTATGTAAAAACTTCTGCTTCTGTTCATTATTTCAAGCAGGGACGGATTAAATTCAGAAAAAATGGAAAAACAAATATTAAAAGTTGTCAAAATAGGAGGGAAGCTTATTGAAGATGAAAATAAGCTTAGGGAGTTTTTGAAAGATTTCTGCGCTTTGCCTTTTCCGAAAATTCTGGTCCACGGGGGTGGCACAATGGCCACAAAACTGGCTGAAAAATTAGGTTATGAAACCAAAATGGTAGAGGGTCGCAGGATTACAGATGCCAATTCTATGAAAGTAATTACAATGGTGTACGGTGGCCTCATCAATAAAAATATTGTGGCAAAATTACAGGCTATTGGCACCAATTCTTTGGGGCTTTGTGGGGCCGATGCCGGAACGATTATTTCCAATAAAAGAGAAATAGGGGAAGTGGATTTTGGTTTTGTTGGAGACATTGAGCGGGTGAACACGGGCTTTATTTCGGCTACATTACAACAAAATATCACGCCTGTTTTTTCCGCGATTTCCTATGACGGCAGGGGAGAATTGCTCAATACCAATGGTGATTCTGTCGCTGCTGAAATTGCCAAGGCCATGGCCGGAATTTATGATACCGAGCTTTACTACTGTTTTGAAAAAAAAGGAGTGCTTACCGATGTTGAAAATGACGAATCTGTTATTGAAGATATAGATGAACAGCTTTATAAGCAGTTATTAAATCGTGGAATTATAAGCGATGGAATGCTGCCTAAACTACAAAATTGTTTCGAAGCGCTAAATAATGGAGTGAGTAAAATATTTCTGGGAGATTCCAACCTGCTCAAGAAAAATGCTATACATACAAAAATTATAAAGTAAGATGGAAATTGGCAATTTACAGCAGGAAGCTTTAGCGCTGCTCAAAAATCTTATTGAAACCCGGTCTTTTTCAGGAGAAGAAGAGGGCACTGCAAGCCTGCTGGAAAACTGGTTCAAGAAAAATAATATTCCCTTCTACAGGCATTTAAACAACGTTTGGGCGTGCAATAAAAATTTCAGCAAAACCAAACCAACCCTTTTGCTAAATTCCCATCATGATACCGTAAAGCCAAATTCTGGTTACACCCGGGATCCTTTTAAAGCAGTGGTTGAAAATGACAAATTATATGGCCTGGGAAGTAATGATGCCGGTGGCTGCCTGGTTTCGCTGCTGGCAACTTTCACCCATTTTTACGCTGCGGAAGGCCTTGGATACAATATTGTTTTTGCGGGTACTGCCGAGGAGGAAACCAATGGGAAAAACGGAATTTCCTGCCTGCTTCCAAAAATGCCAGATATCAACGTGGCAATTGTTGGCGAACCAACGCTGATGAACCTGGCCATTGCCGAAAAAGGACTGGTGGTTTTTGACGCAGTCGTTAAAGGAACGCCTTCTCATGCGGCACACCCCAATAATAATAATGCTATCTACAAATCCGCAAAGGCATTACAGTGGTTTGAAAATTTCAGTTTTTCTGAAAAATCTGAAGCTTTGGGCGAGGTGAAGCTTACCGTGACCCAAATTAATGCCGGCAGCCAGCATAATGTGGTGCCTGCAAAGGTAGATCTTGTAATAGATGTGCGTGTAAATGATTGTTATACTAATGCTGAGGTTGCCGAAATTTTGCAAAAACAGGCACCGGTAGATGAAATTATTCCGCGCTCGCTGAGGTTGAATTCTTCCTCTATCCCGCCGGATCACGATCTCGTAAAAGCGGGCATTGATTTAGGAATGGAAACGTACGGTTCTCCAACCCTTTCCGACCAGGCAATGCTTAAATGCCCTTCTTTAAAACTTGGACCAGGAGATTCCACCAGGTCACATTCTGCAGATGAATTTATTTATGTGAAAGAAGTTGAGGAAGGAATTGAAAAATATATAAAACTGCTTGAAAAAGCATTAAAAATTAGTTACTAATCAAAGCTTCCAGATTTCAAAAGCTGGGAGTTTCTGGTATATATAAAATATGAAACTCTGGGACAAAGGCATTTCAATAGATAAAAAAATAGATAAATTTACGGTGGGTAATGACCGGGAACTGGATATGTTTTTAGCCGAATACGATCTGAAAGCTTCTAAAGCGCACGCTAAAATGCTTGGTAAAGTTGGAATACTTGAAGCTGAAGAAGTCAGCGAAATTGAAGCTGAACTGGAGAAAATACATCAACAGCTTAAAAATGGGCAGTTTCATATTGAAGAAGATTTTGAGGATGTACATTCCAAAATAGAATTTGAACTTACCCAAGCGTTAGGAGATACCGGAAAGAAAATCCATACGGCACGTTCCAGGAACGATCAGGTTTTGGTGGCCATGCAGCTTTATTTCAAAGAAAACCTTCAGGAGATTTCCACTAAAACAAAGAAATTAATCGATGTGCTTCTAAATCTGTCCAAAGAGCACCAGGAAAAATTGCTCCCGGGTTATACACATCTTCAGGTAGCCATGCCGTCTTCTTTCGGTTTATGGTTTTCGGCTTATGCCGAATTGCTTATTGACGATCTTTATTTACTGGAAGCAGGACTTAAGATTGTAGATCAGAATCCGCTGGGTTCTGCCGCAGGTTATGGTTCCTCTTTTCCTATAGACCGGGAATTTACAACCAGGGAATTAGGTTTTTCAGCATTAAAATATAATGTGGTTGCCGCGCAAATGAGCAGGGGGAAATGTGAGAGAACGGTAACTTCTAATATTGCTTCGGTAGCAAATACTCTTTCCCGCTTTGCTATGGATATTTGCCTGTATATGAGTCAGAATTTCGATTTCATTACTTTTCCTGATGAACTCACTACCGGCTCCAGCATTATGCCTCACAAAAAAAATCCTGACGTTTTTGAACTCATCAGGGGAAAATGCAACAAACTACAAAGTATTGCTAATGAGATGATCCTTATCACCAATAACCTGCCCAGTGGTTATCATCGCGATTTTCAGCTTATAAAAGAGAACAGTATTTATTCCGTAGAAAATATAAAGGAAATCCTGGATGTTTTTATTCATTCCATTTCCCTGATAATAGTAAAAGATGTTGATCTTCATGATGAAAAATACAAATACCTGTTTACGGTAGACAGTATTAATGACCTGGTGATGCAGGGGAAATCTTTTAGGGAAGCATATAAAGAAATAGGAGAGCAGGTACAAAACAATACATATAAGCCTGCGGAAGGTAAGAAACATACGCATATTGGCAGTAAGGATAATCTTGGACTTGAAGAAATAAGGAAGAAAAAGGAAAAGCTTTAAATTACAAACCAGTTATTCGCTTCCAGTTCCTACAATTTAAAAACAAAAAAAACCTCCCGCTAAAACCACACAATAAGCGAGAGGTGCAAAAAATGAATAAAAGAAATTTTGGATATTTTTTATATAATGGTCATCTGCCCAAAATTGAGATTTTCATTATTAATATTACTGTTATCAGGATCTCCTATAACTCCTTCAAGGAAATCCCCCACTTTTGTAGTGGAATAATGGTTGTCCTTATTAAGATCCTGAGTACATACATTCATTTGTATACTAATTTCCACGGCTCTGCGAACTATTTCCGCTTCTTTCTTTAAACCGAAATGATCCAGCAGCATAGCAGCGGAAATAATGGAAGCAACGGGATTGGCGATCCCCTTGCCCGTGGCCTGCGGATAGGAACCGTGAATAGGCTCAAACATGGCGCTTTCTTCACCTACAGAAGCAGATGCCAGTAAGCCAATACTTCCGCCAATTACGCTCGCCTCGTCAGAAAGAATATCACCAAACATATTTTCAGTAAGAATTACATCAAATTGGGTGGGATTAAGGATCATTTGCATGGCTGCATTGTCCACAAAAAGAAAATCCAGTTCTACATCATTATAAGCCCGGGCCACTTCTTTTACTGTTTTTCTCCATAATCTTGAAGTTTCCAGCACATTTGCTTTATCTACCAAAGTTAATTTTTTACGGCGTTGCTGTGCGGCTTTAAAAGCCAGGTGGGCGATTCGCTCAATTTCTTCTACGGAATACGTGCAGGTATCGGTGGCGCTTTTTCCATCTTCAGCGGTGGTTTTTTCACCAAAGTATATTCCACCCGTTAGTTCCCGGTAAATCACCATATCTGCCCCGGCAATACGTTCCCGTTTAAGCGGAGATTGGTCCAAAAGTTTTTCATAGGTGTTCACCGGCCGGATATTTGCGAAAAGGCCAAGGCCTTTTCTAAGTCTTAACAACCCCTGCTCGGGCCTTACTTTTGAATCTGGATTATTGTCAAATTTTGGATGGCCTATGGCGCCAAAAAGAACGGCATCAGATTTTTTACATAAATCTAAAGTAGCTTCAGGTAAGGGGTCTCCAACAGAATCTATGGCCGCGGCACCAACCACGGCATTTTCAAAATAGAAATCGTGGTCAAACCGGTCTGCAATGGCTTTCAGTACTTTTATAGATTGTTGAGTGATCTCCGGGCCAATACCGTCTCCGGGTAATACTGCTATATGTAGTTTCATTTTTTTGCTTGTATTTGTATTCTGAATAAAATTTCAGAATTTAAACTCCTACCGAAGCAGGTGTGGTTTTTTTATCCTTTTCGTAATTTTTAATAGCATCCAGTTTGCTAACCAAAAAATCTATATCGTCAAATCCATTGATCATGCAGGTTTTCTTATAGGGATCTATATTAAATCCTTCTGATTCTCCTGTACTTTCAATGCTGATTTTCTGGTGTTCCAGGTCTACTTTAATTTTTTCTTCGGAATTTTTCTGAATGGCCAGAAACAGTTTTTCCAGGAATTCAGGAGATACCTGAACTGGTAGCAAACCGTTGTTTAGAGAGTTTCCTTTAAAAATGTCGGCAAAATAACTGGAAACAACCACTTTAAAACCATAGGCTTTTAACGCCCAGGCGGCATGTTCCCGGCTGGAACCACAGCCAAAGTTATTTCCTGCCACAAGAATAGAACCTGTGTATTCTTCTTTATTCAGTGTGAAATCGGGATTAGGTTCGTCATATTTATCAAATCTCCAGTCCCTGAACAGGTTTTCGCCAAATCCGGCTTTATCTGTAGCTTTTAAAAACCTGGCCGGGATAATTTGGTCTGTATCCACGTTTTCTATATCTAATGGAACAGCGGTGTCTTTAAGTGTGGTAAATTTTTCCATTAGTTTAATTGTTTTGTGTAATCTGTTAATTTTCCTGCTACTGCTGTTGCCGCAGCGGTCAACGGGCTTGCCAGAATGGTTCTGGAACCCTGTCCCTGCCTGCCTTCAAAATTCCTGTTACTGGTAGAAACGCAATATTCACCTGCGGGAATTTTATCATCATTCATGGCAAGGCATGCAGAACAACCGGGTTGCCTAAGGGTAAAACCAGCCTCTTCAAAAATGGCACGAAGCCCTTCTTCTTCAATCTGGGCAGCTACCTGCCTGGATCCGGGAACAATTAGAGCATTTACATTATCTGCTTTCTTTTTGCCTTTTATGTACGCAGCTGCAGTCCTGAAATCTTCAATTCTGGAATTGGTACAACTGCCAATAAAAATATAGTTAATGGGTTTATCCAGAAGGATTTCTCCCGGTTTAAATCCCATATATTCCAAAGCTTTAGCATCGCTTTTTCCCCCTTCCACAGGGATAGCACCACTTAATTTTATGCCCATTCCGGGGTTGGTGCCATAAGTGATCATGGGTTCAATATCTTCGGCTTCAAAGGAATATTCCTGGTCAAAAACAGCGTCTTCATCTGTTTTAAGCGTGCGCCAGTAGCCTTTCAGTTTTTCCAGTTCTTCCCCTTTTGGAGCGAATTCCCGGCCTTCAATATACTCAAAAGTGGTTTCATCTGGAGCGATCATTCCGCCGCGTGCACCCATTTCAATACTCATATTACAAACGGTCATACGGCCTTCCATAGACATATTTTCAAAAACATCTCCCGCATATTCGCAAAAATAGCCTGTCCCGGAGTTAGTACCCAGTTTACTGATGATGTAAAGTATTACATCTTTAGGCAACACCCCGTTTTTTAGCTTTCCGTTCACGTTTACACGAAGTTTTTTAGGCTTTTCCACCAACAGGCACTGGCTGGCGAAAACCTGGGCAACCTGGCTGGTCCCAATCCCGAAGGCAATGGTGCCAAAAGCACCGTGTGTAGATGTATGGCTGTCCCCGCAAACAATAGTCATTCCCGGCTGCGTAATCCCCAACTCAGGCGCCATTACGTGTACAATTCCGTTATATGGATGGCCCAACCCATAAAGAGTAATATTGTTGTCTTCGCAATTTTGGGTAAGTTCCTTCAACTGCTTTCTGGACAGTAAATCCTGTACCGGCAAATGCTGGTTTTGGGTAGGGGTATTATGATCTGCTGTGGCCACAGTTTGTTGCGGGCGAAACAGAGGAATTTCCCTTTCTTTTAATTCATTAAACGCCTGCGGACTCGTAACTTCATGGATAAGATGTTTATCAATATACAAGATGTCTGGCCCGTTAGGAATGGATTCTACTATATGTGAATCCCATATTTTATCAAAAAGTGTTTTCTTCATTATGCAATAGCCATATTTTTTCGGGACAACTTCATAATTTCATGAATATCGTTATCTACCACTTCTTTTCTGCAGTCTGCGTAGTTTAAAAATTCATTATAAACACAATCCAGCTGAAGTTTGGTTAACTCGTATCCCATTTTTTTGGCGCGATAAGCCAAAGCAGCCCTTCCGCTTCTGGCGGTAAGTACAATGGCCGATTCAGTCACGCCCACATCAGCAGGGTCTATAATTTCATAAGTTTCCCTGTTTTTAATTACGCCATCCTGGTGAATCCCGGAGCTGTGGGCAAAAGCATTCGCCCCAACAATAGCTTTGTTGGGCTGTACAAACATTCCCATTTCCCTGGAAACCATACAACTGGTATCGTAAAGGAATTTGGGATTGATAGCGGTAGTTAAATTAAGGGTAGGATGCTGCCTAAGGATCATCACCACTTCTTCCAGGGCAGTGTTTCCGGCACGTTCTCCAATACCATTTATAGTACATTCTATTTGTCTTGCCCCATTGGAAACTCCTGCAATGGCATTGGCAGTGGCCATCCCCAAATCGTTATGGCAGTGGCAGGAAATGCGCACATTTTCAATTCCCTTTACGTTCTCTTTAAGGTACTTTATTTTCTTCCCGTATTCTTCAGGAAGGCAGTAGCCTGTGGTATCGGGAATGTTCAGTACCGTTGCGCCGGCTGCCACGGCAGCAGTACAAACCTTAGCAAGAAATTCATTATCTGTACGCCCGGCATCTTCAGCATAAAACTCCACGTCCTCCACAAAAGTTTTAGCGTATGCCACAGCTTCTTTCGCTCTTTCAATAATCTTTTCCCGTGTGGAATTGAATTTGTATTTAATATGGGAATCTGATGTGCCTATCCCGGTGTGAATCCTTGGTTTTTTTGCATATCGCAGCGCTTCGGCTGCAACCTCTATGTCTTTCTTCACCGCACGTGTCAATCCGCAAACCGCAGCATTTTTAACCAGTTTCGAAATTTCAGAAACCGACTTAAAATCGCCTGGGCTGGAAACAGGAAATCCTGCTTCTATCACATCTACACCCAGTTCATCAAGCCGGGCAGCAATTTTCAATTTTTGGGCAGTATTTAATTTACAGCCTGGTACCTGTTCTCCGTCTCGTAACGTGGTGTCAAAAATTTCTACCTTTTCTGTACTCATAAGAGATTTTTTTTGCTTTATCTTTAACTAAATTATGATTATATCCACTCTTTAGCACGGTTGCAAATTACACGTTACGATAATTAATCTGGAAATTAAACTGTAATTATACTGATAATCAGGTGCTTAAAAAGCTTTTTGTTACAATGACTAACGATTTGTCTGACAATCTTTTTTCTTTAATAAAGTCTCTTTCCCCTTCAGAAAAAAGACAATTTTCCCTTTACGTGGGAAGGATTGGGGTAAATACCGACAGTAAATTTCTCAATTTATTTAAGGTTATGTCTAAGCTGAAGAAGTATGATGAGGAAACGATCTTAAAAAATACTAAAATTAGCAAGCGGCAATTATCCAATGTTAAAGCACACCTGTACCGCCAGATTTTAATAAGCCTGAGGTTGAATCCTTCCCATCAGAGCATGCCGGTGCAAATAAGGGAACAGCTGGATTTTGCCATTATCCTTTACAGAAAAGGCCTTTATAAGCAAAGTTTGAAGCTGTTGGATAAAGTGAAGGCAACCGCTATTTATTACGAAGAGAAAAATATAGCTTATGAAATTCTGGATTGGGAAAAGATCATTGAATCCCAATACATCACCCGCAGTATTAATAATCGTGCTGAAAGTCTAATTGAACAAACTGAGGAACTTACTAGCCTGAGTGTTGTGGCCAGTAAATTGTCTAACCTTTCTCTTCATTTATATGCCATTTTCCTTAAAATGGGGTACGCGCGTACTGAAGAAGAAGCGCTGCAGGTGAAGAAAGATTTTGAAAAAGGCTTGCCAGATTATAATTTCAGCGAACTGGGATTCCGGGAAAAACTTTGGCTTTATAAGGCTTATCTCTGGTATAGTTTTATTCGGCAGGACTTTCTGGCCTGTTTCAGGTACGCTTCAAAATGGAACGAGCTCTTCAATGAAAACAAGCATTTAATTCCCGTTCACCCTGTATCTTATTTAAAGGGAAACCATTATTTGCTGGAAGCACTTTTTTATCTTAACCACGTAAGTTTATTTGAAAAAGTGCTTAAAGATCTTGAAAAAAGCCTGAAAGACCCTCGTGTGCCGGATGATGATAATATCGCCGCGCTTTCTTTTCTTTATTTGTATTCTAATAAACTCAATTTGAGGTTTATGAAAGGCGATTTTGCCAACGGGGATAAACTCGTGGAAAAAATTCAGAAGAAAATAAAGAAATATAAGAGCAGGATAGATGAGCATCACATAATGGTTTTTTACTATAAAATTGCCTGCCTTTACTTTGGGGATGGTGATAATAAGAAATCTATTGAATTTTTAAAGAAGATCATCAATAACAAGTCTTTGGAAATGCGGGAAGACCTTATGTGTTTTGCCAGGATCCTCAATCTCGTGGCACATTATGAAGCGGGGCTGGATTACCACCTGGAGCGTCTCATTAAGTCTACCTATAAGTTTTTAATCAAGATGAATGACCTTCACGAGGTGCAACTGGAAATGATTAAATTCTTAAGGCATCTTCCGGATGTTTCTCCTTTGGAAATCAAAGCGGAATTCCGCAACTTGCACGCCACCTTGAAGTCTTATGAAAATCATCCATACGAGCGGAGAGCGTTTTTATATCTTGATATCATTTCCTGGCTGGAAAGCAAGATAGAAAACCGGCCGGTAGGGGAGGTGATAAAAGAAAAAGTGCTCCAGGCGTCCCGTTAATTTGCTAATTTGACTATAAAAAACCAGCATTTAAAACATATTCTTGAACTTAACCTTGCGGTTATACTCATTAGTACGTCCGGAACTTTGGGGAGGTATATTACCCTAAGTCCTTTTGTGATTATCCTCTTCAGGGCGATAATGGCAGGAACGGTATTATTTATTTTCTGCAGGTTTAAAAACTTCAGGATAAAAATTGCCAATAAACGGGACCTGTTAAAAGTAATCCTGGGAGGTTGCCTAATGGGAATCCATTGGATTACTTATTTTTTTTCGCTGAAGTTTTCAAGTGTGGCAGTGGGAATGCTCTCCATTTATACCTACCCTGTAATTACTACCTTTTTAGAACCATTGCTGCTAAAGACAAATTTCAGCAAAATGCACCTGGCGCTGGCGGTGCTGGTCCTCTGCGGAATTTATTTTCTTGTGCCGGAATTCAGCTTTGAAAATGACCAGACCCTGGCCGTTGCTTTTGGAGTGACTTCAGCATTCTTTTATTCCCTGCGGAATATTCTCATGAAACAGGAAGTGGAAAGATATAATGGTTCAGTCCTCATGATGTACCAGATGATTATTATCAGCTGCCTGCTAATACCGGTTTTCTTTATTTTTGACCTTTCCGGCGTAGTTTCTCAACTGGTGCCAATTTTTGTTCTGGCGCTGGTAACAACCTGTCTTGGCCATACGCTATTGCTGATGAGTTTCAGGAATTTTTCGGTTACCACTGCAAGTATCATCAGCAGTGCGCAGCCCGTCTATGGAATTTTGCTGGGATTGCTCTTTTTAGGAGAATACCCTGCCATGAATACAATTATTGGAGGATTGCTAATTATTTCTGCTGTTTTTGTGGAAATAAGCCGAAGCATGAAAAGGCACAATTAAGAAGTGCAGGCTTTCCAGATGCTATCTTCTGGCGGTGGGGCAAGAATATGTACAGGCTCCTTTTTAACAGGATGCACAAATTTAAGTTCTCGCGCATGTAAATGGATACTGGCATCCTTATTACTCCTGTCAAAACCATATTTCAGGTCTCCTTTAATTGGGCAGCCAATTGCTGATAACTGACTGCGAATCTGGTGGTGCCTTCCGGTATGTAAATCTATTTCCAGCAGGTAATAATTGTCAAGGTTTTTAAGAACCTGGTAATCCAGGATGGCTTTTTTGCTATCCGGCACTTCTTTTATATGCGCGTAAGATTTATTTTGTTTCGGGTTGCGTTTCATATAATGAACCAGCGTGTCCTTTGGTTTGGGAGGTTCATTTTTGACTATTGCCCAATAAGTTTTTTGGGCATCTTTTTCTTTAAAAAGTTTATTGAGCCTGGGAAGGGCTTTGGAAGTCCTGGCGAAAAGCACTATTCCGCTGGTGGGCCGGTCCAGCCGGTGCACCACGCCCAAATAGACATTCCCCGGCTTGTTATATTTTTCTTTCAGATAAGATTTTACCACCTCGCTTAACGGTTTATCCCCCGTTTTATCCCCCTGTACGATATCTCCCGGCCTTTTGTTAACCACAATAATGTGGTTGTCTTCATAAAGAACCTGAAGATTATTTTTATTTGAAATGGTTTTTTCTGAATTCAATTCGCGGATAAGTTTTGTAGAAAAAATTGTTCTAATACTTTGAAGAAAACCCGCAAGTGATAATTTCTTCTAACTTCTAACTTCTAACTTCTAACTTCTAACTTCTAACTTCTAACTTCTAACTTCTAACTTCTAACTTCTAACTTCTATTAGTATTGTTCTTCATCTGAAGGGAAATCACGGCTTTTTACATCTTTAGTATAATTTTCAAAAGCGCTGGTCATTTGCGAATGTAAGTCGGCATATCTTCTTAAAAACCTGGGATTAAATTCATGGGTCATTCCCAACATATCATGCACCACCAGCACCTGGCCGTCCACGCCGTTTCCGGCTCCAATTCCTATTACGGGTATAGTAAGGCTTTCGGCTACTTCTTTCGCCAGTTTGGCCGGTACTTTTTCCAGTACAACCGCAAAACACCCCATTTTCTCCAGGAGCAAAGCATCAGATTTTAATTTTTCGGCTTCCTGTTCTTCTTTTGCGCGAACTGTATAAGTCCCAAATTTGTAAATGGATTGTGGCGTTAAACCCAGATGTCCCATTACCGGAATTCCGGCGTGCAGGATTCGCTTAATGGAATCTTTAATTTCCTTTCCACCTTCCAGTTTAACCGCATGGGCACCGCTTTCTTTCATTATGCGAATTGCCGAGCGCAAAGCTTCTTTAGGGTCGCTTTGGTAGCTTCCAAATGGCAAATCTACCACCACAAGTGCGCGGTTAATTGCCCGCACCACGCTGGAAGCATGGTAGATCATATGGTCCAGGGTAATGGGAAGGGTGGTTTCATGCCCCGCCATTACATTGCTGGCAGAGTCACCCACCAGAATTACATCTATGCCCGCGCCGTCAACAATTTTGGCCATGGTAAAATCGTAGGCGGTAAGCATGGCAATTTTTTCACCATGATTTTTCATATCTACAAGGGATTTTACCGTAATTCTTTTGTACTCTTTCTTAGCAACAGACATCAGATTCTTTTTTGTTGGAGTAAAAGTAGTAAATTAGTTGGCCACATTCAAAGTGAAACCCGGAAAGGCCAGAATTATTAGGCTCTTATTTTTCGGAATTCTCAGAATAATAAGTAAAAACTCAAATTATGAAAATCAATCTAAGCATTCTCACGCTGTTTTTCTTCGGAATAATGTTCGCTCAGCAACCTGAAAATAAAAACACTTCTGCAGAATTCGACTTACAGGATAATATGGATGCCAAAGCTACAGCTGAAGCCGAAGCTAAAGATGCCGCGGTAAAACTGGTTGAAGATTTTTTCGTGGCATTTCATAAAAAGGACACGGCAGCGCTAAGGCAGTTTGCCCATCCCGATATTGTAATGCGTTCTGTAGCAGTAGATACAGCGGGTGGCAACACGGTAACGGCAGAATCTTATACTGAATTTTTAAAATCGATGGCTTCTATTCCAAAATCTACAAAATTTGAAGAGCGATTGCATTCTATTGCCGTACATGCTTCTGGAGAACTGGCCAGTGTACTGGCTCCTTATTCGGTTTATGTAAATGAAGAATTAAGACATTGCGGGGTAGATTCCTTTCAATTAGTAAAAGTAGGGGAAGACTGGAAAATTTTGTACCTGGCAGATACCCGTAGAACTGAAGGATGCGAAGAATTTGAAGCCAGGGAAAGAGCAGGAGGAGAAACCAAACGCGTTATGGACAAAGCGCCTGATTTTGATGATAATTAAGATCTGTCCAAAGGAACATGGATAAAGTGCCAGCTCGAGCGAAGTCGAGAGCTTGTGGAAAAAAGTACTTCCAATATTCTCGATTGCGCTCGAACTGACGAACTTATTCTTAAACAGCCTGTAATTTTGTGTTTTAAGGCTTTAGTTTTATGGTCTTAACACCACTCTGAACCTGGCTTTGTTGTTAATCATCTTATCATAAGCTTTATTCACCTGGTCCAGCGGAAATTCCTCTATCATTGGAGTGGTTCCGCTTAAGGCGCTAAAGTTAAGGGTGTCTTCAGAATCCATGGCGGTACCGCTCGCCCATCCGGCAGCGGTCTTTCTACCCATTAGCAGCTGCATTGGAGAAACTTCTACAGGTTCTCCCGTTGCGGCAACCATTACTATTTTACCGTTCACGCCTATTCCGTCAATTACAGAGCTAATGGCTTTACTGCTTGGGGCAGTAGCCAGGATAAGATCTGCTCCGCCTAATTTCTGCAATTCTTCAGCCGCATCCTGTTCCCCGGCATTAATAAAATGATGGGCTCCAAGTTCTTTGGCGAGGTCTTTTTTATCATCGCTGGTGGAAATCGCTACAGTACGCATTCCCATTTTAGCGGCATATTGCACGGCAAGGTGACCCAGGCCACCAATTCCCTGGATTGCAACGGTATCTCCTGCGGTAACCCCGGCGTTTCTTATGGCATTAAAAACAGTGATTCCCGCGCATAAAAGCGGTGCGGCATCTGCTGAAGACAACTCGTCTGGAACGCTGGCCACCGCTTCATGAGGGGCAGTCATATATTCAGCATAACCGCCGTCATAAGAAATGCCGCTGATTTTAGCATTTTCGCAGTTGATAAAATCTCCGCGGCGGCAGGGCTGGCAGGTAAAGCAATGGCCGCCATGCCATCCCACTCCCACGCGCTGTCCTTTTTTCCATTTTGTAACCCGTTCCCCAACTTCTTCTACAACTCCCACCACTTCATGGCCTGGAACGCGCGGATAATCAATAGGAAAAATACCTTCTTTTACAATGGCATCACTATGGCAAATTCCGCAGGCTTCCACTTTAATTAAGACTTCATTTTCTTTGGGAGACGGCTTGTCGATATCTACAACCACAAAATCTCCTCCTTTTTCTTTTACTTGTACAGCTTTCATAACTTATTTTTTTGGTTTTTGAAGTTACAAAAATGAACAACTTTCTTTTTTAATGCTTTGTTAAACTTGAATTTTTAAAAGAGCTTTGGAAGCAGGAAAAAAACAATAATACTGTTGTTCATGCTATGCATGAGAATAGGCCATAAGAGGCTGTTATTTTCAATCTTAATTTTTCCGAAGAAATATCCGGCAATAATACGCGGAAAGATGAGAAGAAAAAGTACAAGGTTTAACTCAAAGACTTCCACGTAATTGTAAATATGTACCAGCCCGAAGAGAAAGGCAAAGAGCAGCCAAAACGGCTTATAATATTTATGAAGAACACGCTGCAATCCTGAAATTAAATTTTGAGGAATAACTTCTTTCAGGAATAAAAAGATCAGGATAGCTGAAACCAGTAAAAGCGCGAAGCTGATGAGCCAGTAAACACCTTCGGGGATAAAAAAAGCTCCAAAAATTACAAACCAGCTGCAAATAAAGAAAAAGATGTCGTTGGACGATGGTTTTATAAGGCTCCTGAAAATTCCTTCTTCCAGTACCGGCGCTACAATTAATGCCATGATGGCAAACCGCAGCGGACTTTCATCCAGCATCTGGAAAAGTTCTGTTTGTTGATACTGTTCCAGATCTATACTGGGAAATGTGCTGTTTAAAATACCAATTATTGCAAAAAAGCAAAAATAACACGCCACCATGAACCCATAGTTGCGGATAAGATTTCTTAATTTATCTGCTGAAGTTTCCAGGGCCAGTAATTTAGGGTATTGTTTCAGGTTTAACAGTCACTCAGATTCACTTTTACAGCCAATCCACCTTCTGAAGTTTCCTTGTACTTGGAATTCATATCTTTAGCGGTATCCCACATGGTTGCAATTACCTTGTCTAATGGAACTTTTGCTTTGGTGGCATCGCTTTCTAGGGCAATTTCAGCGGCATTTATGGCTTTAATCGCGCCCATGGCATTTCTCTCTATACAGGGCACTTGCACGAGCCCGGCGATAGGATCACAGGTGAGGCCAAGATGATGTTCCATGGCGATTTCGCTGGCCATTAAAACCTGTTCCGGCGTGCCTCCTAAAAGTTCACAAAGCCCGCCCGCAGCCATAGCGGAAGAAACACCAATTTCAGCCTGGCAGCCACCCATAGCGGCAGAAATGGTTGCGCCTTTTTTAAATAAGCTTCCAATTTCCCCGGCCACCAGCATAAATCGCTTTAAATCTTCAAAAGTGGCATCATGATTTTCAATTACTATATAATACATCATCACTGCCGGAACCGTTCCTGCACTGCCGTTGGTAGGAGCGGTAACCACTCTACCCAGCGAGGCATTCACTTCGTTCACGCTCAGCGCAAAACAACTTACCCATTTGAGGATCTGGCGAAATTTTACTTCAGTATTTCTAATGGCAGTTACCCATTCTTCAGGAGAATTGTATTTGCTGTCGCCCATTAGCCGCTGGTGCATTTCAAAAGCACGGCGTTTTACATTTAGGCCACCGGGAAGTGTGCCTTCGGTATGGCAGCCAATGTACATGGATTCCAGCATCACGTCCCATATTTGTCTTAATCCTGTATTAATTTCTTCCGGAGACCTGAGGGATTTTTCATTCTCCAGAACGAGTTCTGAAATCTTTTTGTTTTCAGCATGGCAGTAGGCAAGGAGCTCTGTTCCTTTTTCTATAGGAAATGGAAACTGGTCAAATTCGGCCTTCTTCTTTTTGGCATTTTTGCGCTCTTTTTTTACTACAAATCCGCCGCCTATGGAATAAAATGAAGAGGAGATTTTTTTGCCGTTTTTCAGCGTGGCCCTGAAGGTCATTCCGTTAGGATGAAATTCCAGGAATTTCCGGTTAAATTTTACATCTTCTTTTATGCTGAAAGGAATTTCCCTTTCGCCATTAAGCGGAAGAATATTACTGTTCCTTATATTTTCAATTTCCTGATCAATAATGCTGATGTCCATAGTGACAGGATCATGCCCGCAGAGGCCCAGAACCGTTGCGATGTCTGTGGCATGGCCTTTACCGGTTAAAGAAAGGGAACCATACAAATCTATTTGAAGATGTTCCACATCATTAAACTGGCTTTTTTCCTTCAACTCCTTTATCCAGCGCTGAGCAGCTCTCCATGGCCCCAGCGTATGGGAACTGGAAGGGCCAACGCCAACTTTAAGCATATCAAATACGCTAATACATTCCATATTATGCAGTGTGGTTTAAGCGCAAAGGTAGAGATTAGGTTACAGATTGTAAAACAATAAAATGGTATAGCCAGAATTGTTTTTGGTATATTTATAGGTTGTTTATTTTTGTTATGGTGAATTTAAATGTTGAATTGATCCTGAGCCTTCTGCAGGGGACACCCTGAACTCCGAACTAGAAAAACCTCCCGGCCTGGTTTTTATTTTGAATGCTGAATTTTGAATTGGTTATTATATAACTTGTCCATTGTCCATTTTTCATTCTTTCCTCTTTTCCTCATTAACTTTTTTCCTCTTCATTTTTTGCATTAGGGATAGGAGCGGCATCCCGCGAAATTTTTTTCGCGGATACAGCGGATAGCCCGGCCCCGCAATGAAATGGAGGGGAATGCCATAAAAACTGCAATTATGACAACCTGTCAGAAATTTTTCGCTGGCACAGAGATTGACTTTAACACCCCGAGAAATTGAAACAATAACAAAAATCAACGTATAAAGTTATGAGTAAAATAATTGGAATTGACTTAGGTACTACCAACTCCTGCGTTGCCGTAATGGAAGGTAACGAGCCTACGGTTATACCTAATGCCGAAGGAAAAAGAACCACGCCTTCTGTGATTGCCTTCGTGGAAGGTGGCGAAATAAAAGTAGGAGACCCTGCAAAACGCCAGGCGGTAACCAACCCACAAAAAACAATATCGTCTATTAAACGTTTTATGGGGAATAAATATTCTGAATCTTCCAGAGAGGCAGATCGTGTTCCTTACAGCGTGGTAAAAGGAGATAATGATACTCCGCGTGTAGAAATAGATGGAAGAAAATATACTCCGCAGGAACTTTCTGCAATGGTGCTTCAGAAAATGAAGAAAACCGCAGAAGATTATCTTGGACAGGATGTAACCGAGGCGGTAATTACCGTTCCGGCATATTTTAACGATTCCCAGCGCCAGGCTACAAAAGAAGCCGGTGAAATTGCAGGATTAAAAGTTAGCCGAATCATTAATGAACCAACCGCGGCTGCACTTGCTTATGGGCTGGATAAAAAATCCCAGGACCAAAAGATTGCTGTATATGACCTTGGTGGGGGTACCTTTGATATCTCTATCCTTGAACTGGGAGATGGAGTTTTTGAAGTGCTTTCCACAAATGGTGATACTCACCTTGGTGGTGACGATTTTGATGAGGTAATTATCGATTATCTAGCCGATACTTTCCAGAAAGCGGAAGATATCGATTTAAGGAAAGACCCAATGGCACTTCAGCGTTTAAAAGAAGCTGCTGAAAAGGCGAAAATCGAGCTGTCTTCTTCTTCTCAAACCGAAATTAATTTACCTTATGTAACGGCAACTTCAAGCGGGCCAAAACACCTGGTTGAAACTTTAACAAGATCTAAATTTGAGCAACTTGCCGATACTTTGGTGAAACGTTCTATGGATCCGGTGCAGAAAGCACTTAGCGATGCCGGTCTTTCAAAAAGTGATATCGATGAGGTAATTTTAGTTGGTGGTTCTACCCGTATTCCTAAAATTCAGGAAGAGGTAGAGGCTTTCTTCGGAAAGAAACCTTCTAAAGGAGTTAACCCGGATGAGGTTGTGGCAATTGGTGCTGCTATCCAGGGGGGTGTACTAACAGGAGATGTAAAAGATGTATTGCTTCTTGATGTTACTCCGCTTTCTCTAGGTATTGAAACTATGGGAGGAGTTAACACAAAACTGATCGAAGCGAACACTACCATTCCAACCAAGAAATCCCAGACCTTCTCTACCGCGGCAGATAATCAGCCTTCTGTAGAAATTCACGTGTTGCAGGGTGAGCGTCCAATGGCGGCAGATAATAAAACAATTGGTAGGTTCCACTTAGACGGAATTCCACCAGCGCCAAGAGGAACTCCTCAAATTGAAGTGACTTTTGATATTGATGCCAATGGGATTATTAAAGTAAGCGCTACAGATAAGGCTACAGGTAAATCTCAGGATATCCGTATCGAGGCTTCCTCAGGATTAACCGAAGAGGAAATCGAGAAAATGAAGAAAGAGGCTGAAGCGAATGCCGAAACCGATAAAAAAGCCAAGGAGAAAGTTGATAAGCTTAATGAAGCTGATGCGATGATCTTCCAGACTGAAAAGCAGCTGAAAGAGTTTGGTGATAAGATTTCTGCCGATAAGAAAAAGCCGGTGGAAGATGCACTAGCCGATCTTAAGAAAGCCTATGAAACCAAGGAGCTTGAGCAAATCACCCCTGCTTTGGATAAATTGAATGAAGCCTGGAAAACAGCTTCTGAAGAAATGTACAAAGCACAGGCCGAAGCCCAGGGTGGACAGGCCGGAGGACCACAACAAGGTGCTACCGGAGCCCAGGGAGGACAAGCCGGAGGTGGTGAAGCCAAAGGTGGAGACGATGTTGAAGACGTAGACTTTGAAGAAGTGAAGTAAGCACTTCAACCTTCTTTCCTTTCTAAAATGGGAGGAATAATTTAAAAGCGCGATCATTAATTTGGTCGTGCTTTTTTGTTTTTTATACGCAACCATTCCGGGAATTTAGTATCTAATAGGTAAACACCCACAGTATGAAAAGAATTTTTATGATTTTTTGTCTCTCGATTTTTGTTTATTCCTGTTCATCAGATGATGATGATATGGCGAATGCAATTACTGTTGATTTTTCAGAATTTAAAGAATTCGAGGAAGAAGATGTTCAGCCTTACCCTCGTAATATAGAATATCCCTCAGATGTTAGCTTTGTGGGATTTGCTACCAGGGCTGAAAATGGTAATTTATATTTTGAGGAAATTTTTGGAGATTGTGATATGCCTGAACCAGAAGATTGTTTCGATATTGATGCTCTGGATCCGCGAACAGGATTTCAGGCCTGTAAAGGATTATATGGATACGATTGCCATGATTTTCTAATTGCAGTGCGTAGTGGAGAAGTTGAGGTGATAAATAATATTTCAGAATTTAGAGATTTAACGGGAGGAGAGATTGATACTCTGCCAGAAGTTTTATTCGTCCTAAGAGCAGATAGTTTTCGGGTAGAAACAAATAATATAGAGACCGGGGCATATAAAGAAGTGAATGATGGATTTGAAATCATTGCCACAAAACTAATATCGGACTGTGCTCCTATTGTAGCAAATAGATATCATCTTAAAGTCCTGCATTCAGGAGAAATTAAAGTTTTAGCAGAAGAGGAGTATTTTCGCAGTGAATATTGTATCTAATAAAATAAAATTTTTTACACCCGATAAGCCCAACAATAATGAAAAAAATCAATGTTCTTATTTTAATAATCTCTATTATCATGGTTTCCTGTAGTAATGATGATCAGGAGACAGCTGCTGATGTACAAGTTAAAACACAAAATGCCTGTACCGCAGAAAACCCCTTAACATTAGATTGGATGCAGGATTTAATTGGAGAACTAAATTGCGGCGAATATGCCTGTAAAATAGCTATTTTGAAAAGTGAATATAATAGCGAAACAGTTTTTTACATTCAAATGACAGATCCTGTCTGTTTTGGATTTGATGAAATAGACTTGTACAACTGTATTGGAGAAAAAGTAAAAGAATTTAATCTTGAAGAAAGCAGGGAATTTGTAAATAATCCGGCTCATGAGCCAGAGGAAATATTTAGCTGTAACGGATAGCCTTATTTGTACTTACTCTAAAAACTAATATTTAGATAACCTTGATAACCTCAAGTTGAAAATTAATTAAACTAAGGACTAATTAGCCTTAACTGTATTTGGCTTTTTCGCAGGTAGATTTGTTGAAAACTAACATCAATAAATTTAATTACATGAAAACCATGCGAAAATTTACATTTAGAATTTTTCTTCTTTCAGCGGTATTCTGTTTTTTTACTTCATGTGAAGTAGAGGACGGAGCTGATGGAATAGACGGTGAACAG
This sequence comes from Autumnicola aciditolerans, assembly GCF_041679265.1. Lineage (NCBI taxonomy): Bacteria > Pseudomonadati > Bacteroidota > Flavobacteriia > Flavobacteriales > Flavobacteriaceae > Autumnicola > Autumnicola aciditolerans. The sequence continues at coordinate 214,634 of NZ_JBGFSM010000002.1, forward strand.
GGAGAACAAGGTCCGCAAGGGCCAGAGGGGCCGCAGGGGCCACAAGGTGAGGCCGGGGAAGACGGAGAAGATTTTACTCCGGAACCAACAATGTTTGCCAATAAATCTGCACTGGAACCACTGGTGCTTATCAATCCTTCTTTCGGTCAGGTTAAGGCATACTCTCTTTTAAGTACTACAGATGATATTGATGGATTTCATCTTGCAGGATCTGCCGATGGTGCAGGTTTGCTTCAGGATCCCGATAGCGACGGGTATATCTACGTGGTGAATAACGAAGATCATTACGCCGTATCCAGGGTTTTTTTAGATAAAAACCTTATTCCTTATAAAGGAGACTATCTCCTCAATTCCGGGGTTGCAGATTATGCGAGGCAGTGTTCCGGGACTATGTGGGAGGCAGCCATACATGGAGGCTCTAAAGATATGTTTCTTTCAGCTTCTGAAAGTATTCATTATGATGTTAAAGGTATAGATCCTTATGTGGCTACTCCAACTCCTACGGCCGATTTTGGCCTTGATGCACTTGGGGAATTTTCATGGGAAAATGCGGTACCGCTTCCACAGGGGGCATTTAGCGGAAAAACTGTAATTATTGGAGGGGATGATGATTCCAGTGGTTCTGAAGGCCAGGTGAGCATGTACCTTTCTGAAAATGGGGATGCAGATCTTGAAGGAGGTGAAATATTAGTGCTTCGTTTTAAAGAAATTTCAGATGGCGCAGGTGGAACAATGCCCGTAGGTGATGGTATGACTTACAATGAAGGTGATCTTGATTTTCAAACCGAATACGAAGTGGAATTTGTAGAAATTCCAAATGGTGCTTCCCTTACTAATTCTGAAATGGAAAATGCCTGCCTGAATGTAAACGCTTCCCAATTTATGAGAGTGGAAGATGTAGATTATGGGAAAGGTTCTGATGCGGCTGGAAGAAATGTTTATTTTAATGTAACCGGTCGTGGTCCCGGAGCAGGAACTTATAATGACTGGGGAACAGTTTACAGGCTGGTTTTAGATGAAAATGACCCAACCCAGGGAAAACTTACCCAAATCATCAGCGGGAATACAGATACCAACAATATGGATGGTAATCTTTCTGTACTACAGAGCCCGGATAATATCTGTGTGACTGAAAACTTTGTGTACTTTCAGGAAGATCCCAACTCCTTTAGCAGGGGCCATAATTCCTATATCTACCAGAGTGATTTAGAGGGTAATAATATTAGTGTTGTGCTACGGCTTATTGTAGACCAGACTTTAGCTGAAGATCCCGGAACACAATTTTCAGGGGAGTTTGGTTCTTTAATCGATGTTTCTGATAAAGTTGGTGTAGATGGAACTTTCCTTCTTGCCTTACAGCCACACTATTGGCAGGATCCTTTCTTCCAGGGCATCGACGGGCATTATAATTCAGATCATGAAGATAACCAGGGATCCCAAATTGTTCTTTTACAGGGGCTTCCAAGATAATTTCTGAATTATTAAAATTTATCTAAAGGCTTCCGCATAGACGGAAGCCTGCTTTTTTCCTGAATCAACTAAGTTCTCTTATGCGTTTATCAAAACTCCTGGCATTACTTGCTGTCATTATTCTTTGTTCCTGTGATCAGTCAACTTCAGATGAATATGTTATCAACTGGGAAGGCACCAGGCAATATTACCTGAAACATCTTAAAAAAGCTAAGGAAGGCCTCAGGCAATTGGAGTCCAAAGATCCGGAAGACACTGGCAATAAAGCTTTATTTGCTGAAATTAGGAATAATTTTAAAATTGCTGAGCCCTATGCCTCTTATTTAAATCCTGAAGTTGGGCACCGTGCCAATGGTCCGGCCCTGCCGGTTTTTCGGGAAGATAATGGCAAAGTGCTCGCGCCAATCGGCCTTCAGAAAATAGAAGAAAGCATCTATGAAGGCGGTGTTGAAAAAGAACAATTTCAGCAGGAAATTAAATATACCATCGGCTTGCTGGATGTACTTCAGGAGAATATCGAAAAAAGGGAATTAACGGCACAGCGTTTTTTCGTCGCCGTTCAGCAGCAATTAATGAGGCTGATTAGTTTTTCCATGTCTAATTTTGACACTCCCGTAAGCGCACAGGGGGTCAAAGATGCTGCACTTAGCCCTAAAAGTTTAAAAGCTGTATATGAAAAGACATTGCAGACTGATATTCAGAAGAAAAAACCTGGGTTGGATGAGCAGTTTTTAAAAAGTATGGATTCTGCCATAAAACAGGCCAGTGATTATTCCGGTAAAAATGAAGATTTTGACCGGTACACTTATATACGTGATTATCTAAACCCCGTATGCCGCAACTGGAAGCAAGTAAGGGATGCCAGTGGGTATTGGGAAGGTTCAGAAGATTACCCTTTTAATTTTGATGCCCCTACTTTTTTTGAACCTGATTCTTTTAACCTGGGTTACTTCACCCCATCGGTTAATAAGAATCCCACACAGGAACAGGTAGATTTAGGTAAAAAATTATTTTTTGACCCTAATCTTTCTGAAGGCGGAAAGGTGTCATGCGCATCCTGCCATATTCCGGCAAAAGCATATCAGGATGGATTGCAGACGGCAATGGACAATACGGGCAGGCCGCTGGAAAGAAATACTCCAACGCTTATAAATTCTGCTTATCAGCAAAGTTTCTTCTGGGATGGCCGTTCCCAGGACCTGCTTAGCCAGATTAACCAGGTTTTTACCAACAACAGGGAATTTAACAGCGAGGTGCATATATTTTCTAACAAAATCCTGCAAGACAGCAGTTATATCGAGCTTTTTAAGCAGACTTTCGGAAGGGTGCCGAGATCGAACAAAGAACTGGTAAAGGCTATTTCTTCCTATGTTTCTACTTTTAAAGGTTTCGATTCAAAGTTCGACAGGAATATCCGCGGAGAAGAAAATACCTTTACTGCTGAAGAAAAACACGGCTTTAATCTTTTTATGGGAAAGGCCCTTTGTGCCACCTGCCATTTTATGCCAATTACCAACGGCACTGTGCCGCCATTCTTTTCAGAAACAGAAAAAGAGGTGATTGGTGGTCCTGAAACTGCAGATAATGAACAATGGGATGATGATCCCGGGTTTTATATAATTTATAAAGAGCCCATCCATTGGGGAATGTTTAAAACGCCAACGGTGAGAAATTCGGCATTAACGGCGCCTTATATGCATAATGGTATTTATGAAAGCCTGGAACAGGTGGTGGATTTTTATAACAAAGGAGGTGGGGCAGGCCTGGGATTTGATATCCCTCATCAAACTTTGCCATTTGATGAACTAAATTTTACCGCGGAAGAAGAAAAGGCATTGGTAGCTTATTTAAAAACACTTTCTGATAACGAAGTTTTCAGCGAAAAAGATGATGCTTTGCTGGTGAAGAATTAACACCGGTTATATTTTCAATAAATGCGAAGCGCGGTCTGCTACAGATTGCGCTTTTTAAAAGTGAATATCCACCTGCAGCCTGTACATTAATCCATCTTCAGCATCTTGCTGAAAATCATTAAAACTCAGGTCTGTTTGTACTTTCAGTTTATGGCCAACAATATATTTTGAAAGTCCGAGGGTATATTGCTTTTCAATGCCCTGGTTAAAATACCTGTTTTCCAGGTTGATACCTGTATATCGGCCAACTACTTCATAATTATTCTTGAAAACATAGCCTGCCTGTACGTTAAAACCATCGCCCACCTGCACAATTTCTCCTGTTGGCGTGCCGTCAGAATTAACGGCTACGGGATCATCGGCTGTGCGCCTGGCAGCTTCAGCAAGAATATTCAACCCACGGTACTTAAACATCAAATCCAGGAACCAGGTATTGATATTGGTATGGTACAATCCGGTGTCATTCAAAATATAAGCTCCGGCAACCGATCTGGTTCTTACCGCGTCTTCATTATGGCTAAAGCTGGCTCCTACAGAGAGTTTTGGATTTTTTTCCCGATGGAGATCGGCCCCGGAATAGTCGTTGAAATTGCCAAAAGGAAGAATTTCAGCTCTTGCCGCATAATGGTAACCGCCAAAATTACCTGTGGTAACATTTCGCCCTTCTCCCTGGGAGACTGAAATTGCTTCCTTAAAAAGCACATTTTCGCCAAGGTAGAAAAAGTGGTGCAGCTGTATTCCCGTTTCCCTGTCTATATTAAAGCGGCTGTTTACCAGAGACCGGTCTACCGTTTGCATATTGGCTGAAGAAATAAGCCTCTCCCGGTTACCGGGTAATTTTGCCTGGCCCACCCACAGCTCAAAATTTCTATAAAAATTCCAGAAGAGCACCGCGTCCAGGATATACCTGGGAGCATTTCCTGTATATTCTGAAGCTCCGGATATATCGTTGTTGGATAGACCCAGTTCAATTTTATATTTAAGCTTTGGAGAGTAAGCAAATCCTGAAAATTTTAATCGCGCCCTCCTGATGAGAATATTGGAATTGCCGTTTTTAAGGCTGTAATCTTCGGGAAAATCCCATTCTGAAGTATAGAGAGACTGGAAACGTGCCGCAAATTTAAGGCTATAGGAACTATCCCGTGCAGTGATGTTTATAAGGCCATTGCCAAAGCTATTATTTACAATCTCCTGTGCATAAATACAAGTTGAGGCCAACAGCCAAATAGCCGGTAGCAGCTTCCATTTAAATTTCATTACCTCTTAGTTTTTGTCGCTGCAAAGAACCAATGGCTATGTTAAGTTAATGTTACTCAGATGTTATGCTTAGATGAAGTTGAAAAAAAAAGCCGCCCCGAAGGACGGCTCATTCATAAATCAAGTCGACAAAAACTAATGATTATGAAACTGCTCAAAGAGCACAGCAAAATTGAATTTTTCCTGTAAATGTTATATGAAATTAAAATTAAGAAATGGTTACTTCTTGTAGTGAAGCGGTCTTTAAATCTTTAACCGGACACTACTGATTTAATATGAAAAAAGATGCTTTATCTCCGGCTGCTTCTACAACAGGAAAGTATAGTATAGATAGATAATATTGAAGATCACCAGGCATAAAAGACATAGCAAACTAAAGATCCTGTAATTTTTTCCCGGTTGAAATTTTAAAGGCATTTGTTCTCCTGTAACCAGTTGATAATTAAACCAGGCCAGGAAGGGAGCGGAGAGAAAAGATAAGCCTGCCGCGAAATCCACCAGGATCGTAAAGGACCCGGAAAGGAAATACAGTATGGAAAGCGAAAGCGCCGGAATGATAAAAATGGAATATTTGTAAATACGCCATTTGTTTTTTACCTCTTCGGTTCTATCCCTTTCAGGATGTTTTAATTCTGAAATTACCCGTGGGTAAGCATCGGTTACGGTAAGTACGGTACTTAACATGGTGATAAAAGCAGCAACAGCAATTAAGGGTTTGCTCCAGTTGCCAAGGGTCCTTCCGTAGAGATCTACCAGCTGGGCAGAAAATTCGATACTGTTATTTGAAAAGGAAGTGCCGCTGCCAAACATAACCAGCACTCCAAGGAGGAAAAACAGAAGTCCGATAAAGGCTGCCGATAAATATCCTACATTAAAATCTATAAAAGCCCCTTTAATGGAAACCTGCTGTTTTGTTTGCAGTGATTTCTCCCGGGTCCAGATGCTGTGCCATACAGAAGCATCTAAAGGAATAGGCATCCAGCCCATAAAAGCAATCATAAAACCAATGCTGGCGGTGGTCCATAATGAAGGTGGCCGGGTTTCCAGCGCACGGCCTACAGTTCCTGCCCCAAAAGCCATAATTACGGCAGCAAGAGTGGCAACAGCTAAGAAAGTGACAATTATTTTCATGCTTTTGTCCAGGCCGGGATATTTTCCAATTAGAAGAAGGGCAATACAGGAGCCAAGGATAATAAAACTCCAGATAAACGGAGACCAGCCAAATTTAAACAAGCGTTCTGCCAGTCCTGCCGTGACTATGGTAACGGCGGCCTGTATAATAAACATGCTTCCCAGGGTGATCACGATGTAGGCCCAGTAAGGAAATTTCCCCATTCTTTTATAGCCGGAAATAAGGTGCCTCCCCGTACCTGCGGCAAAGCGCGGGCCAAACTCCAAAAATGGATATTTTGAGATGCACGCCAGCAATAAAACCCAAAAAAGTATAAAGCCATAATCTGCGCCAGCCCGGGTTGCCTGTACCAGATGGGAAACTCCAATTGCGGCTCCGGCCAAAAGAAACCCGGGGCCTATTGTTTTAAGAATAGATGTTTTAGAAGAGTGGTTTTGTTTCATAGAATTTTCTCATTATTCAACTCTCTACAAGCGATGCGAATCATATATCAAAAATTGCACTGATCGTTAAGAAAACTAATAGCTCAAATTAAGCAAATTTCGAGATCAATTCTGTATTCACTTCATGGCCGCTATCAAATGAAAGAATTTCCAATTTCTGCGGAAAAAGTTTATAAAGCCGTTTCTCTTCCACTTCAATAATTCCTTTTTTCAGGTATTTGTCTTCTGTTCCATAAATAAAGCTGAAACTGGTATTTTTCAGAAAGAGGAAATCTTCCGCTTTTAATTCCTGCGGAACTTTTCCTGAATGCATAATCAACCTGTCGCATTTAATTTTTCTGCGTGCAACCCATCTTGTTGCTACCGAAACTCCCTGGGAATACCCCAAAATGTTCAAATTTTGGACATTGCTTAAATTTTCGGCTTTATAAACTTCATCTAAGTAATTCAGAACATTCTCAATTTCAGCTTCGGTATTTTCCCGGGTTAGCCAGGAGGCACCCACATGTTTATATTCGTTGTTGAGATAATATTTTGATTGCGCCTGTGGAGCGATGATGTAATTTTCTTCAGGATTCAAATGAGTAAAATGCCTTAGGAAATAGCGGCTTAAATATCCGATACCGTGGCAAACCAGCCATACGTTTTTAGTTTTGGAAGTAAAACTGTTCAGGACGCTGTACGTATTGGTAGCGCGGTAAGAAAGCTGCTTTTCGGTACTCATACTTCTGATGTGGTTTCGTATTTTTACAAAGAAACCAAATATTGCTATGACCAAAGAAGAAATTCTGGAGCTTTCCAGGAAAGTGTGCAAAAATACCCTGATGGAGACTCTTGATATCGAATTTACCGAAGTTGGGAAAGATTATCTTGTCGCCAAAATGCCGGTAACCTCAAAAGTGCACCAGCCAGACGGGGTGTTACATGGAGGGGCAAGTGTGGCCCTGGCAGAAAGCGTTGGCAGCATGGCGAGTTATGTATTTCTGAATACGGATGAATTTTTTATCCGCGGAATTGAAATTTCTGCCAATCACCTTAAAAGCGTTTCTGAAGGTTATGTTTTTGCGAGGGCGGAATTTATCCATAAAGGACGTACCACCCAGCTCTGGAACATCAGGATTACCGACGAGGAAGAAAACCTGATATCTTTGGTGAAACTTACCACCATAGCACTACCAAAAAAGAAGCAGCATGATTAAGGATGAATTTTTTACGGTCCTGGAGCAGCAGCTGGATAAGGGATTTCCATTTGTAGCGTATCGCAAGTCTGGGGAAAATGGAGAAAAAGAGCGAACAAAGGCTTTGCTGCAAAGGGAGGCTAAAACCCACTGTGTAAAAGATTTTACGGAGAGCGGATTTGTTTTTGCTCCCTTTGAAGACCAGGAAAAAACTTTAATAATTCCGGCTGAGGTTTCTGATGAAATTTCAACGGAATATTTTTTTGAAGAAGAGCATAAAAATGTGAAGATGGAAGCACCGCCTTTTCCGCCAAATCAGTTGCGAAAACTGGCACGGGTAGAGCATGAGAACCTGGTGCAGAAAGCCCTTGATGCCATTAAGGTTGGAGAAGTTAGGAAAGTGGTGATTTCGAGGTCTGAGAAGGTGGAAACGCAGTTAAAGGTGGTTGAAATTTTTAAGAATATCCTTAAAAAATACGATGCGGCTTTTGTGTATTTATGGTTTCATCCCGAAACCGGGATCTGGCTGGGAGCCACGCCCGAAACTTTGGTTTCCGTAGAAAGGAACAGGTTTAAAACCATGGCCCTGGCGGGAACACAGGCTTTCCATAACACGGTAGAGGTGCAGTGGGGAGAAAAGGAGATAGAGGAACAGCAAATCGTGGCCGATTATATTGTGGGGAACCTAAAGAATTCTGAACTTATTGCCACCGAAAAACTTCAGGTATCCCAGGCTCATACCGCCAGGGCCGGGAACCTGCTTCATCTTCGCACAGATATTGAAGGGACCCTGCAGGCTGGCGCTTCAGCATTAAAACAGCTTATTGGCACATTACATCCTACTCCTGCCGTTTGCGGGCTTCCAAAGGATGTGGCCAGGGATTTCATCATAAAAAATGAAGGTTATAACCGCGAATTTTATTCCGGATTCCTGGGAGAGCTGAACATGAAAAAGGAAACCAAGCGTAACAGCAACCGCAGGAACCAGGAAAACCAGGCCTATGCAAGTATTTCGAGGAGTACCTCCCTTTTTGTCAATTTACGATGTATGAAGATTGAAGATGGAAAGGCCAGGCTTTTTATTGGCGGGGGTATAACCAAAGATTCCAATCCTTCCCTCGAGTGGGAGGAAACCGTAAATAAGTCGCATACTATGAAATCTGTTTTGGTGAAATAAGCTGTAAAAGCATATTCTTCCTTTCATAGAATTTGTAATTTTGAAATTCCGAAACTAAACCTCACAGGTTTCAAAAACCTGTGAGGTTTCTCGGCGAATCGGCCATCCCAGATTTTTAATATCAAAACAGAATTTGATTTATTTGAGGTGAGGTCATCTAAAAATTTACCTGTTTGTGAAATATTCAAAAATACCAGTAGCCCGTTCTATAGTAAGCCTTTGCGTGGCGAAAAATATTAACCATGTGGTAATTTCTCCCGGCTCCAGAAATGCGCCGCTTACCATAGGTTTTACCCACCATCCCCAGATTAAGGCCTACAGCATTGTCGACGAGCGGTGTGCGGCATTTTACGCTTTGGGAATGGCGCAGCAATTACAAAAACCGGTGGCTTTGGTGTGTACTTCGGGCTCGGCTTTGCTTAATTATTATCCTGCGATTGCCGAAGCATTTTACAGCGATATCCCGCTGGTGGTGATTTCGGCAGACCGGCCGGTGGAGCGTATCGATATTGGCGACGGGCAAACCATCAGGCAAAAAAACGTGTTCCAGAACCATATCCTTTACTCTGCAAATTTATATTCTGAAATCGTACTGGAGTCTGAAGCGACCGATAAAAAACTTCAGCAAAAGCAATTCGAATCCCAGCGCCACAATGAACGGGAAGTAAATCTCGCCCTTAACAAAGCCATAGAGGAGAAGGGGCCGGTGCATATAAACGTTCCTTTTTATGAACCGCTTTACGATCTTGTTGAAAACGTAGAGGTGAATCCGCTGCAGATTCTGCCGGAAGTTAAGGAAAGAACATATAGCGAAAAACAGTTGCACGCCTATGCCGGATTATGGAACAAGGCGAAGCGAAAAATGGTTATTGTTGGGGTGGCGCAGCCCAATGCCGTAGAACAGGAGTTTCTGGAAAAGCTGGCACAGGATGAGTCGGTTATTGTTTTTACAGAAACCACTTCAAATCTAAATCATCCTGAATTTTTCACAAGAATTGACACTATTATCGGGCCTATTGAAAAGGATGAAGACCGGGAAGCGCTTTTCCGGAAACTTCAGCCGGAGATCCTGCTTACTTTTGGCGGCATGATTGTTTCCAAAAAAATCAAGGCTTTTCTGCGCAATTACAATCCGCAGCAGCACTGGCATGTAGATCCTAAAAAAGCGTACAATACGTTCTTCTGCCTGAATAAACATTTTGAAGTTCCGGTAAATTCTTTTTTCAGCAATTTTTTTCCGTTAACAGTAAAGGGGGAGAGCGATTATGCCGCTTTTTGGAAGGCTGTTAAACAGAAGCGGCAGTCCCGGCATGAAGAATATATGGATGAGATTCCGTATTCAGATCTTAAAGCCATGCAGTTTATTGTTCCCAAAGTACCGGAAAATTATATCCTTCATTTGGGAAACAGCTCTACCATTAGGTATGCGCAATTGTTTAAATGGAAGGAAAGCCTGCGGATATTTTGTAACCGCGGCACCAGCGGGATAGATGGCAGTATTTCCACGGCTGTGGGCGCGGCCAGCGTGCACAAAGAACCAACCCTGATGATTGCCGGGGATTTGAGCTTTTTTTACGACAGCAATGCGTTGTGGAACAATTATATACCTTCAAATTTCAGGATTATTGTGCTGAATAATGGCGGCGGCGGAATTTTCAGGATCCTGCCGGGCAATAAGAACACCGAAAATTTTGATACTTATTTTGAGACCACTCATCACCTGAAAGCAAAATCTTTGTGCGAAATGTACAGTTTTGAATATGGGCAGGCATCTTCTTCCGAAGAAACAGAAGCAGCGATGGAGCAGTTTTTTGAGCTTTCAGAAAAACCAAAATTGCTGGAAATATTTACCCCGCGAAAAGTAAATGATGAGGTGCTGCTGGAATATTTCAATTTTATGCGATAAGTTGTGGAATTTTTCTTTTTCCTTCAGCTGTAAAATATAACTACCTTTGCCATTAAATTGAAGTTATGCTTAGAATTGGCGAATATCATGTTTTAACGATAGACAGGGAAACCGATCCCGGTCTCTTTTTACGGGATGAAGAAGGAAATGAAGTTTTGCTTCCTAATAAATACATTCCTGAAGAGTACGAGTTGGAGGGGCAAATAGAAGTCTTTGTTTATCTAGACCACGAGGAGCGGCCGGTGGCCACTACTTTAAATCCGTTAATTAAGCTTGATGAATTCGCTTTTTTGAAATGTGTAGAGGTTACTGACTTTGGTGCTTTTTTGGACTGGGGACTGGAAAAACATCTTTTTGTGCCATTTAAAGAGCAGGTCTATCCTATGAAAACCGGAGACCGATATTTGGTGTTTTGTTACCTGGACCTTGAAACCGACCGGTTAGTAGCTTCCAGTAAGGTGCATGCCTTTCTTGATAATTCTGAATTGACCGTGGAGCCCTTTGAGGAGGTAGACCTTATCATTAGCAACAAAACCGATCTTGGCTATAATGTAATTGTTAATGAACTGCATTTGGGCCTTATTTATAATGACGATATTTTTCAAAAGCTGAATATTGGCGACAGGATGAAAGGTTTTATAAAGAAAACCAGGCCAGATGGGAAAATTGATGTTACCCTGCAACGTCCCGGTTATAGAAGTATTGAACCCAATGCCCAGACAATCTTGGAAGAATTAAAGCGCAATAACGGTTATTTGAGGTTAACAGATAAATCCAGTCCTGTAGAAATTCAGCGTTTACTGGAAATGAGTAAAAAGAGTTTTAAGCGGGCCGCAGGCAATTTATACAAACAACGGCTGATCGATATTAGGGAAGACGGGATCTACCTTCAGCAGAATGCTTAAAAATAAATCCTGCGGTAATCGGAATAATGCCGGTTGTTGGGGTTACCATACCTGAGGTAGTTTTGGTTTCCAAAACCACGGGAATAGGGATAATAATAGTTTCTGGAAAAATCATCCCTGGCATAATCTGTATCACCGCTTACTTCAATGGTTTTTTTCTTTTTCTCCGGGAACCTGAAATCTATCTCCACAGTGGGCTCTCTTTCATTCTTCTTCTGTGCCAAAATAGCCTTTAAATCCACCGTTCTTCTTTCATAAGGATCTTTATTCATAAATTCCCCGCTGGGAAGGTTAAATTGTTTTTCCTGTACCCAGGCAAAACCAACTTCCATAAGCGCTGAAGAAACATTCCTGTTAGAAATCTCAAAATCTTCGCGATCCCAATATTCCTGGGCTTCAAGATTAAAAATTCCTGCAAGGAAAAAGAAAAATATAAGCAAGCGGGATTTCATAATTCAGTTTTTTGAATAACTATCAAAAAAGATGCTAGAACGAAGTAAAGATAAAATTTTGTAACAATAAATAAGAACACACCACTTATAAGATGATTAGAATTTTATATTCGTTTAAATATTCAACCTTTAAAAACAAAAAAAATGAAAAAAATAATTCTTGTTGCAGTGTTACTTTTAACCAGCATGTATGGTTTCTCGCAGGAAAGCAGTATACAGGAAAAAGCGGTTAAATTAATTAAAATGACTTCCGGGCAACAATTTGAAATAATGACTGAACCGGTGGTAAAAATGATCCCGGAAGAAAATCGCGAAGCTTTTAAAAAAGAGCTTTTAACCAGTATGGAAGATCTCTACGCCCAAATTGCCGAAGTGTATGTAGAAAACTTTAGTGAAGCCGAATTGGATGAAATACTTGCTTTTTACCATACTCCTGTAGGTGAGAAAATGGTGGCAATTACTCCTGAACTTACCAAAAAAGGAATGGAAATAGGGCAGCAGTGGGGAATGCAATTGCAGCCCATGATTGCTAAATATTCAAAATAAAGTAAAAACCAAAATTTAAGCCTGCACAATATCTGCAGGCTTTTTTGTTTGTTTTTTCTGAAATAGAGAGAAAGCTTTATTTTTACTTAAAAATATAAGAATGGCCAAAATTGAATGGAAAACCGCGAAGGAATACGAAGATATAACCTACAAAAAATCAAATGGGGTGGCACGCATTGCCTTTAACAGGCCAAATGTAAGAAACGCCTTCAGGCCCAAAACCACGAGCGAGCTTTATGATGCTTTCTATGATGCGCAGGAAGACACTTCTATAGGGGTTGTTCTTTTATCTGCAGAAGGCCCTTCCACTAAAGACGGTGTGTATTCCTTTTGCAGCGGCGGAGATCAAAAAGCCCGTGGGCACCAGGGGTATGTGGGTGAAGATGGCATGCACCGTTTAAATATTCTGGAAGTTCAGCGGCTTATTAGGTTTATGCCCAAAGCGGTAATTGCTGTTGTTCCCGGCTGGGCAGTGGGTGGCGGCCACAGCCTGCACGTGGTTTGTGATTTAACTCTTGCAAGTAAAGAACATGCTATTTTTAAACAAACCGATGCCGATGTCACCAGTTTTGACGGGGGTTACGGTTCGGCTTATCTTGCCAAGATGGTAGGGCAGAAGAAGGCGCGGGAAATATTCTTTCTTGGAAGAAATTACTCCGCCCAGGAAGCCTTTGAAATGGGAATGGTGAACAAGGTAGTGCCACATGAAGAGCTGGAAGACACTGCTTACGAGTGGGCACAGGAAATTCTTGCCAAATCCCCAACTTCCATAAAAATGCTGAAATTTGCCATGAACCTTACCGATGATGGCATGGTGGGGCAGCAGGTATTTGCAGGTGAGGCAACCCGGTTGGCTTATATGACCGATGAAGCCAAGGAAGGACGAAATGCTTTTCTGGAGAAAAGAAAACCGAATTTTGAGAAAAAATGGATTCCATAAACCAGGGAGAGTCCTTTAAAAATGAAATTATCGCACTGGATTCTTTACCGGGATTCCAGGAAGTTCCTTATAATCCCGTTTCGGGGGAGCTGCTCAGCAAACATTTAATTCAGCTTAGCAGCTGGTTGCTGGCCGTTGCTGCTTTTTGTATTTTTCTTTTTTACAACCAGCAGGAAGACTGGCTAACCGCGGGTATTGCCCTTGTTGCTTTTGTAATCTTTTGTTTTCTATATTTTAATGTATGGAAAATGCAGAAAGTCTATGGCTACTGCCTTCGTGAAAAGGATATTATTTACAGGCGCGGTTATATTATCACTAAAACAACGGTAATATCTTTTAACCGAATCCAGCATGTTTCCATTTCACGGGGGATTTTAGATAAGCTTTTTAAAATCGCCACCCTCAAAATATTTACGGCTGGCGGTAGTGGCAGCGATATTTCCATTCCCGGACTTAAGCCTGAACTTGCCCGTAATCTTAAGGAAGCTCTTGTCCGGAAAATTTCAGAAGATGACGGCGGAAGAGTTTAGTACCCCTCGGCGACAGTCTCTAGCAGGGGTATTGTTGATTTTCTCTGGGACACTTTATAAACTATTCCGCATGTTTTGGGCGCTGCTGTTTTATTTGCTAATAAAACAGCCCTCAGAGATTCCACTTCTTTATGTAAACATTAGCTTTGCAGTTATTTTGCTGGGGGTGGTTCTTTACAGCTATTTTAGTTACCGAAACTTTCAGTTTCATATAGATTACTCCAAAGAAGAATTTATTCTCAGGAAGGGAGTGTTTTCTTCAGATTATCTTGCCGTCCCTTTTGATAAAATTCAGCAGGTGAATTTTGAAAGAGGAATTTTACAAAGAATAATAGGTGTTTATTCCCTTGTGATAGATACGGCAGGAAGTGCCGCTAAAGAAGTTAAAATAAAAGCTATTAACAGGGAAGAGGCAGAAGCCCTTTCAGAAATCCTCATCAGCAGAAAAAAAGAGCACGTAAAACCTGATAGTGAAATTGAGCAGGAGGCGGAAGAAAAAAGTAGCTGGGAATACCGCCTGAGCTTAAGCACTTTGTTGAAGATTGGTTTGAGTTCTAACTTTTTCAGGGGATTTGGGCTTATCCTGGCTTTCTTTTCTACTATTTTTAATGAGCTGAATAACCTTTTTAACGAAGAAAAAGAAATGCTTCTGCAAGCAGCGGGAAAAGTAGCGGTGCCCACAGGTTCTGCGTTTATTTATGGAATTTTATTTCTGGTTCTCCTTTTTTTAAGCATTTTAATTACTGTTGCTGAAGTTTTTATTAAATATTACAATCTAAACCTGAAGCAAACTAAGGACCGGCTGTTACTGGAAATGGGACTTAGAACCAATACCAGGGTGGGACTACAGCCGAGAAGGGTGCAAATATTGAGTATTACCACGAATCCCATTCAGCAAAAACTGGACTTATGGGAAGCCCGTATCACTTTGGCCAGCAGCAGAAGCAAAAAAGGAAAAAACAAAGTAAATATTCCCGGTTTAACAGGAGAAGCGGCTTCCAGAGTAAAGGAATTTTTGTACCATAGGAGGGAGGAGATTACCCTTGCAAGTTACCGGCCGCATACTGTAGATTTATTCCGAAGGATTAATATAAGCCTTATCCCCGTTGGGTTGAGCCTTGTTTTTCCGTTAGCCATGGCAGAAGTGAATTTTGCGGAATGGGCTGTGTTTAGTTCTATTTATTTAGTGATAATTACCAGCTACAACTATTTGATGCACAAATCCCTGAGGCTGGAATTTTCTGAAGATTTTTTTGTTAAATCCTATGGTGTTTGGGATAAAACCGTCCAGACTTCAGAATTATATAAGCTTCAGGCGGTAAGCGTTAAAAGTCCTTTTTGGTATAAAAGGAGGGGGCTTGTAAATTTAATTTTTCATACCGCAGGTGGAGATATTTCTTTCAGGGCTGTTGATGAAGAGGTGCTGAAATTGATGAATTACAGTCTTTACAAAGTGGAAACTTCTAATCTTGCATGGATGTAAGTTAATAAGCTTTTTTAGCAAGCGCATCTATTTGAGCAGCGATTTCTTCCCAAACTTCTTCCTGGAGTAAATGCCTGGAGGAAAGCAGCGTTATAGTTTCTAAATTCGCGTACTCTTTTATTTCTTTTCCATAGCGCTCATAGGTTAAGCCGGGATCATCTTTCCCCCAGATTGCCTGAATGGGATAGGGCGTATTTTGTACCGCCTGCAGGCATAAGTTTTGGAATTCTTTAGAGCTGGCAAAATTGCGCATGATCTTTAGAAAAGCCTTTCCGTTATCTTCCCGTTTAAGCAAATCTACATAAGCTTTAATTTCATTCTCCGGAATTCCGGAAGCAGTAGAAACTGCCAGTGTAGAAAACATGAGCGGCCAGGTTTTGCGGGTAAGCATTTTTAATTCGGCTTGGCCAAGAATTTTCTTTTCGAAAGGGCGCATAGGCAGAGGTTTTTTAAAATTTACCACGTCCACCCAGGTATTAAGGATGCTAAGGGAAAGCACTTTTTCCATATTTTTTGCTGCCATCGCAAAACCTACGGGGCCGCCAATATCATGTACTACAAGATGAAATTTGGTAATTTGGAGTTCCTGTACTGCTTTGGAAAGAAAAGCTGCAAAGCTTTCAAAATTGTATTCAAAATTTTCAGGCCGGGCAGAAAGTCCCAGGCCAGGCAGGTCTATGGAAACCGCCCGATAATTTTTTTCAGCAAGGGATTTAAGGACTTTTCGGTATAAAAAAGAAGAAGTGGGAACACCATGAACACAAACTACCGCTTCGCCTTTACCAAAATCCAAAGCAAAGGTGCGTATTCCTTCAACTTCAAAATATTTGCCGGACAGCTCGTGCTCCTTAACAACTTCTTCTACAGTTTTCTGATCCTTAGCCATTACTTTTATTTTTAACTATTTGATAAAGGGGATGTTGTATTTGCTGTTAAAGATACTTTGTACAACTTTCCACGCAACCATCTTCTTAAAGCTACATCTTATAAAAACAAATAATCCTCACATATTAATTAATATTAATAATATGAAAAAAATTACCCTTTTTTCGGGCATCCTGGCCTGCATTTTTCTTTTTGCATGTTCCGAGCCTGATGTCCAGGCAACGAATATCTCTGGCGAAAGCGGGATTACCTACAAAAATAGTAAAAGTTCATGGCAGGGATTAAAGACAGCTAAGGGAGAAAATTACCGGTACAGGATTGAGTTTACTTCGTGGACAGGCTATAGCCAGGAAACCGAAATAACTGTTATAAAAGGAGAAATTGAGAAAAGGGAATTTCACGCCTTCCAACAGAATTTTACAGATGAGCAGTTGGTATATGAAGAGCTGGAAAGTTATGTGGAAACGGGGGAAGAACTGGGTACCCATGAAAAAGGAGCGGCTTTGCGGACTATAGATGAACTCTATGAAACCTGTATTTCTGAACTTTTAGTAGTGAATCAGTCTTCAAATACACTTTATTTTGATACGGATGAAAATGGCATTATCTCGGAATGCGGATATGTTCCTAAGGGATGTGTGGATGATTGCTTTGCAGGTTTTAAATTAAAGAAATTCAACTGGATAACGTCCTTATAATGCAAAAGCCCTGAATTGCTGTTTCAGGGCTTTTTTTTATTTTAAATATATAAACTGGATCACCTTAGTTTTGGAAATTTCCCGGGATTGCTTTCATGCATAATAGCATATACTTTTTCAAAGATATCTTCTGCAGAAGGTTTGGAGAAATAATCGCCGTCTGACCCGTAAGCAGGGCGATGTTCCTTTGCCGTTAACGTTTGGGGTTTACTATCCAGGTATCTGTAGGCATTCTGCTCTTCCAGCACTTTTTGTAAAATGTAAGCTGAAGCGCTTCCGGGCACATCTTCATCTATCACCAGTAAACGGTTGGTTTTCTCAACACTATTTACAATATCATGATTTAAATCGAAGGGCAGTAGCGACTGTACATCAATAACTTCAGGATTAATGCCAAATTTTTCCAGCTCTTTGGCAGTTTGTTCAACAATGCGCAGTGTGGAACCGTAAGAAACCAGGGTAATATCTTCTCCTTCTTTAACCGTTTCTGTAACGCCCACAGGTGTTTTAAATTCTCCCAGATTAACCGGTAGTTTTTCTTTTAACCTGTAGCCGTTCAGGCATTCAATAACCAGCGCCGGAGTATCCATATCAAGCAGGGTATTATAAAAACCTGCTGCTTTGGTCATATTTCGGGGTACAAGAATGTACATTCCCCTTAGCAGGTTGA
This sequence comes from Autumnicola aciditolerans, assembly GCF_041679265.1. Lineage (NCBI taxonomy): Bacteria > Pseudomonadati > Bacteroidota > Flavobacteriia > Flavobacteriales > Flavobacteriaceae > Autumnicola > Autumnicola aciditolerans. The sequence goes on from NZ_JBGFSM010000002.1 coordinate 232,219, forward strand.
GCAATCCACCTAATTGGGAACCACTATGCCATATCCCCTCCAGCCTATGGCCACGCGTTCTTACAATTAGCGGAGCCTTTTGTTTCCCTTTGGTGCGGTAATGGAGTGTTGCAAGATCATCACTCATGGTTTGCAGTGCATACATCACATAATCCAGGTACTGGATTTCTGCAATTGGGCGCAGGCCGCGCATTGCCATTCCAATACCCTGGCCAAGAATTGTGGCTTCCCTTATTCCGGTATCGGCTACACGCAGTTCCCCGAATTTTGCCTGCAAGCCTTCCAATCCCTGGTTTACATCCCCAATTTCTCCCGTATCTTCGCCAAAGATGAGGGTTTCAGGACGCCTAGAGAAAATCGCATCAAAATTGTCTCTAAGAATGATTCTAGCATCCACTTCAGGAGCATCAGGGGCATACTCTGGAGCAGTCTCCTGTGAACCTGCATTATTTTGCTGATAAAGATGACTGCTATATTCCTGGCTGGTTCCTTCAGCATAATTTTCCAGCCACTTTAAAAGCTCCTGTTTTTCTGGTGATTCTTCTCCTAAAAGATACCGCAGTGCTTTTCTTGCGGTAGAAATAACATCCTTCTTAAGTGCTTCTCTGGTAGAAGCCAGTTCATTTTTAAGTTTTATTATGAAATTCTTATTTGAACTTTTCCCTGCAGCTTTGGTAAGAAGCTTTATCAGTTCTTTCTGTTTTTCACGGGTAGGCTGAAGGTATTTGTTCCAGGCCTCTTTTTTTCCTTCTCTAACTTCTTTTTTAATATTCTTTTCCAGTTGTTCGAGTTCTTCTGAAGAGGCAAAATTATTTTCGATAATCCATTCTCTGAATTTCGCATTACAGTCGTACTCCCGTTCCCATTCCAGCCGTTCTTCATTTTTATAACGTTCATGAGAACCGGAAGTGGAATGCCCCTGGGGCTGAGTAAGCTCCACTACATGAATTAAGACTGGACAATGCTCCCTACGCGCAATCTTAGCGGCATTCTCGTAAGCTTCCACAAGGGCTACATAATCCCATCCGTTTACCACAATTATCTCTATTCCTTTTTGATCTTCATTTCGTTGAAAACCTTTAAGGATTTCAGAAATACTTTCCTTGGTGGTTTGATGGCGGGCATGTACAGAGATTCCATATTCATCATCCCAAACGCTCATTACCAGCGGGACCTGCATTACACCGGCAGCATTCATGGTTTCCCAAAAGTGGCCTTCACTTGTACTGGCATTGCCTATGGTTCCCCAGGCAATTTCATTTCCATTATCTGAAAATTTTTCGGAATCAATTCCTTCTACCTTTCTATAGATTTTAGAGGCCTGGGCCAGGCCAAGTAATCGCGGCATTTGGCCTGCTGTGGGGGAAATATCTGCACTGGAATTTTTCTGCTGCATCAAATTTTTCCAGGAGCCGTCTTCATTAAGATTATGGGTTGTAAAATGTCCGCCCATCTGCCTTCCTGCAGACATAGGTTCATTTTCCAGATTGGTATCGGCATAAAGTCCTGCAAAAAACTGTTGGATTGTAAGTTCATTTATGGCCATCATGAAGGTTTGATCACGATAGTAGCCCGACCTAAAATCACCATTTTTAAAGGCTTTAGCCATGGCTAACTGCGGCAGCTCTTTTCCATCTCCAAAAATTCCAAATTTAGCTTTCCCGGTGAGCACTTCCCTTCTTCCAAGGATACTGCATTCCCTGCTGGTAACAGCTATTTTGTAATCCTTAAGGACTTCTGCCTTAAAATCTTCAAAGGATATGGAATCTTTTGTTTGTGTTTCGCTGTGCATGAACTTGTTTTTGAATAATTACAAATGTAGCGAAAACAATGATTATATACAATTCATAAATTCTCCATAATTTTATGTTTTCTGTATCTGAAACGCATAAATATTAATTAAAAAAAAATTAACTTCTATGTAACTTGAATATTATTGAGAATTATTCAATAGTCATAAAAAAGTAGAAGGAGAGAAAAAAGAAGACATTACGGTTTAGTACCACCTCCTGGTAAAAAGCTTTATGAGGGTGTTGATATCCAGGGAAACGATAAACCGGATTTTCTGATCATAATTGGGTTGGGCAATTTCCCATCCCAAATTTGAATATATAGGAAAGAAAACTTCAAAATAATCTGCAACAAGACTTACTCTTATTCCGGAGTCGTACATAAATTGCGGTTGTGTGAATTTGTTTTTTATCAATCCAACATCGCCGTAAGCATATATCCAGTTCCAGATATTGGTACTTCCGTTTAGGGTGGTGATCCATTGGTTGGCAAATGCGGGTTTCAATTGAGATTTAAAACCGCCTTCTGCCACAATAATTTGCTGGCTGAAAAGTCCGCTGCCCTGGCTTCTTCCGTAGTAATTGTAATCGAAAAGGTAATCTGTAGGGCGGTCTAAAGCAAAACTGAAATAATCTGTTTTCTGAACATCGTTATAAAGAAAAGTTCCCGCAAAGAGGCGAAGGTTTACCTGCCTGTTATTCTTGAATAATTTACGATATTCCAGGCTAAGTGAAATTTTACTGAATTTCTCTGCCAACTGGTAATCTACAGAACCGGAATAATAATTAACAATATTGGGATTCCGGTAAGTGTATTTCACGTTGAAAACATTATAATCTGGCTGGTCTACGGGATCGAGAGGATTTACATCACGCTGTACTCCAACATTTCTAATTGTGAGATACTGCCTTTCATTGCTTCTCAGGTATTCATTCCTGAAGGCGAAAACCATAAAAGGAGTGTATTTTTCGTAAAACAGGTTATAGCCATAGGAGAAGCGGGTACCGCCTATACCGTAACTTACTGCGTATAGCTTTTGATTATCATACTGGGTGGTATAAGACACAGAAGCTGATCCTACCACTGTCTCACTTTTGAACGCATATTTGGGAGAGATCTTGAAACTTAAATTTTTATCGAGAAAGGTTTTATTGTAGAGTTTGGGGCCAATCGAAACGCCGTCATACAAGTTAAAATCAAATTCAGGCATAAAGAACAACTGGCTGTATCTGGGATCTTCAACATCCTGCAACAACCTGAATTGTATGGGCTTATCCAGTAATTTGGTCACTCCTTCATAATTGTTCCTCTGGTTTACCTCCGGGATTTTTTGTTCATAATTAAGGGCTAGCCGCTTTATATCCTTCCGCGGAATTTTCACCTCTTTTGATTTATTAAATCCGTCTACCCAGGTTTTGTAGACAATTTCCTCATCATTAAGCCCATAAAGCGATACGGGCATACTGGTATTGCGTTTATCTTTTACAGTGACCACCAGGGAGTCGCCCTCGCGCCTTACCTTCCCAATGGTGAAATCAATCTTCTTGTTGGTGTTTACATAGTCTTCAAAAAACCAGCTAATGTCCTTAGAAGCGTTTTGCTGCAGGATATTTTTAAAGATCTCCTGTGTGGTAGGCTGTAATTTATATTTTTGATAAAATGCATGAATAGATTTTTCTACAGCATCACTGCCTAAATAGTCTTCTACATATTCCAGTCCTATTCCCGCTTTGTAAGCATTTGCAATATTTTTATTAAACTTTATAAGGGAATCCTGTCTTGTATTTAAAGCCTGGTCCAGGTTCATCCTGGCCATATTCATGTACATTAACTGATATTGATCGTTAAATTCAAGATCTGCAGCATGAAACCACCTAATTCCAAAGACGTCGCTAAGGCTGCCAATAAGCTTCATTTTAGGATAATACGTATCTACATAATCCATCATAAGTGAAACAAGAATGGCATCTTTAACCCATTGATCCCTTCGCGGATCCAGGAGCAGAGTATTCTGTAAATAATTATAGGTAATGGTTTTGAATTGTTTCAGGTCATACTGAAAACCATCTGGGAAGGGGCGAATAAATCCAGGTAACTGGTTGAGCCCGTAAATAGGGCTATTTTGGTAATCTTCCCGGGTAACAAAAATATTATTATGAGGGTATTCTCCCAGTTGGGTGTCCAGGTACTTGAGAATTCGCTTAAGGATAATGGCCTTTATTTCCGGTTGAAGATCGTCATCCTCCAAATCTGTAATCACTTCATGAGAATAGGCATAAAGATCTTCGAATACAAAAGATTTGGTAAGGTAGAGTTTAGATTCTACCCGGTCTTCTCCCACCATTCGAACGAATTTCCTGCCATTTTCAGAAGAAATATCCAGCGTATTTAAACCGGAAGCAGCATAATAGGAGGAAGGGATTTCCAGGTTGAGTTCTATACTGGCCGGAGGAGTATAATCCAACCCAAGGTTTTGATGGCTATATAGGCGCCAGCCATCTTCCTTATAAACTGCAGGGGTGATATACCAATAGCGCATTTTATAATTCCCCTGGGAGTCTTTGCCATATCTTGTAAAGCGGTCTGAAGGCACTTTGATGGCATACTCCAGATGTATGGGAAAAGTTTCACCGGGGGCAATTTTTTTCTTCGGACTTACCTTTATAATATCAATTCTTTCCGGTATCCTCATCCAACCAATAGAATCTCCTTCCTTATTCAAAATCTTATCGATGACCGTACCGCCACGTTCCTCTGCACTGGCAAAATGAAATTTACGTACAAATTCTTCAGAAAAACGCATGCCCAGATAACTGCTTTTACTGCTGAAGGCGTTTATCCAGTCATTAAGATAAATTTCAGACAAGGTATCCCTGCTTTCATTCTTGTAAAAAATCTCCTGAGTGATATAAATACTGTCTGTTTCCTCATCCAGCCGGGCCTCTACAGAAATGCTATTTTGCCCGTAACCAAAAGCGGTAATGGCAAGGAAAAGGCAGGAAAAGAGATGTTTTTTCAAGTTAATAATGCAGGTTTAAATAAGGTGTATTGAGGGCTAAAGATAGTTAATGTTTAATAAGAGCGACCATAATTCTAAACTAGAAATTAGGGCTAAGATTGTATTCCGCATAAAATTTATCCAGCACTTCAATTACTTCATCTGGTGTATCTACTACCTGAACAAGGTCTATATCTGCAACGCTTATATTTTTAAAGCTGTCACAAAGGGTGGTTTTGATCCATTCCACCAGTCCGCTCCAAAAATCGGAGCCTACAAGAATAATGGGAAACTTATCTATTTTATGTGTTTGTATAAGGGTAATTGCCTCAAAAAGTTCATCTAAAGTTCCAAATCCCCCGGGCATTACCACGAAACCCTGGGAATATTTAACAAACATTACTTTACGAACAAAAAAGTAATCAAAATCCAGGCTTTTATCGCTATCTATATAGGGATTGTCGTGTTGCTCAAAAGGAAGTTCAATATTAAGTCCTACAGAAGTTCCTCCGGCAAGATGGGCACCTTTATTTCCTGCTTCCATAATTCCGGGGCCACCACCGGTTATAACTCCATAACCATGGTCCACAATTTTGGCTGCAATCTTCTCAGTAAGTTTATAATATTTCTGATCTGGTTTTGTTCTGGCAGATCCAAAAATAGAAACACAGGGGCCAATCTGGCTTAATTTTTCATAGCCATTTACAAATTCACCCATTATCTTAAATATGGCCCAGGAATCATTGGTTTTAATTTCGTTCCAGGCTTTGTTTCCTTGTCTAGGTCTCATTATATGTTTTATAATTTTAATGTAATTCCTTTTTCAGGAATTTAGCAGTATAACTTTTCTTATGTTTAGCAACTTCTTCCGGGGTACCCGTCGTAACAACTTCCCCACCATTTTTACCGCCTTCGTAACCAATGTCTATAATATGATCTGCCATTTTTATCACATCCATATTATGTTCAATAATAAGGACGGTATTTCCCTTGTTGGTAAGCTTATTCAGGACCTCCATTAGCACCCTAATATCTTCAAAATGAAGCCCTGTGGTAGGCTCGTCAAGAATGTAAAAAGTATTACCGGTATCGCGCTTGGAAAGTTCTGTAGCCAGTTTAATCCTTTGCGCCTCACCTCCAGAAAGGGTGGTGCTTTGCTGCCCAAGAGTGATATAACCTAAGCCTACATCCTGAATAGTTTTTAGTTTTCGGTAAATTTTCGGGATGGGTTCAAAAAATTGCGTGGCTTCATTAATGGTCATTTCCAGCACATCAGCAATAGATTTGCCTTTATACCTTATTTCCAGCGTCTCCCGGTTAAAACGTTTTCCCTGGCAGGTTTCACATTCCACATAAACGTCTGGAAGGAAATTCATTTCTATTACCCGTAACCCCCCGCCTTTGCAGGTTTCACAGCGTCCGCCTTTGACATTAAAACTAAAGCGTCCCGGTTTATAGCCGCGAATTTGTGCTTCAGGAGTTTTGGTAAAAAGGCTCCTAATTTCTGAAAAGACCCCGGTGTAAGTGGCGGGGTTAGAACGCGGGGTACGCCCAATAGGGGATTGATTAATGTCTATTACTTTATCTATATGCTCCAGGCCCTTAATGCTTTTGTAAGGTTTGGGAACCTTTACGCCGTTAAAGTAATGGGCGTTCATAATAGGATAAAGCGTCTCATTAATAAGGGTAGATTTACCACTTCCGGAAACACCGGTAACCGCAATCATTTTTCCCAAAGGAATTTGAACCGAAATATTTTTTAGATTATTTCCGGTTGCACCTTTCAACTCAATAGTTTTGCCATTGCCTTTCCGCCGTTTTTCGGGAACTGCGATTTCTTTTTGGCCATTTAAATATAAGGCGGTAAGTGTTTTATGTTTTTTTAATTCTGAAGGAGGGCCTTCACTTATAATTTCTCCTCCATGTTTGCCTGCTTTTGGCCCAATATCTATCACATGGTCTGCCCGCTCTATCATATCTTTATCATGCTCAACAACTATAACCGTATTGCCAATATCCCTTAGGGAAACCAGGGAATTAATAAGTTTTTCATTATCCCGCTGATGTAGTCCTATGCTTGGCTCATCAAGAATATAAAGCACCCCAACAAGCTGGGAACCAATCTGAGTGGCTAATCTTATTCTTTGCGCTTCTCCTCCGGAAAGGGATTTGGAGCCGCGGTTAAGGGATAGATAAGTGAGGCCAACATCAGTCAAAAATTGTAAACGCGTCTTTATTTCTTTTATCACCTCTGTGGCGATAAGTTTTTGTTTATCTGAAAGGTAATTTTCCAGGTCTTCAAACCAAACGGCAAGGTCTGCAATATCCTTTTGGGCAAGCGCTGCAATATTCTGATCGTTAATTTTAAAGTATAAGGATTCTTTTTTAAGCCTGCCTCCTTCACACTCAGGGCAAATAATCTTATCCATATATTCCTTGGCCCAGCGGCGCAGGGAAGTGGAATCGTTATTATTATAGGTGTTTTCAATAAAAGTCGCCACCCCTTCAAAATCAATTTTATATTCCCGGGTAATGCCGAGGGCTCTGGATTCTTTTGAAAATTTTTCTTTTCCGCCGTAAAGGATCATTTGCATGGCCTCATCGGGTATACTGGAAACAGGATCTGTAAGTTTAAAGTCAAATCGTTCTGCTATTAACTCCAGTTGAGAGAAAACCCAGTTTTTCTTTTGAGGCCCATGAGGGGCAAGACCGCCGTTTTTAATAGACTTGCTCTCATCTGGAATAATTTTCCCTATGTTCACTTTGTGTAAGGTGCCAATCCCATTACAGCTGGGACAGGCCCCTTTTGGGGAATTAAAGCTAAAGGTATTGGGCTCTGGATTTGGATAAGAAATTCCGGTGGTAGGGCACATAAGATTCCTGCTGAAGTACCTTAATTCCCCGGTTTCATGATCCAGGATCATTAGCGTATCATCTCCATGATACATGGCTGTTCTTATACTTTCATCCAGACGTTTTTGTCCATCGGTTTGGTTATTTATCTGCAGCCTGTCAATAACAATTTCAATATCATGGGTTTTGTACCGGTCCAGCTTCATGCCTTTCACAATATCTCTTACTTCACCATCTACCCTAACTTTTACGAAACCCTGTTTGGAAATTTGTTCAAAAAGCTCCCGGTAATGGCCTTTTCTGGACCTGATGACGGGTGCCAGAATGTTTACCCTATTCCCGTTAAATTTTTTAATAATGAGGTTTTTGATCTGGGAATCGGTATAACTTACCATTTTTTCCCCAGTATTGTAACTGTAGGCATCTGCAGCCCGCGCAAAAAGGAGCCTTAGAAAATCGTAAATTTCAGTAATAGTACCCACGGTACTCCGCGGATTCTTGCTGGTGGTTTTTTGCTCTATGGCAATAACAGGGGAAAGGCCTTCAATTTTGTCTACATCTGGCCGCTCAAGGCCACCAAGGAACTGCCTGGCATAAGCTGAAAAAGTTTCAATATATCTTCTCTGTCCTTCAGCATAAATAGTATCAAAAGCAAGGGATGACTTTCCTGAACCTGATAAACCAGTAATCACAACTAATTTTTCCCGGGGGATGCTAACATCAATATTCTTTAAATTGTGGACTCTCGCCCCCAATACTTCTATTTTTTCTTCGCTTTGCGCCATAAATTTCATCAAGGGGGCAAAGGTACTTAAAGTGTTGCTAATTAAAAAGGAAGGTTTATTCCCTGAACGTTAATTTAGAACTAAAATCCTCTTCCGGAAAAGCCTGTTTGGTAAATAGATGATAACCAATAGAATTTACGGGATTTCCCCTATACGCCAGTTCTTTAATAACATCTAATTTTATTGAGGAACAGGAGCATAATCTTAGCTTACATTTCTATGCTGTGTTTCCAAGATTTGGCCCCCTTTTTACTTCAATGGATGCTGTCTTCTTATGGCTGAACCCTGGCCGGATATGGTCCGGGCCTAACATAAATTTCTTTTACTTATGAAATACCTGAAGAACCTCCGATTCCTTACCCTATTACTTGCTGTACTATTAACCGGCTGCAGTAAGGAAGATAATGAAACGGTAGAGGAAATCTCTGGTAAGGCCGCCATTTCATTTAAAACCCTTTTACAAAATGTTTCTAGCAACAGGTTAAGAAGCAGGCAGGTCATTTCAGGTGTTCCCGAATGCTCTTCAGGTGAGCCAGCAACTGCAGTAGTGGTTCTTTCTCTTGATGGGGTTAATATGGATCCTGTAAGTGTTAACATCCTTTCAGATGATTTAGACGGAGACGGGAATGAAGACTATTACTCAGATTATTCAGGAGAATTGGAACTGGATCCCGGAGTCTACATGTTAGAGGAGTTTATAGTGTATGATGCCCAGGGAGAAATTCTATGGGTAGCACCAAGAACAGGAGAAAACACAGGTGGCTTTGAAGAGTTTATAGAACATCCTCTTCCAATAAACATAGACCTTACGGAGGGAGTTAAAAAATATATAGAGGTGGAGGTAATATGTTATGACGAACGCATGGGGAACAATTATGGATATACATTTTTTGAACTTGTGCCAGACAGGGTATACGATCTTTGTTTTTTTGCGCAATATTGCTTCAACAATGTAGTGTATGCGGCAAATTATAACCTGGAATTATATTATGTAAGAGATGGAGAGGAAGATATTCAGCTTTATCCTCAAGGTGATGAACCCCTATCCCCAACCACTGGTCTGGATGAAGAAGGAGAATATTATGCAGATCCCCTCTGTGTCAATATACCGGCACCACAATATGGGGAAGCAGATGATGAAGGTTATTTGTTTTTCCGGCTCACCTTAACAGACTGGACTGAAAATTACGGGGATATTCCCGATGGAGCAATTGTAAGGGAAGGATATATTACCTGGGATCTAATTGAAATTTTGAGGGATACTGATGATAATCCTGAGACAGAAGATGAGGATATGAGGTTTCTGCAGTTCTATCTCAATTGCAGCAATCCAGGAGGAGGAGATTGCATCCCAACCCCTCAGGATGAAAATGGGGATTGTATCCCAGACAATTTAAACCAGTATGGTTACTTATTTTATGATCTTGAACCAACGGAAATTATAGACTTCTGCATTTTTGGAAATTTTTGCACCCCTAACGGAAGACACTATGTAGCGTCCTACAGCATTGATGTATGGAAATATGAAAATGGGCAGGTTACCACGCAGCTCTACAAAGACCTTTTAGCTGAAGTCACAGAGACAGGGGGGGAATATTCTGCTGAACCCTTATGCGTTGTTTTGCCAGATGGGGAAGGGGAAGATGAGTATTACTTTGAAATCACCATACATGAAACTGGTGAATATGATGTGGTAGAAGAAGTAATACGCAGTGGAACAATTACAGACACTCAGGTAAGGACACTGTTCTCAGGTGAGAATAATGTTGATTATTATCATTTTTTCTATGGAGGATGCGATATGGAAGATGAGCCGGTATTATTGAATACGATTACTTCTTCTGTAGGATAAAGTGCGAAACCTTACAAGATAACATTGTAGCTCTCTCAGGGCTTTTCTAAAAATATAGAAGGAATCCATCTTCCAGTCTTTTAAACTTTCTTTTTCTATTTATATAGCTATATTTTCTATAAAATTTTATCAAAGCATACATCTTTTTCAGGAATGAACACCTCATTTTAACTTTTATTTAAGGCAGGTGATTTTAAGAATCTAATACAGTTTTTCCTGTCTCCTAATTTTCTCACCCTGGCTGTGCCCTAAAATCCTAAAAAGGAGGCTTTTTTATAATAAAAGTTGAATATATGCCAGAAGAGACAAAAAACCAAAAGTTATAGTATTGTTAAGGAAAAAAGAAAAGTTCTGAAAAAAGGTTTCAGAGCTGTTAAAATCTGATTCTTAGCAGGCATTAATAATACTTTATGTAAGTATAATATTACGTTATTTTTTACATATATTTCTGATAATCATATATATTTGGTACTATAATTAAAAAGTATTTATTTTTCCTCCCCGCTTTTTAAGATATTCCTACTAATATCTTTTTTTCGCCCCTTTCTTAAAATTAAGTTTAACCATTAGCATTTTGGTGCACTAAAACGTCTAAGAAAGATGAATGAGAAAAAACATTTACTTTTAATTTCCACCAGACAAGATTTGATCCGCGAGATCAGGGAATATTTAAGCCTTCATTTCGAAATTTGTGAGGCATCTTCGGTTCACGCGGGGTATGGTGTGGCAACCAGCTTATTACCAGATGTTATTATTATTGACAAAACATCTTTATCCTCACCAAGTGATATAAAGAACATCTCAAATTACAAGTCTACTCATTTCTTAAGTAAGAGCTGGCTTTTTCTTTATGTAGAAGAAAAGGATAAACAGGAAATGGAATGTGAATATATAGGTATGGTAGATGAGGTAATTTCCAATGGCGCTCCGGTTAGTGCCTTATGTGAGAAAATAATTAATCGAACTTACATCAAGTCTTCGTTATCTAATTACTGGAAAGACTGCTTTCTGGGTATGTTCAATTTAATGGCAAAACCTGTGGTATTATTAGAAGGCAATACTATTCTGGCTATGAATGATGCTTTCAAAAAGACCTTTAAAGTAGGCGTTACAGAAAGTATGAAGCTAACAGATTTTGTAAATGTAGAGAATAAAGCAAAGGTGCAGGCCAGCCTGAGGAACTTCTCGAGGGGAAAACACCTTAAGGCGGTTACAAAAACCAGTTTGTTACTACAGAATAACAAGATTAGAAAGGCAAAAATAAGCTTTTCCAAACTCAGTAAATATACAGAGGATCAATTTATCATGATGATAGATTTTTCAGGGGAAGAGATTTTTCTTAATGAAGAAGTGGGGACGGCTTCTTCAAAAGTAGAAGAAAGCTTTACATGTAACAGTACCCATTCTGACTTCAGCTTTACAAAAAGGGAAAAAGAAATTATAGAGCTCTTATGTAAAGGCTATAAAACAAAGGAGATTTCTTCCACCTTATTTATTTCTCCTAAAACGATAGAGAAGCACCGTTCTAATATTATTAAGAGAACAAAATCTGACACTATCCTGGAAAGTATAATCTATGCAATCAATCATAACCTTGTAGAAATAAATGCCTGAAGCAACTAAAAAAAAGATAAAGTACCAAATTAGGGGTTTTCCCCTATAGTGTAAAGGTAGTATTACAGCTACATTTACACTAGAGATAAGAAAGAGTCACCCCACTTCCAGGATCTTATTAGACCAAAAATTTAATCCCAACAATAATACAGGGCCTGGCCCTTAATGGGATTAGTATGTATAAAATTAACCATTCGAAATATTCATTAAAACACTAAAATTATGAGGAAAATAAGCTTACCTCTTTTAGCAATGGCGTTTGTCGCATTTCTTTTCACCTCCTGTAGTACGGAGGAGACAGGCGCTTCAGGAGAAGAATCGCAAAAGGCTACCCTCTCCTTTGGAGCTACTCTTAACAATCTGTTAAACAGTAGAATGCAGAACAAGCAGCAGTTTTCAGATCTTCCGGAATGTTCTGATGCGGCACCTTCCACCGTAATGGTAGTGCTGTCTGTGAACGGTGTAGATATGGCCCCTGTAACATTAGATATCTTATCTGATGACCTGGATGATGATGGAACCACGGATTACTATACAGATTATTCTGAAGATCTGGAATTGGAAGCTGGAACTTATATGCTCGAACAGTTTATTGTTTATGATGCTTCAGATAATGTGATCTGGATAGCTCCCAGGGATGCGGAAGGATCTGGGCTTTTTGAAGGATATGTTACCAACCCGCTTCCAATGACCATTAATCTAGGAGCAGGGGTCAAAAAGTATGTTGATGTTGAAGTATTGTGTTTTGATGACAGGGAAGTAAACCAGTATGGTTATTTATTTTTTGATTTAATACCACGAGAACTTAAGGAATTCTGTGTATTTGCGAATTACTGCACAGACAATGGCAGGCATTACACCGCTAATTATAGTCTTGAAGTTTGGTACGTGAGAGATGGGGAAGGTGATATTAAATTATATCCAAGAGGGAATGAGAGTTCTCCTGTTACAGGAGTAGATGATAATGGAGACTATTTTGCCGAGCCGCTTTGTGTGGTAATCCCAACTCCTCAATTTGGAGAAGAAGCAGATGAAGATTACCTGTACTATAAACTAACCCTTCTGGATTGGCCGGATAATTATGGAGATATAGAGGACGGGGCACTGGTAGAAGATGGTTACCTAACCTGGGAAGATATTGAGGATCTTTTAGATACAGATGATAATCCAGACACAGAAGACTCTGATATTGATTACCTCCACATCTTTTTTAACTGTAATGAAACCCCGGGAGGAGATTGCCCTGCAGGTCCCGGAGATATAGACGGCGATTGTGTTCCTGATGGCGAGGACATGTGTCCCGGATACAATGATAAAATAGACTCTGATGGAGATGGAATTCCTGATGGCTGTGATGCCTGCCCTTATGTTGCTGTAAATGATGATGCAGATGGGGATTGCGTTCCAAACAACGATGATATTTGTCCGGGATCAGACGATCACCTGGATGCAGACGAAGATGGTGTGCCAGATGGATGCGACATTTGTGCAGAAGGAGATGATTCCCTGGACACAGATAATGATGATGTTCCGGATGCTTGTGATACCTGCCCCGGCGGAGATGACAATGTTGATGAAAACAATAATGGTATTCCTGATGCCTGTGATTATGTAACACCAGGCAATGACTGCGAGACCGCTTTCATGTTGGGTAATAATACTTTCATAAGTCTGGGATTAACAAATAGCAGATGGGGATGGACAGAACATTTTACAGGTGCCGATGGCTCTTATACGTATCCGCTTTACGCTGGTGCAGGCCAGAATGATTACCAAAATAAAGGCTACCAGGCTGGTAATATTATTATTACCGTTACCGGTACAAATGTAGAAGTGGAGTTTGATCTGTTCACCGGCATTACGATTAATGAAACACACATCTATTTTAGTGATTCTTCAGCGCCAAACACTATTTCACCTGGCCAGTATGGCAATACAGATGAAGATCCAAATGCTACAGGGGAAACCTATAATTTCACTTACAGTGGAGATGGAAACTTCTGGATTATAGTTCACGCAGGCAGTTGTCAATAAAAAGCAGGAACTCATCCTGAAGCGTTCAGGTAGAGTTCCTTCTTTATGTTCTGCCATTTATTGAGAATTAAGAGACCCGGAGCAGTAAGCCCGGAGATTCAAATATTTATTAACCATTTTAAATAATCTATTAACCTAATTTTTTTAATTATGAAACACTTTAGAATTACTTTAATGTCAATTGCCATGATGGCACTTCTTTTCAGCTCCTGTAGCAAAGAAGAAAGCGGAGTTGATGAAAATCCTTCGCAAAAGGCAACTCTATCCTTTGGGGCAACTTTAAATGATATGTTGAACAGAAGAGCGCAGACAAAACAGCATTTTTCTGATCTCCCTGAATGTTCAGACGCCGCACCAGCAACTGTAATGGTGGTACTCTCCTCTGGAGGTACAGAAATGGATCCTATAACACTAAATGTGTTGTCTGACGATCTTGACGATGACGGTACAATGGAATATTATACCGATTATTCAGACGATTTGGAACTAACTCCAGGTACTTATGAGTTGGAAGAATTTATAGTTTATGATGCTTCCAACAATATCATCTGGATTGCTCCTATAGATGATGACAATAGCGGAGAATTTGATGGTTATGTTGCAGATGCCCTGCCAATTACTATCAATTTGGGCGCAGGAGTCAAAAAATATGTTGATGTAGAGGTTTTATGTTATGATCAACGTATGGTAAACCAATATGGTTATTTGTTCTTTGACTTTGAAGGAAAAGAAATAATAGATTTCTGTATTTTCGGAAACTTCTGTACTCCTAATGGAAGACACTACGTGGCATCTTACAGTGTAGATGTTTGGAATTATGTAGATGGCCAACCTACAGAGCAACTTTATAATGATGTTACTGCAGAAGTTGTTTTAGATGAAAACGGAGATTACATGGCTGAACCTGTATGTTTGCAACTACCTGACGGAGAAGGTGATGATGAGTACTATTTTGAAATCACCATTCTAGAAAGTGATGAGTATTCTACTACTGAAAGAGTTGTTCGTGCAGGAACTATTACAGATACAGAGGTAAGATCATTCTTTGACGGAGACGATAATCTTGATTATTATCATTTCTTCTACGGAGGTTGTAACCAACCAGACAATCCACCAGTATTTCCAGATCCACAGGATGAAGCTAAAAATTACAAAGCTTGTCTAAAAGATCTAAATGATTCCGGAGCAATTGCTTTCTCATACGTGAGACTTGAAGGAAACACCCTTTATACTTCAGTTTTAGCTTATAACATGGAACCTGGAGAAATGCATCCACAACATATCCACGGTTTTACAGAAGGATCTGAAGCTGCAGAAATGGCTGCATCTTGCCCGGATATCTCTGATGATGCTATTGCCAACGGTGGAAATAACAATGGTTTCATAGAAATTGGGGAAGGAGCATCAGATTATGGTCCGGTACAACTGGCTCTTAATACTAGTGGTTCAAACTTCCCAATGGCTTCTTCAAGTGGCATGTATTTCTATGAGCATACTTTTACCCTTAGTAATGCTGATCTGGAAAAAGTAACCCCACTAGACAAGAAAGTAGTGGTATTGCATGGTATGGATGCAGATCTTGATGGACCTGGTAATGCAGATGATGATGATTATGAAGCAACACTTCCTGTTGCCTGCGGTGCATATATGATGCAGTAATTCTAAGAAATTAAAAATTCTTTTAGAAGTGAATTTGGACAATGGGCACCCCGTATTACAGGGTGCTCATTATCTCAATTTAAACTCTTTTATACCATTCTATTTTTATTAACCAAAATTTTAAATTATGAAAAGTTTTAAACTGATGGTTGCCTATATCGCGGCAGTCACTATGCTGTTCACTTCCTGTAGTAAGGAAGAAACAGATTCCCCAGTAGTAAACGGCGAAACAGCTACCCTTTCCTTTGGGGCTACGCTAAACAACCTTCTGAACAACCGGGCGCAAACCAAACAACATTTTTCAGACCTTCCCGAATGTTCTGATGCTGCTCCGGCCACTGTTAGAGTAGTGCTTTCTGAAGGAGGAGTGGAAATGGATCCTGTTATTTTAAATGTCCTTTCAGATGACCTGGATAATGATGGAAACATGGACTATTATACAGATTATTCAGAAGATCTGGAATTAACTCCGGGAACATATGAACTGGAAGAATTTATTGTTTATGATGCTTCCAGCAACATTATATGGATAGCTCCTATTGATGCAGATGACAGCGGAGATTTTGATGGTTATGTCATGGATCCTCTTCCAATGACTATTGAACTTGGGCCAGGAGTCAAAAAGTATGTAGACGTGGAAGTGCTTTGTTATGATAACCGTATGGTTAACCAGTATGGATATTTATTTTTTGATATTATAAGCAAAGAGCTTTATGACCTTTGCTTCTTCGTGAATTACTGTACTGAAAATGGAAGGCACTACACTGCAAATTACAGTCTTAACTTGTGGTATGTTGGAAACAACAATAGTATTGCCCTTTATGAAGATTCTGAGCTTTCAGAAGAAATGTTAGGAGTAAACCAGTATGGAGATTATTATGCAAATCCTATGTGTCTTGTAGTTCCTGCACCTTCTTTTAATGAAGCTGCTGATGAGGATTACCTGTATTACGAAATCACTATTTTGGATTGGGATGGAAATTACGGAGATGTAGAAGATGGTGCTATAACCAAGTCTGGTTATTTATCCTGGGAAGATGTAGAAGGATTATTTGATGCAGATAATAGCGACTATACAGACTACTGGCATGTATTTGTTGGATGCGGACAGGATGACGATGGAGGCAATGGCAACGGTAATGGTGGCAACGAATGTGATACCACAGATCCTACTGCAGATTGTGATGATGATGGAATCTTAAACGAATGTGACCCAGACGCAGCCGGATGGGCACAATGGGATTGCGATAATGATGGTGTTCCAAATGGAGAAGATGATTGTGAAAATACCGCAGAAGGGGTAGATGTAGATGAAAACGGATGTCCTGTTGAGGAAGAAGAAGGTTGTCTTGGAGAACCTGGCACAGGATGTATTACAGCATCCTTTTCCGGAACAGTAAATGATGCTTTTCCGGTACCTTTCTTTTACGATGGAACAGAAGTTGGTACGATGACTTTTACCATTGATGCAGAAGGCAATTTAACAGTAGGCGTAATCTTTCTCGTTACAGAAGGATGGGGTATGGATGGTTTAGAAGTTAGCGTAGGTGAAAATACTGCCGTATGCTTTGATACAAGCCTACAGGCAACTTCCTACCAGGAAGTTGTGGATGGAGATTTTAGCTATTCTCTGGATATTTCCCTAAGAGCTAATCTTTGCCAGATTGTACAATAAGGAATTAAAAATATTCTTCTTTATAGGAAGAAGAATATTTAGATGAGAAATGATCATTTAAGAAAATCTCACAGGTATCAAATCCTGTGAGATTTTTAAACAATGAACATATCATGTAATCCTGAATTTTAAAAAGAACTTCAACCTCTTCATAATTATTATTACCGGGGGGTGACTAATTTTTGAAAAGGTTGATTTTCTTTACCATCTCAGTTTTTAATAATTGGATGGTATAGAAGAGGCCGTCCGGAGTTTATCCGGGCGGCTTTTTTGTTAAAATTAACAAAAAATTTTATTCCTATAAGTTTCTGTTTTATGTTGATGAAAAATGTGGAAATGCAATTTTTCATGCTGCTCTAATTTTTTGCCGATGTTCCTTTAAATAAGCAGGTTTTGATACAGTCTATTACAGGAAGAAACAAGATTTAAAATTGTCTCCATTTGTAAGTAATTTTTTCTTCTGTAGGATTTGTAGGAAATTAACTGTTAATAAATTAGAGAAAAACTGGCCCCGTTTTTTATGGTATGAAGCTTGTAAATCCCTATTCAAATTTTTATTAATCGGGACTAGGTGTTCCCCAAAAACAAAAACCCTACTTATGAGAAAATCTAAGTTTCTTTATTTGCTACCAGTGCTAGGAATTTTAGCCTGTAGTGAAGACCAGCTTTCTGAAATTCCTGAAACAGAGAGCTTACCCCAGGAAAATGAAATTAACCAAAATTTAACAGAAGTAGCATATCCCGATACAAAAGGAATTGTATCGGATATTTTTTATGCAGGGCAGAAACTGCCTGTAGCTCAAATTAATGGCGACTATGTCTATCAGGGAGATATCCTTCTTCCAAAAAGTAAGATAAGTACTCAGTACGAAAACCTGATTTTAGAAGAGGGAGAAGCTCCCACTAATAAAAGTACAGGAAGGACTTCCGGTATGTGGCCGGAGAATACCGTTTATTATGCCATTGATTCTAATCTTCCTGATAAAGAGAGAGTATATGATGCCATTAAGCATTGGGAAACCAACACTTCACTCACTTTTATTGAAAGATCAGGAGAATCAAATTACATTTATTTTACCCCTGGCTCAGGTTGCTCTTCTTATATTGGGCAGGTAGGCGGAAGGCAGAATATTACTTTAGCTTCCGGTTGTACTACAGGAAACACTATTCATGAAATTGGCCATGCAGTTGGCCTATGGCATGAACAAAGCCGTGTAGACAGGAACAATCATATTACAATAAAATATGAAAATGTTCAAAACGGAATGGAATATAATTTTGAAACCTATGCAGAAGGTGGTTATGACGGGGAAGAATTTACTTCTAATCTTGACTTTAATTCTATCATGATGTATAGCTCTTACTCTTTTTCCAGCAACGGTCAGCCTACAATTGTGAAGAAAGATGGAAGTACCTTTTCTGTACAAAGAGTTGAACTTTCTAATGGTGACCTGCAGGGAATAGAAAGCATGTATCCTCCTGTAGATGCAAAACCAGACCCTGAAGAACCTGCGGCGCCAACCTATATTAATGGCGAGTATTATACCTTGTATGGTCTTACAGTATTACGTTATTATGACTCCTGGTATTACGGTTCTAAATTTGGATGGAGAAAAGTAAAATTAATTGATGGGAAATGGTATTGGGCTTAATAGTCTAAGGTTGTAATTAAGAACATCGGCAAAAAGCCGGCCTATTTGGGCCGGCTTTTTATGTTTCCAGGTTCTCTTAAAATTGTGCAAACCTCCACAGTAGTTGTGCAATATTTCCACACATTTCTTTAAGAATATTTTAACCATGCCAGAGAGATAGAATTTAACATTAATAAGTAAAATTTTTTTACCCCGGATTAATACTATTCATCCAGTTCCTTTAATTTATTCCCCGTAAAAAGAATTAAATCTTCAAAGAAAAGTTTAAACTCTTCAAGGAATTCTGAATAATACTGTTTTAATTCGTTAACCGCTTCCTGCATGTTAGACTTTCCTTTCGTGCGGTTATTCATCTGAAAAAGAATTTTCTCAATTCCGGTAAGGCTGGAATAATTTAAAAGCCAATTATCTTTTATCATATAAGGAAGAAAATTTTGAACCCTTGCGGGCAGCAATTGATGGTTCTTTTTTAGAAGTCGGTAAAAATCCTCTACATAAAATTTTAAAGGAATATTGGAATAACTATCCCAGTTCGCAGCCAGAAAATGGTCGTATAAGATATCTACGATCACTGCACTATAGTGTCCGTATTTTTCAAAAAGCCTATGCGTGCTTTGCTTTACAACCGGGTGCGTATCCGTATAATAATCTATTGCCCTATGTAAGATAATACCTTTTTGAACTTCGGCTGGAAAAGAAAGATAACTGTTGCCCTTTACAGAATCAGCTATAAAATTGCCTATTTTCAGCTGCTCCTTATTGCCTGATAGATAAATATGTGCTAAAAAGTTCATTTGGGAATATACTAAATTAAAAATGTTGCTGTTTAATTTTTGTTAAGATTTGGGAGTAGGCAACTCAAGCTTTTATATTTGCCATTGTAAAAAATATATGCCAAACTCACCACTATCATGAGCTTAATAAAATCTATTTCTGGAATAAGAGGAACAATAGGAGGAAAAACATCTGAAAATCTCACCCCACTTGATACAGTAAAATTTGCCGCCGCCTATGGCACCTGGCTAAAGGAGACGGTAACTAATAAGAAAGTAAAGGTGGTAGTTGGCAGGGATGCCAGAATTTCTGGTAAAATGATCCAGGAATTAACGATGAATACCCTTATAGCTTTGGGAATTGATGTTATTGACGTTGGCCTTTCCACTACACCAACAGTAGAGGTAGCGGTACCTATGGAAGAGGCTGATGGAGGTATTATTCTTACCGCCAGCCATAATCCCAAGCAATGGAATGCGCTTAAATTATTAAATAATCATGGAGAATTTTTAAGTGGAGAGGAGGGTTCTAAAATTCTAAAGATTGCCGAGATGGAATCCTTTCATTTTGCAGAAGTGGATGCTTTGGGCCAACTAAGCAAGAAGAACGATTATATAGACCTACATATTGAACAAGTACTTCGGCTTTCTTTAGTTGATGTGGAGAAAGTCAAGGCAGCTCGCTTTAAGGTGGTGGTAGATGGTGTTAATTCTACAGGAGGGATCGCCATTCCAAAATTACTCAGAGCCATGGGAGTGGAAGTAGTAAAATTATATTGCGAGCCAGATGGAAACTTTCCTCATAACCCCGAACCTCTCAAGGAGCACCTGGGAGCCATATGTGCCCTTGTAAAAGAAGAAAAAGCCGATCTTGGCATCGTGGTGGATCCTGATGTGGATCGTTTGGCATTTATCGACGAAAAGGGTGAAATGTTCGGTGAAGAGTATACGCTGGTTGCTTGCGCAGATTATGTTCTAAGCAAGAAAAAAGGTGCTACGGTAAGCAATCTTTCCTCTTCAAGAGCACTTAAAGATATTACTGTAAAACATGAAGGCACTTATAAAGCGAGTGCCGTTGGAGAGGTGAACGTGGTTAAGTTGATGAAAGATACTAATGCAATAATAGGTGGAGAGGGAAATGGAGGCATTATCTATCCTGAAGCCCATTACGGCAGGGACAGCTTTGTAGGTGTAGCTCTTTTTCTTACCTATCTTGCTGAAAAGAGTCTTAAGGTATCTAAGCTCAGGCAGGAATATCCTGCATATTTTATGAGCAAAAATAAGATTGAACTTACACCGGGGTTAGATGTGGATGGTATTTTAAAATCGGTTCAAAAACGACATGAAAATGAGGAGATTTCTACGGTTGATGGTGTGAAAATCGATTTCCCCGAAAATTGGGTACACCTAAGAAAATCAAATACAGAACCTATTATTAGAATCTATACTGAAGCTAAAACCCAGCAGGAAGCCAATGATCTTGCTCAAAAGATGATTAAAGAAATAGAGGATATCATTGCCTGATATCTGGATTAGTCAATAATTCTTGCTCCTTTTGGAATGGTAGTATTTCTATGCTTCCAACGTTTGTGGGTCCATAAATAAAATTCAGGTTTCTTCCGTATTTGTTGCTCGAGCAGGTCCAGGTATTTTCTGGTGATTATATGGGGAGCTTCCTCTTGCGCAGCATCGGTAAGGTTTATAAGCCTGGCAACATAATGCCCGCGGGAAACTTTTTCAACATGAAGATAAATAACAGCCATATTAAATTCCCTGGCCAGTTTTTCTGAACCTGTAAAGACAGGAACTTTAATATCCATAAAGTTTGCCCAGTACTTGGATTTTGCCATTTTTGGAGATTGATCTGCAATCATTGCATAGATACCACGCTGGTTCTCTTTTTCATGTTTGGTTATGGTGAGGGTTGCTATGGAAGTGGGAATAAGTTCTCCGTTAAATTTGCTTCTAATTCCTTTTACAAGGTCATCAAAATATGGATTTTTAATCTTTTTATAAACCCCGTAAGCCTTTATTTTTATTCCGTAGAGCTGTAGGGCAATCATCCATTCGTAGCTCGCATAATGCCCGCACATTAGTACAATGCTCTTGTTTTTCTCCTGAAGGCGCAATACTTCTTCAGGATTGGTAAACACAAACCTTTTTTTTAATTCTTTGTTAGAAATAGATAAGCTTTTAATCATTTCCAGGAACATATCGCACATGTGGGAATAAAACTTTTTCCTTATCTGAAAACGTTCCTCCTCGGTTTTTTCAGGAAAGACCAGCTTTAAATTTTCGGCAACCACTTTTTTCCGGTAGCCAATCATGTAATACACCAGAAAATAAACCCCGTCTGATACGGCATAGAAAAGTCTGAAAGGCAGAATAGAAATAATCCATAAAACAGGATAAACCATCCAGAAAACAACGGCATGCATAAAAAAAATTTCAGCAAATATATGGTATATTTGGCACTAAACTTAAACAGGTATGGGAGAATTAAATCTGGTGACCATAATAGTTATTGCAGCAAATGTGATTATTTCTTTTAAAGGCTTTAATGATAATGCGTTTTTTGAAAAATATAAATTTAATGTTGGCGATATCCAGAGGGGTGCAAAATACCAGATCCTTACTTCCGGTTTTCTTCATGTAAACACCGGCCATCTTTTAGTAAATATGCTTACCCTTTATTTTTTTGCCAATGTGGTGATTTATGACATAGGTACTACCGGTTTTATTATCGTTTATCTTGCCAGTTTAATTTTGGGAAATCTGCTTTCTTACTTTTTTCATAAAAATGAACCTTTTTATAGGGCCGTTGGAGCCAGTGGTGCGGTTATGGGAATTCTTTACAGTGCTATCTTACTTTATCCTGATATGACCCTGGGATTGTTCTTTGTAATTCCCATGCCGGCGTACATTTTTGGTATAGGATACTTGCTATATACCATATATGGAATGAAGCGCCAGCTTGGTAATATTGGACATGATGCTCATTTTGGAGGTGCAGTGGGAGGATATCTTCTAACATTAATGCTTGCCCCCTGGGTTTTTGAAACTCATTTGTTAATGGTAATCTTACTTGCAATTCCTATTGTAATCTTATTTGTATTGCAGAAAATGGGAAAAATATAATCTGGTATTCTTATTGCTTAGCTAAATTAAAAAGTAATTATGGTAAAAAAAATGATGCTTCTGTTAGCAATTTTTATTGCTACAGGAATAGGTTCACAGGCACAAACTTCTAATGTACAGGCTGTAAATGTCACTGGAAAAGGAACGGTAAACGTGGTGCCGGATAAGGTTGTTATTAAATCCCGAATAGAGCATGAAGGGGAAAGTGCAGTTGCCGTAAAAAAGCAGAATGATTTAGCGGTGAACCAGGTGATTAAATTCTTAAAGAACAGTGGTGTGCCGGAGAAGAACATCCATACAGATTATATAAATCTGAATAAAAACTATAATTATAACGATAAGACTTATACTTATGCAGCCAACCAGGCCATTTCAATTACCCTGGAAGATATTAATGATTATGAAAGCATCATGTCCGGTTTACTTGAAAATGGCTTGAACCGAATTGACGGAGTGGAATTTAAATCTTCTGAATATGATAGATATGAAGCTCAGGCAAGGAAGAAAGCAGTTTTAGATGGACGGCAAAAAGCTGAAGAACTGGTGGAGCCGTTGGGCCAAAAAATTGGACAAGCAATTTATATTAATGAAATGACCACACGTAACGTGCAGCCGCTTTATAAAATGCAGGCTATGGACGCAAGTGAAGAAAGTGCTGAAACTATAGCTCCAGGTGAAATGGAAATTACCGTGGAGGTAAACCTGGGCTTCGAACTCCTTTAGACTGCTGATCTTTAAAAAAATAAAAGCGCCGTAATCCGGCGCTTTTATTTTTTGTGGAATATAACTTTTTTAATTCAAAAGCTCTTCTACTTTAGCTTCCAGCTCATCGCCGCGTAAATCCCTTGCGACAATTTCTCCGTTTTCATTAAGGATAAAAGTAGCCGGAATAGAACGAATATTGTAGAGCTGAGCTACAGGGTCCTGCCAGAACTGCAAATTAGAGACATGCTGCCATTCCAGCCCGTCTTCTTCAATTGCTTCCAGCCATTTATCTTTCTGGCCTGGACGGTCAAGCGAAACTCCAATTATATTTAATCCCTGGTCATGGTATTTATTGTAAATTTTTACCACATTCGGGTTTTCGGCACGGCAGGGTTTACACCAGGCAGCCCAAAAATCAATAATGGTAACTTCTCCCATGGCATCTTTCAGCGAAAGTTTTTCTCCTTCAGGGGTAGGCGCGCTAAAGTTTGGAGCTTTACTGCCAATGGCAACTGCATCCTGCTTTGCAAGAGTTTCCTTTAGTTCTTTTCCAATGGCTGTATTCTGCAAATTTTCAGGAATTTGGCCATACATTTCTTTTATTTCCTTAACAGGATATGCTTTCATTCTAAGCATATCCATAAGGATCATAAGAGAAACATAGGAATCTTTGTTTTCCTGAAAAATCTTCTTCTTTGTCACTCCGTCATTGTCCCTTATTTCTTCTTCTGCAGCCTGCAGGCTTTCCAGTTTTGCAGTATCCTGGGCACTATAAGCTTCCCGCATTTGATTTCGGCCAGCCATTACTTTCCTGTTCGTTTCTTTCAGGTGGTCCATATACTGGGAAAGTGCACGGTTTTCTTTTCCGCCGGTAATTCTGGAGCTTCTAAGGCTGTCTTTATAGGCTTCAATATTAATTTCTTCATTTTCAGCAATATAAATAATGTTGCCGTTAAGACCTTCAATAGAAATAAATGCCATTTTTGGACCTTCGTTTTCTTCCAGATCGGCTTCAAATTTCCCGTTTTCAACCTGAACAGTGTCTATTACTTCCGGTCTACTGGTTTCATCGCTAATTTCAGAAATATAAACATTGGTTCCGTTTTCTACGCCTTCTATACTTCCGTTGAGAAAATAACCTTTGTCTTGTTCACAGGCAGTTGCCACTACGGCTAAAACTGCCAATATTATTATTTTTCGCATAAATTCATTTTTATTTCCTGCAAAAGTAAAGAACAGTTTTCGCTCTGTTTAGCATTTTGTGGAAAATCTTGTTAATATTTGTTAATTTACACTCAGGAAATATTAGAGGAAATTAAGAACAGGTAATTTTGAACTATATTTTAACCTATGAAAGAACAGTTGAGCGATTTTCCCCTGGACATAAAGATAAGTTTTCATAAAGTAATCGAGCAATATAAGAGTGAACTTGAAAATGAGCGCAGTGATATTGCCAAAGAGTATATGCAAAATGTACTCGATTATGTTTCTACGTTTCCCGAGCTTACCGAAGGAATTGAAGATGCTGCAGATCTTGATAAATTCAGGGAGCCAATAAAGGTGTTACTGCATGATTTGTTTCCCAGTGTGCTTACCAATAACGAAATAAAAGCAGCTTCCATTCCTTATCATAATATTTTATTTAATGCATCCAAAAGATTAAAGAAAATTCTTGAATTAGCAGGAAAGGATTTTATTTTGAAGACACGGGATGTAAATGAGGATACTTATTACATTAATGCCTGCATCAATATCCTAAAAACCTATTATGGGTATGATATAGACTTTTCTAAACCGCTATATTATGATATTCCTGATGAAAAGGGGGTGGTAAGGCATTTCCGGATTGCCTTAAACGGAGACTTTGTACAGATTTTCCCCAAAGATAACGCGCCGGAAATTACACAGGAGGATGTAGACTTGCTTATTCAGAATATTGGGGATATTGATTTATGGAAGAAAAAATTCCCTCCGCAGAGTTATACCTTCAAGGGTTTTACCATTGTAAACCTTACCGATGTTACTGTAGATGATGCTATTTCCAAGCTTAAAACCACGTTGCTTTATAATGAAAATTCACAGAAGGAGGAGCTGTTAAACCTTCAGCAGATCTTCAGGTCTATTTATAAAATTCCAGATCTTAAAGTAGGCTTTACTGTTTACAACACTTCAGAAAAGAAATTTGAAAGAATGGAATCTGAAGACAGCATGAGTTTTATGCTTAGTGATGCTGAAGCCTTGCATCCTGAAGATCTTGGAGGTGAAGCTTACGAGAAACTTATAGAAGAAAGCAGCTATTTTACGGTGGCGAGTATGGATTCTTACCTTAAAAAAGCCGAAAATACAACGCTTGCGAAAAATTTGAAAGCAAACGGCATTAAGAGCTGTATCCTGGCACCGGTGGCTAAAAACCGAAGGTTAATGGGAATTCTGGAACTGGTTTCTGAAAGAAAAAATGAACTCCATAGCATAAATGCCATTAAGCTTGACGATATTCTTCCTTATATAGTAACGGCTACAGAGCGTAATCGTACCGATTTTGAGAACAGGGTAAAGGCCATTATCCAAAGCGAATGCACATCTATTCACCCCAGTGTTCTATGGGTTTTTGAGAAGGAAGCCAAGAAGTTCATCAGGGATATGGATGATGATGGCCTGGCTTCTTTTAAGGATATTACCTTTAAAGATATCTATCCTCTGTATGGCCAAATTGATATTGTAGCGTCCTCAGAAGCAAGAAATGAAGCCATACAAAAAGACCTTTTGCATCAATTGGACCTTATTCTGGAAATTATGGATGATGCCCTTAGTATGGAAGAATTGCCTATTTATGAACAGGTGAAATACAGGATTTCCGATTTTAAGTCGGACCTGGAGACCAGCCTTAATGCTTCCAGTGAACAGAAAGTTTTTAACCTTCTGCAGAAAGAGGTGAATCCAATCATGTCCCATTTAAAAAAGCAATCTACTACGTTAAAGCGAAAAGTGATAGAGTACCAGAACAAGCTAAATCCTGAAACGGGAATTGTTTACGAAGAGCGCAAAAAGTATGATGATACTGTACAGCGTATTAACCGCACCATGTCCCGTTATATAGACAGAAAACAGGTACAGGCGCAAAAAATTTATCCGCATTATTTTGAGCGCTATAAAACCGATGGAGTAGACCACAATATTTACATTGGTGCCTCTATGGCCAATAATAAGCCATTCAACAAGGTATATCTTTATAATCTAAGGCTATGGCAATTAAGTACCATGTGCGAGATGGAAAACAGGTTCTATGAGCTTCAGGAAGAAACTCCAATAAAACTTGATGCGGCTTCGCTTATTTTGGTATACAGCAGTACCATGTCTATCCGGTACCGAATGGACGAGAAAAAATTTGATGTAGACGGGACGTACAATGCCCGTTACGAAATAATTAAGAAGCGTATCGATAAAGCATTTATTAAAAATACAGAGGAGCGGGTTACCCAAAAGGGAAAAATAGCCATCGTGTATTCGCAGCGTAGTGATGAGCGGGAATACCTTAGATACATCAAATACCTGCAAGCAAAAAATTATCTTGGTAAGGAAATAGAACTTCTGGAGTTACAGGATGTTCAGGGGGTAATAGGTTTAAAAGCTATTCGCGTGGAAGTACTTTACACCATCCAGGACCAGGATAACGAAGAAAAAACCATTACCTACGAAGAAATGGAAGAATTACATTAAATAAAATCCTATTACAAAGCTTATCACAGAAATAATGATGCCCACCATAAAAACGGTATAGGTTAACCTGAGCAGGAGATACTTACGGTGCAAGACCTTACCCAGTAAATGCAAATCCAGCATCAGGGATTCATATACATAGTCTTTATCTTTTATCATCTCCTTCATTCCCCACTTAAACTGCTCAAAAGGCATTTTGTGAAAATTTCCGAAGAAAAGAAGGTTAACTTTCCTGTTTTCTACCTGCTCCCTTGTAAATTCCCCGCTGGTAATATTAGGGCGGGTGGATAATATGGAAAGGATGATGGAGGCTACGCTAAAAAATATCAGTACCATACTGGGAATAAGCAGGTGCTTGTTGGATGCCGCGTCTAGTTTTGGAATAAGATTGGCCAGGGCCAGGGAAATAATAATCGCGTTTACTGAAAGTAAAATGTTGGCCTTAGTATCTGCAATATCACTTAATTTAATGTGATTCCTAAGTGTGACCCTAAACATGGATTGAATACTTCGCTCCGGATTATCATTTTTAAATCGTGCTTTTAACCTTGCCTTATTCTCTTCTTTTTTAAGTTTTTTCTGTGCCTTATTGCGGTCTTCGATTAACTCCAGCAGGTTTTCTTCTTTTTTTGGTTTCCATTCCTTCAGCGCATGATCTGTGTAATATTGGTGTTTCTCGGTGAAAAATTTAATGTTTTCCTGCAACCATTCCATATGAGTGAATTTCCTAATATTATGCAGTTCGAGCTCCTGTCTTAAAAATTCACTGGTATCTGTAAAATAATCTTTGGCCACATGTGAAGAATCGGCATCTCGTATAATCTTTTCAGCTTCAGACTCCGGCTGTACACTAAATTTAGTAGCCTTTATTAAGGTACATACCTTTTGGATAAGTTCTTCAGTGGCGTTATTCTCTTTAAGAAAACAGGAGGCAATTTTTATACTTTCCTCTTCATGCCCTTTATAGGTTTTAGTATATCCTGTGTCATGAAGCCAGGCTGCCAGGAGTAGGGCCTCTTCTTCTTTAACATTAATTTCAGAACTAGCAATCAATTCTTTAGTACTTTTAACCACACGCTGCGTATGCTTATAATCGTGGTATATGTAGGTGTTTGGAAGTTCTTCTCTAAATAAATTTTGTACAAATTTTTCTGCTTTCTCAATGAGATTATTCATATACCAATTGCTTATTTTCCTGCCAAATTACAAAAAAAATCGACTTCAGCGTTTATGATAAAAGTTAACCTACTGTACGTAATAGTGGTGGTATCTCTCCTTTGCTCCTGTTCCTCTGCAGGGCCTAAATATAGGGAGGGGGAGCCACAAGAGGATTTTGGATATCCTCAGGATAAAAAAATAGAAAAATCGTTTTACCTTCTAGGCGATGGTGGCTATTCTCCAATAGGGGGAAGTTCTGAAGGATTAATTGCTTTTAAACGTTTTCTGGATTCGGTTAATCAACCTCAAAACTATTCCATCTTCCTGGGAGACAATATTTATCCCGTTGGGATGCCTGCGGAAGATGATCCGGACAGGGAAAATGCCGAATATCGCCTTGAAGCCCAATTGGATGCTATTGAAGATTATGATGGGAATGTGATATTTATTCCCGGCAATCACGACTGGTACAGCAAGGGAATAGACGGGCTGGAAAGAGAGGCAAAATATCTGAAGGAAAATTTTGATGATCGGTTGAAGTGGTCACCAAATACCGGCTGCGGGCTTGAAGTTTTGGATATTAGCGAGAATATTGAAATGATTGTTATAGATTCCCAATGGTATCTTGAAGATTGGGATGACAATCCTAAAATTAATGATGACTGTAATATAAAAACCCGGGAGGCAATGCTTCTTGAGGTAGAGTCTGAAATTAGCAAGAATAAGGATAAGACCATTATTATTGCCATTCATCATCCCTTGCTTACCAATGGAGTGCATGGCGGCCAGTATAGCCTCACCAGCCAGATTTATCCTTCGCAAAAGAAAATCCCGGTTCCGGTTTTGGGATCACTAGCTACCTTAATGCGTACCACAGGCGGGGTTTCCATACAGGATGCCCAAAATGAACGCTACAAGGCAATGGTACAGCGCTTAACCACCCTCGCACAACAGGCAGATAGGCTTATTTTTATTTCCGGGCATGAACATTCCCTGCAGTATATAGAAGATAATAATATTAAACAGGTTGTTGCAGGTTCGGGCTCTAAAGCTTCCTATGTAACCTTGAGCAACACTGGTCTCTTTGCTTACCAGGGCCAGGGATTTGCGGTATTGGATGTTTTTGAAGATGGTTCTTCCTGGATTAGTTTCTACGGAAATGTGGACAACAAGCCGAAACTTTTTTACCAAAAGGAAATCTTTCAGGTACCGGAATATTATAATGCTTCTTTACTACCTGGAAGTTTCCCGGAAAGTATTACCACTTCAGTCTATCCTAAAGAAGAAACAGATAAAGGAGCAACTTTCAGAACCTTGTGGGGAGAGCGTTACAGGGAGCTTTATGGAAAGAATATCAAATTTAAGGTTGCCGATCTGGATACCCTTTATGGCGGTTTAGAACCTGTAAGGGCCGGAGGGGGGCACCAAACGATGTCCCTAAGAGTAAAAGACAGCCTGGGCAGGGAATATAATTTTAGAAGAATTAGAAAAGAAGCCATACAATTTCTTCAAACCGTGGCATATAAAGATCGCCCTATAGAAAGTGAACTGGATAATACCGTGGCAGAGAATCTGGTCAAAGATTTCTATACCGCTGCACATCCTTACGCGTTTATGGCAATTCCCGTTCTTTCTGAAGCTGCCGGAGTGGCACATACCAATCCACAATTGTTTTATCTGCCAAAGCAAAAAAAGCTGGGTAAATACAATTCACAGCATGGAGATGAAGTATACATGCTGGTAGAGCGGCCTGAAGAAAACTGGCTGGGCTATAAAAACTTCTGGAGCCCTAATCACGATATTGTAAGCACGGCCGATATGTTTGAAAGGCTAAGGAGAGATGAAAAATATTCTTTAGATGAACCGGCCTATGTGAGAGCACGGGTTTTCGATATGCTAATTGGAGATTGGGACAGGCATCAGGACCAGTGGAGATGGGCAGAAATAGAAAAGGAAGATGGCAGCCGCGTTTTCAAACCTATTCCACGAGATCGGGACCAGGTGTTTTCAAATTTTGACGGCGCCTTTTTTGGTACCCTGCGGGCTTTGGCGGGATTTGCCAATCAATTTGCTGTTTATGGAGCCGATATTAATAATGTACAATGGTTTAATATAACGGCTACAGGTCTGGACAGGTCCCTTCTTCAGAATACAGGCAGGGAAGCATGGCTGGAACAGGCAAAATACATTAAAGAACATGTTACAGACGAAGTAATAGAAGAGGCCTTTTCTAATCTCCCTCCGGAAACACAGGGTGAGACAACCAAGGAACTTATAGAAAAAGTTAAAGGCAGAAGGGACAATATTGTAGATATTGCTGAACGTTATTATGAACAGTTCGCTAAACTGGCAATTATAACGGGAACAGATAAAGATGATTTTGTAGACGTAATCCGGATGCCTGAAGGGAAGACAAGGGTGACCGTTTACAGAAATAAAGATGGGGAGCGGGCAGATATCCTGAGTGATAAAATCTACGATAAAAAAGAAACCAAGGATATCTGGATTTATGCGCTTGATGATGACGATGAAATCACTGTTGAAGGAGAGGGAGATAACTATATCTATGTACGTATTATTGGAGGACAGAATAATGACATTTATACCATCAGGAACAAGGAAAAACTGAAGATTTACGACCACAAATCCAAACCCAATACTATTAAGGAAGGTGCTAATGCCAAATTCAGGTTTACCGATGTTTACGACATTAACACCTACGATAAGGATAAAAAGAATTATAAGTCTGCCAGTATAATTCCCGCGTTTGGTTATAATCCGGACCAGGGTTTTAAAATAGGAATGGAAACGGTTTACTCTATCTACGGCTTTAAAAGAAATCCATTTACTTCTAGTCATACCTTAGGTGGGGGCATTTATTTTGCCACAGGGGGATTCGACCTTTATTATGAAGGGGAATTTGCCAATATTATCGGGAATTACAACTTGCAGGTTGGAGCACATTTTACCAGTCCTAATTATGCTACTAATTTCTTTGGCTTTGGAAATGAGACCATAAATTATGAAGACGAACGTGACATGGATTACAACAGGGTTAGAATAAGCAGGATAGGTACAGACTTTGGCTTTGTAAACAGCACGCCTTTTGGAAGTTATTTTGCCTGGATGGCCAATTTTGAAGCTGTAGAAGTAGATGCCACACCAGATCGTTTTGTTACCGAAAATTACCAGGAAGATGCCAATTTTTTTGACAGGAAATATTTTGGAGGACTGGATGCCATGTATAAATATGAAAGTTATGATAATAGGTTAAACCCTACCCGCGGAATGCGTTTTGTGCTTAATCTTGGCGGGAAAATAAATACGGCGGAAACCGATCAATATTTCGGATATTTTAAGCCTTACCTTGGTTTCTTTAATGCCCTTACCAGAAACCGAAAGTTAGTTCTTAAAACACATGTCCAGGTGCATATGAATATTGGAGATGATTATGAATTTTATCAGGCCGCCCAACTGGGTGGAGATAGCGGGTTAAGGGGTTACCGCCAGGAAAGATTTACCGGAAAAACAGCCTTTGCCACAGGCGGGGATTTGCGTTATGGTTTTGATCAGTTTAAAACCGGCTTTCTGCCGTTTCAAATTGGTGTTTTTGGAGGTTATGACCTGGGGAGAGTATGGAATGATTTTGAAGACAGTTCATTGTGGCATGACAGCTACGGCGGCGGCGTATGGATAAACAGTGCCGATGCTGTGAATGGTACCTTCAGCCTGTTTTCCGGATCTGAGGGAGCGAGGTTTTCATTTGGTTTAGATTTCAGGTTTTGATGAAAAAGTGAAGGAGTAGAAGGAGTAGAAGGAGTAAAGGTAATATTCCAACCAACTCTATTTTCAGAAAATATCAAATGCAAAAGCCCGGAATTTCCGGGCTTATTTAGTTTACTAGTATCCATTTTATTGTCTAATAAAGCATTTACAAAATCTCGAATTTTATATCAATGGAGATAAAAATTTGAAGCTGCTATTGCCTTTAGGGCTTGCTTTTATATTCTGTGATTTGCATTATTTCCAGAATGGGATAACTAAAAAATTGTGACGTTCATCAGTTCGTTACGATCAAATCTTTCATCTTATTTCTTGCAGCGAGGTGGTCGTGGATTTACCCGAAGACTACTGTTTCAGTATAAAAAATTTCAGTCTTCTTTTTCCGGCTTTTGGATAGATAATTTGTTCGTGAAATCGATGGTCCTTATAGGGAATGGAATATTGATATCATGCGCATCATAAGCTTTCTTAATTTCAATAACCGCTTTATTTTTAGCCATCAGAATATCCCTGTTCTTAGATACATTGGTCCAAAAACGCACCACAAAATTTATAGAACTGTCTCCAAATTCTTCATACATGAATTCCACCTCTTCATTTCCCTGTTGGGGGAAAGTGTTTGCTATTGTTTTTTTAGTAAGGTCCTGTACAAATTCCAGGTTAGAGTTATAGGCCACGCCACAATTCAGCATAACTCTTGAGCGTACTGTCCTGCTAAAATTTTTGAATGGCTCTTCCACAATTTTTCCATTGGGAATAATTACATAATTGTTGTCAGACTGTTTAATAACAATGTTTCTCAGGTTGATCTCTTTTACTTCCCCGGCAAATCCATTGGTCTCTACCCAGTCTCCAATTTGTAACTGAGGCAGGAAACTTAATATTACTCCTGAAAATGTATTGTTTAGCGTCCCCTGAAGCGCGAGGCCAATGGCCAGGCCAACCACTCCCGCACCCGCAAGTACAGAAGTTAGTATTTTATCAAGGTTTAGAAGGCCAAGGGCAATAAAAAATCCTACAAGAATAATAATGGCTTTTAGAACTTTTACAGACATTTCTCTTATAGATGCCTGTTTTACTTTATGCCTTAATAATCCGTTAATTAAGCGGCCTACATATTTTGCAATTAAAATGAAGACGAGAAAAACCAGAATTGCCAAAATAAAATTGGGCAAATTGAGGATAATACTATCTGCCCAATTGCCCAATTTTGTCCCGATTTTACTCAGGGATTCATTTATGCTGAAGTTTTCAAACATTTGGAAAAAATTACTTTTATATGGCCCTATGGGTTTCGGTGGTTTTCATTTTCCAGGCATCCAGCATCCAGCTGGTTTTTTCCAGCTCCCTAATATAAGCTCCAATAAGGTCTATAGTTCCTTCATCACCTCCGTTTTCAGCAACTTTTACAGTTTTTCTCATTTGTGTAAGCAAAACTCCATGGTCTTCCAGCAATTGCTCAATCATCTCAAGATCTGAAAGCTCGCTTTTTGATTCCTTAATATTGGAAAGTTCAAGATACTCACTAAGGTTACTTGTTGGCTGGTGCCGTAAAGTTAAAATTCTTTCTGCAATCTCGTCAACCTTCAGTTTTGCATCATCATAAAGCTCTTCAAACTTTTCGTGTAAATCAAAGAAATTCTTCCCGATTACATTCCAATGGAAATTTCTTAATTTCTGATAATACAAATGATAATCGGCTAAAAGAATATTTAATTCTTCTACAGTCTTTTCTGTTTTATTACTATCTAAACCTAAATAACTCATAGTTTTTATTTATTGATTTAAAAATTTCAATTCAAAATTACAATTCTCGTTCCTGTACAAAAAGATGAAATTATAGAATTAATTTATTGGCCGATTTTTTTTAAGATCAAGTTTCTTAATAAGCTCTGCAGAGGTCTGTCCTGAAGAATAGTCATACCCGTCTACCAAAACCCCTTTTTTTCCCGAAGAAGTACTTATTGCATATAGTATCGCTTCATCACCGGGATTAGATGGGCCTTCAAACCTGTAAACTTCATCTACCACGAAATCCTGTGATAGAAACTCTTCCTTTTCAGCGTCAGACTTTAATTTTTTATCCAGTAAATTAAAGTCTTCTTCATATCCTTCTTCAAGTCTCAACATGTTAAGTGTTTGAGATAAAGTGCCTTTTCGTTTCATAGTTGGTTTTATTTGAACATTCATGTCAAAATACGCTTGTGGCGCCTGTCTTGCAAATGAAGAAGCTGATTTAGTATAACTTTAACTTGTTATTCTTCTTCCTCTTTTTTGCCCTGGCTAAACAGGCCAAAGGGAACTACAAAAAGCAGGAAAAAATACCAACCGGTTAACAATCCAACAATTGTGATTATAGCCGCTATAATATAGAACCAGTATGACTTTAAAAACTTCATGAAATATTAGGTTTTGGAGGTGGAAATTATTAAAAAGTAAACTAGAACTCTAATATAATCAAGAAGAAGCTTCGAAGAATACAGGGCTAATTTTAAATTTAGTTTATCATTATGAAATTAGGACAACAGAATCCGCAAAAAATTGCTGAAATAGTATAAATTTGTTGAATTATTTCTTGCACTCATTTATATGAAGAACAAAATAACTCTAAAGGAGCTGGCAAAACTATTAAATGTCTCTGTTTCCACGGTTTCCAAAGCGCTGAATGACAGTTCGGAAATAAGTCCCAAAACTATAGAAAGAGTTAAGGAACTGGCCGCCTTGCATAATTACAGGCCAAACCCTGTAGCGGTAAATTTAAAGAGCAGTAAAAGCGGAACTATAGGAGTGGTTATTCCCAATATCTCCAATAACTTTTTTGCAAAAGTACTTTCTGGAATTGAAGCCAAGGCGCAAAAAGAAGGCCTGCAGGTGATTACATATATTTCTAACGAATCTCTGGAGAGAGAGAAGCAGATCACAGATATGCTTACTTCAGGTTTTGTAGACGGAGTTTTAATTGCAATTTCTGAAGCCACTCACCGGGCAAGAAATTATGACCATATTTTTGGGATTTTGGAATATGAAATCCCGGTGGTACTTTATGATCGCATTAATATTGATGTTCCGGTTGATAAAGTGGGCATAGATGACGAAAAAAGTTTTGCAGAAGCAACTAGACTCCTTATTTCCAAAGGTATCAAAAAAATTGGACTGGCCTCAGGCATTCATCACCTGGGAGTAGGTAAATTGCGCATTAAAGGCTATGAAAGTGCTTTAACAGAGGGAATGGAAAGTATCATTGCGGCATCTTCCAGAAAGCAGGTACTTATTGATGGTATATATAATATGCTTGTAAATAAAAGAGTGGAAGCCGTACTTTGTACCGATTTTGAAAGTGCTATGCGCGTGTACCGGATGGCTTATGAAAACAACCTGCGCATTCCTGAAGATCTTAAAATAATTGGTTTTTTGCCTGAAAATGTAGCACGTTTTCTTACTCCTTCTATAAGTTATATTGAACAGTTTCCGGAAGAAGTAGGGAAAAATGCGATGCAGATGCTTATTAACCGTCTTAACAGCAAATTACTTTCAGATAAGAGTACTTCAAAAATTATAAATACGGAATTAGTACACCTGGAGTCCACCGCGTTTTAAACATTTGGTAGATTCTCCCTGATCTTTTTGCATTTCTTTAAGATACAGAAGTCTTTCGCTTGAAAAGTAAATTATATCTTTGGCGATTATAATTGTTAAAATCATTATTTTTAATGCGTGAAGATCAGTTTTCCATGCTGAAGTCCAGAAGGATTTTAGTAACCGGCGGAGCGGGTTTTATTGGTTCTAATTTATGCGAGCATTTGCTTAAATTGGGGGTGATGGTGAGCTGTCTTGACAATTTTTCTACGGGACACCGGCATAATCTTGAAAAATTTATTGATAATCCTAACTTTGCCTTAATAGAAGGAGATATTCGTGATCCTGAAATCTGCAAAAAGGTTTGTGAGGATAAAGAATATATTTTGCATGAAGCAGCCCTGGGGTCTGTTCCACGTTCTTTAAAAGATCCTGTAACAAGCAATGAAGTGAATGTTTCAGGTTTTTTAAATATGCTAGTTGCCGCAAAGGATGCAGGAGTTAAACGTTTTGTGTATGCGGCGAGTTCTTCTACTTATGGAGATTCAAAAGATCTTCCTAAAATAGAGGATAAAATAGGAAAGCCTTTATCACCTTATGCGATTACTAAATATGTTAATGAGCTATATGCCGATATTTTTCATGATGCTTACAATCTGGATACTATAGGCTTACGTTATTTCAACGTATTTGGAAGAAAACAGGATCCAAATGGTGCCTACGCTGCGGTTATTCCAAAATTTGTCATGCAGTTTATGAAGCATGAAAGCCCGGTAATAAATGGAGACGGAACTTATTCCAGGGACTTTACTTATATTGATAATGTTATCCAGATGAATTTACTTGCTCTAACTGTGGAAAATCCTGAAGCGGTAAATCAAATTTATAACACGGCAGTAGGAGACCGGACGAATTTGGTAGAGCTAACCCAATATTTGAAAAATTTCCTATCTGAATATGATAAGGAGATAGAAAAGATTGAAGTCCAGCACGGGCCCAACCGCCCCGGTGATATTCCTCACTCCCTGGCATCTGTTGATAAAGCAAGAAAACTTCTTGGCTATAAACCAGAATTTACTATTGAGAAAGGCTTGAAAGAAGCCGTAGCCTGGTACTGGCATAATTTAAGATAGAGGAGTAAAGCCTCTGGCTAAACTATATTAAGAATGGATAAGGATATAAAAATTGCGGTAATAGGCCTGGGGTATGTTGGACTCCCACTTGCCAGGCTTTTTGCAGAAAAATATCCTGTAGTAGGTTTTGATATCAACCAAAAAAGAGTAAGCGAGTTAATGCAGGGGATAGATGTCACTCTGGAAATTGAAAGGAAGTTACTTCTATCCGTTTTAAAAACTGAGCCCTCAGGAAATAATGGCCTGTTTTGTTCAGCAGAATTGGAACAGATAAAAGATTGTAATTATTATATAGTTACCGTTCCCACCCCTGTAGATAAAAATAACCGCCCAGATTTAACTCCGCTATATCAAAGCAGTGAGACTGTAGGAAATGTGCTGAAAAAAGGGGACGTAGTCGTGTATGAATCTACGGTTTATCCAGGCGTTACTGAAGAAGAGTGCGTTCCTGTTCTTGAAAAGCACAGCAGATTAAAATTTAACGAGGATTTTTTTGTGGGTTATTCTCCGGAAAGGATTAATCCGGGTGATAAGGAACATACCGTAGAGAAGATACTTAAAGTTACAGCGGGATCAACTCCTGAAATAGGAGAGAAAGTAAATCAATTATATGCATCGGTTATAACGGCAGGTACACATTTGGCACCTACCATTAAAGTTGCTGAAGCTGCCAAGGTAATTGAGAATTCCCAAAGAGATATTAATATTGCCTTTGTGAATGAACTGGCAAAGATCTTTAACATGATGGGGATTGATACTCAGGATGTACTTGAAGCAGCTGGCACAAAATGGAATTTCCTGCCATTTAAACCGGGACTGGTGGGAGGACATTGTATAGGGGTAGATCCGTACTATCTTGCGCAGAAAGCTCAGGAAATTGGCTACCATCCAGAGATTATCCTTGCCGGTAGGCGCATGAACGACTCTATGGGGCAATATGTAGCCGGGGAAGTTGTGAAATTAATGCTTCAAAATGATCAGAAGGTAAAAGGCTCCCAGGTTTTGGTACTAGGAGTAACATTTAAAGAAAATTGTCCAGATGTGAGGAATACAAAAGTAATAGAGGTTATTCGTAATCTAAAGGAATACGGAATAAATATTACTGTGTATGATCCTTTGGCAAATCCTGAAGAAGTAATGCATGAGTACGGTTTAAAAACAACCAAACAGTTGCCTGATAAGAAGTTTGGAGCCATAGTACTTGCCGTGGCTCATAAAGAATTTCTTTCACTTAATCTGGATGTCCTTAAAGAAGATTATGCCGTGGTATATGACGTAAAAGGAGTTCTCGGCAATAAATGCGATAAAAAACTATAACAAAACAAAAAATCATAAAAATTGAAAATTAAGAATATTTGTTGTATTGGTGCAGGATACGTTGGAGGTCCTACAATGGCAGTGATTGCCCAAAAGTGCCCTGATATAGAGGTGACCGTAGTCGATATTAATGAAAAAAGAATTGCAGCCTGGAATGATGAAGATGTGGAGAATATTCCGGTTTATGAACCTGGATTGTCTGAAGTGGTAAAAGGGGCCAGAGGTAAAAATCTATTCTTTTCTACAGCAGTGGATGCTGCTATTGATAAGGCAGATATGATCTTTATTTCTGTAAATACGCCTACAAAAACTTATGGTATTGGTAAGGGGATGGCGGCAGATCTAAAATGGATTGAGCTTTGTGCAAGACAAATAGCCAGAGTAGCAAAAAATGATAAAATAGTTGTCGAGAAATCTACCCTTCCTGTACGTACCGCGGCGGCGCTTAAGGATATTTTGGATAACACCGGTAATGGTGTAAAATACCAGATTTTATCT
Organism: Autumnicola aciditolerans; assembly: GCF_041679265.1. NCBI lineage: Bacteria > Pseudomonadati > Bacteroidota > Flavobacteriia > Flavobacteriales > Flavobacteriaceae > Autumnicola > Autumnicola aciditolerans. The sequence continues at coordinate 270,930 of NZ_JBGFSM010000002.1, forward strand.
AACCCGGAATTTCTAGCAGAAGGAACCGCTATACAGGATTTACAAAATCCGGACAGGGTACTTATAGGAGGAGATATGGACACACCAGAAGGGAAAGAAGCAATGGAAGCTTTGGTGAATATTTATGCTTCCTGGGTTTCAAGGCAAAATATTTTAACAACTAATGTCTGGTCTTCAGAACTTTCAAAGTTAACCGCTAATGCTTTTCTGGCACAACGGGTTTCCAGCATAAATGCCATGTCAGAATTATGTGAGAAAACCGGCGCCGATGTTAATGAAGTAGCAAAGGCAGTAGGGATGGATTCCAGGATTGGTCCAAAATTTTTAAAATCTTCTGTAGGTTTTGGGGGTTCATGTTTCCAAAAGGATATATTGAACCTGGTTTACATAGCAAAATCTTTTGGACTTGAAGAGGTTGCAGATTACTGGGAGCAGGTGATTCTAATGAATGACCATCAAAAAAGGAGGTTTGCGGCTAATATCGTAAAAACTTTATATAATACGGTATCGGGTAAAAAAATTGCTGTCCTGGGATGGGCCTTTAAAAAAGACACTAATGATACCAGAGAGTCTGCAGCAATTTATGTGACAGATTATCTTCTTAATGAACACGCTGAAATTGTGATTTATGATCCAAAGGTAAAAGAAGAGCAGGTGTATGCAGACCTTGATTATTTAAATACCAGGTCTTCTGAAGAGAACCGCTCTAAGGTAGAAGTTGTTAAAGATGCTTACGCTGCCTGTGAGGACGCGCATGCTGTAGCGATCCTGACGGAGTGGGATGAATTTGAAAAATTGGACTGGCAGAAAATTTATGATGAAATGTTAAAACCAGCTTTTCTTTTTGATGGGCGAAGATTATTGGAAAGAAAGACTAAAGAAGAGATTGGTTTTGATTTCTATGCAATAGGTTCCTGAAATAAATTATTTTGAAAAAATTAGAAGCCTAAAAGGCTTTCTTAATAAAAATAAAACAGTAACAACCTTTGCTGGTTGCTTACTTCATAAACTTAAGGTAAAATGAAAATTTTAGTAACGGGTGCCGCAGGCTTTATAGGATTTCACTTAGCCTATGTATTGCTAAAGCATGGCCATGAGGTAACCGGGCTTGATAATATTAATGACTACTATGATGTAGATCTGAAATTTGACAGGTTAGAAGAATTAGGTATAAAAAGAAATAGTGCGAGAAATTATGGGGAAAATTGCACGAGTCTCACCTTTAGCAATTTTAAATTTATAAAGCTTAACTTAGAAGACAGGCAGGCTCTTCCGGCTTTGTTTAAAGCTGAAAATTTTGATGTTGTTTGTAATCTGGCCGCGCAAGCAGGAGTCCGGTATAGTATAGAAAATCCCGAAGCCTATATCGATAGCAACTTACTGGGTTTTGCAAATATATTGGAGTGCTGTAGAAACTTTAATATAAAGCGCCTGGTTTTTGCAAGCAGTTCCAGTGTCTATGGCCAAAACTCAAAGGTTCCTTTTTCTACTGAAGACAGGGTAGATAAACCCATAAGTCTTTATGCGGCAACTAAAAAGAGCAATGAACTAATGGCTTATACGTATAGTCATCTTTACGGCTTTGAAACAATAGGCCTAAGGTTTTTTACCGTATATGGGCCCTGGGGGAGGCCAGATATGGCTATGTTTCTCTTTACAGATGCTATAGTTAAGAATAAACCTATCAAAGTATTTAATCATGGGGATCTTGAAAGGGATTTTACCTATATAGATGATATTGTAAAAGGTATTAATAAAGTGGTTGAATCAGAATTAAAGGAAGAAGGGGTAAAGTACTCACTTTATAATATCGGAAATAGTAAACCGGTAAAACTTCTTGATTTTATTAATGAGATTGAAAAGCAGCTGGAAGTACCGGCAAAAAAAGAAATGCTGCCCATGCAGCCTGGAGATGTAAACAGGACCTGGGCAGATGTGGAAGCCTTAAGTACAGATTTTAATTACCAGCCAGAAACAGGAATAAAAGAAGGGGTAGAGAAATTTGTAAATTGGTATAAAAGCTACTACTTAAGCGGAAAATCCAACTCAAAATGAAAAAGGTATTATTTTTAATAGATACTGTACAAACCGGAGGAGCAGAGAAAAGCCTGAGTCTTATTGCAGAATATTTTACAGAGTATGAGCCGGTTTTTGTTCAAATTTATGTAGGATCTAACAGACGGCCTTCAGCAATTACCAATAGCAATATAAGAGTCATTTATCTAAATATTGAAGGGAAATACAATTTTGGAGAAGCTGTTAAAGCGCTGGTACCGGTTTATGAAAGAGAGAAACCCGATGTAGTACATTCTACCTTGTTTAAAGCAGATATAATTTCCAGAAGGCTAAAGAAAAAATACCCCGGCATACCTCTTATTAACAGCTTTGTAAATAATTCCTATGGCAAAATACGCTATAAAAATCTGCCGTTGAAACAAAAAGCCACCTTAAAACTGGTAGAATTATATGATAGATATACGGCTAAAAGCGTAGATTTTTTTATTTCTAATTCTCAAGCCATTAAAGAAACCAATACTAAAGCCTTGCATATAGACCCTAATGAGGTTAAGGTGATTTTTAGAGGAAGGGAAATACCCGAAAATGATTTTTCTGAAGATGTACTGCAAAATCTTAAACGTGAACTTCAGGTGGAAAATAAAACCGTCCTTATTAATGTTGGGCGGCAGATGGAGCGGAAGGGTCAGTTTGATCTTATCGAGTCTTTACCCAAGGTTTTTAAGAAAAATCCCAATTGCGTCCTTATCCTTGCAGGGGAAGGCCCAATAAGACCTATGCTGGAAAAAAGAACCAAAGAATTAGGTCTGGAAAAAAGCATTTTAATTTTGGGACACAGGAAAGATGTGCTTGAATTACTGGCTATCTCAAACATTTTTGTTTTCCCCTCTTATTATGAAGGCTTACCAGGGGCATTACTTGAGGCAATGATTGCTGGAAAACTAATTGTATGTTCTGATATTCCTGAAAATAAAGAATGCACAAATCAGGAGTCGGCATTATTTTTTGAAGTAGGTAACCGGGAAGCATTATCTAATCAACTGGATTATGCAATAAAATATGAGGAAAATCTACAGCATCTTAAAGAGCAAGCCAAAGAGCAGGCAAAACAAAAATTTGACGTGAAGCAAATCGCCGTGAAATATGAGGAAGTTTATAACAATTTAAAAGATACATTTTCATCTTAAATTATACTATCGTAATTAGTAATCTAAAAATCCCATAAATACCAGAAACAGCATTAAATGAATAAGCCAATAAATATTTACATTCTTAATACACCGCATGACAATTGGGAGGATTATCTAATTAAAGATTTTAAAAAAAAGGGGATATTAAATCATGCGATAGTCCAGAAAACGGTTACTGCAAGCAAAAAAAAGTTTTTAAACCTAGGGTCAAAAGGGCTTGAAGGGACCTATCAACATGTTCCTATAGAAATATACAATAAAGTTTATGAGCATTTGCCGGTTTTTATTGACATGTATTCCAGGGTAAACCTTCATAACTCGGTAAATTATAACGAGTTTAACTACCATCAGTTTCTGGACCATTTTAACTTAATGGTTAATTATTACTATGGGCTATTAGTTGAAAATAACATAGACCTCTTAATTCAGAACAATTCCCCTCATGCCGGATATGATTATATTCCGCATATTCTGGCAAAAGAGATGGGCATTAAAACCTTATACCTTGCTCAAACCACTTTTCCAAACAGATTCTTTTATTATTGGGAATTTAGGGATTTTGGTAACTTTAATACTACAGAAAAACTTTTTGAACCTAAGGATAGTATTGAAATAGAACCTAAATTTGAAAAGGATCTACCTTACATGAAAGTAAATCGTAGAGATGGGTTCAAACTTTCAAACGTAAAAGACCTGGATTCTTTAAATAAAGAATTGTCCAAGTATTTTCATGGTTTTCAGTTAATTAAAGAATTACTTAAGAAAAATTACAGAAGACAGGCTTATTACCGCTACAAACTAAAGCAGGATTACGAGCTCAACAGGAAAAAACTTTCAAATGAGGTCGATTTAAAAAAACCTTTCGTCTATTTTGCCTTGCATTTGCAACCGGAGAAAACTACTTCCTCTTATGGTGGTAAATATTCAGATCAGGCTCTGGCGCTGGAACATCTATCCTCAATTTTACCAAAAGATTGGGAAATTTACGTAAAGGAAAACCCAAAACAATCCTATTTTATGCGAAATCCTGAATTCTTTAAAAGGTTAGAGAGAATTCCTAATTTAACATTTGTAGCCCCAACCTATAATACTTATGCACTTATAAAAAATTCTAAAATTTGTGCAACCATTTCCGGAACGGTTGGGTGGGAATCCATTACAGGCGGGAAACCCGTTCTTATATTTGGATGGGGAGCCTGGTATAAATCCTTACCTGGGGTTTATAGCTTCTCTCCCAATCTTGATCTGGAAAAGATAAGTTCTGAAGAAGTTGTGTTTGAAGAATTGCAGAGAAGGTTTGATGAACTTTATGCAAAAATGGCTCCTGGAATAACTTTAAATGAAAATTATCCTAAGTATTATAAAGATTATAATGTGAAGGAAAATGATGTTCAGGTGGCACAAAGTTTAGAAAAAATTATAAGATCAAAATTTGAAAAATAGTATGTTAACAAATAAAAGTTTATTGATTACCGGAGGAACCGGCTCGTTGGGGAAAGCTCTTACAAGACACATTTTAAAGAATTATCCTGAAGTAAAAAGACTGGTTATATTTTCCAGGGATGAACAAAAACAATTTCAAATGGCTCAGGAATTCCCTCCTGAACAATATCCGCAAATACGGTTTTTTATTGGAGATGTTAGGGATAGGGAAAGATTAATTCGCGCTTTTAAAGGTGTTGATTTTGTAATACATGCTGCGGCAATGAAACATGTTCATTTGGCAGAATATAATCCGGATGAATGTATAAAAACGAATGTTGGAGGAGCACAAAATGTTGTTCATGCCTGCCTTGAAACCGGGGTTGAACGTGTGGTTGCACTTTCTACAGATAAGGCTTGTGCGCCAATTAACCTATATGGAGCAACCAAACTAACTTCAGACAAACTATTTATAGCAGCTAATAATATTAAAGGCTGGAATCCTATTAGGTTTTCGGTAGTACGGTACGGGAACGTTATGGGTTCCAATGGTTCGGTAATTCCTTTTTTTATGAAAAAGAAAGAAGAGGGTATTTTACCTATTACAGATCCTGGTATGACGCGATTTAATATTTCCCTCCAGGGAGGAGTAGATATGGTAATGCATGCTCTGGAAAATGCGTGGGGAGGAGAGATTTTTGTCCCTAAAATTCCATCATACAAAATAACAGATGTAGCTGAAGCTATAGGCCCAGAGTGTGAAAAGCCGGTAGTAGGAATTAGGCCTGGTGAAAAAATTCATGAAGAAATGATCACTTCTTCAGATTCTTATTATACCTATGACCTTGGTAAATATTATACCATATTACCTGCTACGCATAAATGGAAACTAGAAGATTTTATTGAAAAATTCAATGCGAAAAAGGTAAAGGAAGGTTTCCAGTACAATTCCGGAGAAAATGATGAATGGGAAACCGTTGAGGATCTCAGGAATTTGATTAAAGAACATATAGATTCAAACTTTGAAGCGTAATTTATGAATAACCCAATCCCATACGGCCGCCAGAATATTACAGAAGAAGATCTTAATGATGTAATTGAAACCTTAAAATCAGATTATCTTACGCAAGGGCCCAAAATTGCAGAATTTGAAGATGCTTTTGCCAATTATATCAATAGTAAATATGCTGTTGCTGTTGCCAATGGTACTGCTGCTTTACACTTGTGCGCTCTGGCGCTAAATGTGAAGGAGGGTGACAAAGTAATAACCACGCCCATAACTTTTGCTGCTTCTGCTAATTGTGTGCGCTATTGTGGGGGAGAAGTTGTTTTTGCAGATATTGATCCAGATACTTATCTGTTAGATATTAATAAAGTAAAAGCGCTTCTGGAAGCTGCACCTAAAGGAACCTATAAAGGAATTATTCCCGTAGACTTTGCAGGAAGAGCCGTAAATATGGAGGATTTCCACGCCCTTGCCGAGCAGTATGACCTGTGGATTATTGAGGACGCCTGCCATGCTCCGGGAGGGTATTTTAGGGATGCTAATGGTAAGAAGCAGTTATGTGGAAATGGAAATTTTGCCAACCTGGCCATATTTTCCTTTCATCCCGTGAAACACATCGCGAGCGGGGAAGGGGGAATGATTACTACCAATGATAAAGACCTGTATGAAAGATTGCTTGAATTAAGAACACACGGTATTGTAAAGGATGATTCTAAATACCAAAATTCAGCCTCATTTGCAATAGGTTTAAATGAAGAAGCATCGGATTCCGCATCTTTAAATTATCCAAACTGGTATATGGAGATGCAGGAACTAGGATTTAATTATAGAATCACAGATTTTCAGGCGGCTCTGGGAAGTAGTCAGCTAAAAAGAGCAGAGGAAGGACTTGCCAGGCGGAGAGAAATTGCAAATACCTATTTCCAGGCCTTTAAAAATTCAGAATTTGTAACGGGACAATCAGGAATTATAGAAGGCCATGCCTATCATTTATATATTCTTGAAGTAGAAAATCGTCTGGGGCTTTATAATTATCTCAGGGAAAATAAAATACTTGCTCAAATTCATTATATTCCTTGTCATTTAATGCCATACTACCAGTCATTTGGATGGAAAGTAGGAGATTTGCCTGCTGCCGAAGAATACTATAAAGCTTGTATAAGCTTACCAATGTTTCCAACCTTAACTCCGGAGGAGCAGGATTTTGTTATAAACAAAATAAAGGACTTTTATAATGCCTAAAAACATTTGTATAATTCCCGCACGTGGAGGCAGTAAAAGGATACCCCGTAAGAATATAAAGGAGTTTTTAGGCAAACCTATAATTGCGTATTCCATAGAAGCCGCTCTTAATTCTGGACTATTCGAGGAGGTAATGGTTTCTACAGAGGATAAAGAAATTGCTGAAATTGCAAAAAAGCATGGTGCTAGAGTTCCATTTTTGAGAAGCAGCAAAAATGCAGATGACTATGCCACAACCATTGATGTGCTAAAAGAAGTGGTCCAGCAGTATGAAGAAAATGGTAAGATATTTAATAACATATGTTGTATCTATCCTACAGCTCCCTTTACCACAGAGAAACTGCTAAAAGAAGCTTTTCAGCAATTAGAAGAAGAAAACCGGGATGCAGTTTTTCCCGTGATCCCATTCAGTTATCCCATACAGCGCGCTCTGAAGATTCAGAATAGAAAAGTTTCCTTTTTCTACCCTCAATTTGAAAACACACGCTCTCAGGATCTCGAAAAATCCTTTCATGATGCAGGACAGTTCTATTTTTTTAAAAAAGCTGAATTTCTTAAAAATAATACCATTTTTACTAAGAATACTGGGGGAGTAGTAATCAGCGATTTAGAAGCACAGGATATAGATAACATTAGCGATTGGAAAATAGCAGAAATTAAGTATGAGCTCTTACAAAATTCTAAATAACCAAAGTTTCTCTTCAGGGAAATATTCTATCGTGCCAATTCGCTCCGGAGACCGCTACGAGATTATGAAATGGAGAAATGAGCAAATTTATCATTTGAGACAAAATAGGCCTCTTACCCAAAAGGATCAGGATGTTTATTTTGATACGGTAGTCGCACAATTATTTGAAAATGATAAACCGGCCCAGGTGCTGTTTTCTTATTTAGAGGATAACATTTGTATTGGTTATGGCGGAATGGTACATATTAATTGGAAGGATAAGCATGCGGAGGTTTCATTTATTATGAAGACAGAACTGGAACAAAAGGGATTTAAAAAGCACTGGGGAATTTTTCTGGAATTATTAGAGAAAGTAGCTTTTAGAGAGTTGGATTTACATAAACTTCATACCTACGCATTTAATTTAAGGCCTAAAATTTATGAAGTTTTAGAAGCAGCTGGTTTTAAAAAAGAGGCGGTGTTAAAAGAACATTGCTTAATTCATGAGAATTACATAGATGTTATAATTCATTCTAAATTCAATAAACATTGAAGCCTTTTCTAAGATTTAAAGAAAACATTTGATTATGTTTTGTATTAAAACTGGTTACTTAGAAAATGACTCTGTTTGGAAAAGGTAATTACTAAAAGAAATTTATTTTTTATTGATCCGGTAAAATTTCGGAAGCTATGAATAAAGATTTAGAAAAACGAGAAATGGAGCAATATTTAAAACAATTAAATATACCGGAAAATGAAATTTTATTCCTGCATGTAAGGTTGAAGGGAATAATGGATAAGTTTTCTTATCGGGAATTATCTCAACAAATCGTAACAGTTTTGAATAATCTGTACAAGCCTAAAACCATTTTAGTCCCTACTTTCACCTACAGTTACACAAAAACTGGAGTTTATAACCAAACAAGTTCTCCTTCTGAAGTGGGAAGGTTTGGTGAAGAGATAAGGGAGCAATATCCCACTACTCACAGAACTATTAATCCCGTTTTTAATGTCATAGATACAAATAATTATTTCCAGCAGTTCCATTTAAAAGAAGAGACTGCCTTTGGCGAAGATTCAATCCTGCACATGTTACATGACCTGGGTCACGTGGTAATTAATATTAATGTAGATAAATTTATTAGTACTTATCTTCATTATCTGGAATTTGCTTACAAGGTCCCATACCGGTACATTAAAAATTTTCCAGGAGAAGTAATATCCTCTAATACAGTTAAAAAGGATATTGTGTATCAATACTTCGTCAGAGATTTAGAAAAAGATACCACCTGGGATCGGGAAAAAATTAAGAAAACACTTCAGGAGGAAGGAGTACTTAAGGTTTTTAACTTTGAACACTTTGAAGTGATGTGGACTCATTCCAAACAGATGGAAAATATATTAGGTTCTAAATTAGAAACAGATAAAAACTTTTTACTTAAGAATGGAGAGTAATATTGGACAGGTAATGTATGGGTGGGCAACAGACCTATTCCCTGTAAATAGAAGTCTTACCGGAGAAGGCGTGAGGGAAACCCTCAATTATTTCAAATCTATTATTCCAGAATTGGAAATTAAGAGTGTTCCCAGTGGGTATAAGGCCTTTGATTGGACCGTACCTGATGAATGGGAAATTGAAGAGGCATACATTAAAAATCAAGAAGGAGAAAGGATAATTGATTTTAAAGAAAACAACCTGCATGTGGTTGGATATTCAGAACCTGTGGATAAGCGATTGGATCTTAAAGAATTAAATGAATATTTGTATTCTTTACCGGAACAGCCAGACGCTATTCCTTATGTTACTTCCTATTATAAAAAAAGATGGGGTTTTTGTTTACCCGAAACGCAAAGAAAGGAGCTAAAACCCGGGCAATACCATGTAGTAATTAAATCCCGCTTTAAGCAAGGTGTCTTAAATTACGCTGAAATCGTTTTACCTGGTAAATCTAAAGAAGAAATATTTTTATCTTCATATGTGTGCCATCCTTCAATGGCCAATAATGAACTTTCAGGACCAGTGGTAACTATAGCCCTTGCTCAATGGCTTAAAACGCTTAATCAGAGAGAATATACTTACAGGATTGTTCTTGTTCCGGAAACTATTGGTTCCATAGTTTACATAAGTAAAAATCTTAAAGAGCTTAAAAATAACGTTTTTGCGGGATTTAATATCACCTGTATTGGTGATAACAGGTGTTTTTCTTATCTCCCTTCCCGGAAGGGAAGTACGTTGTCTGATGAGGTTGCCCTGCACGTATTACAGCATACAGCTCCAGGGTTTAGGAAATACAGCTGGCTGGACCGCGGCAGTGATGAGAGACAATATTGTGCTCCCGGAGTAGATTTGCCTTTAGCCACAATTATGCGAAGCAAATATGGAGAATATCCTGAATATCATACTTCTTTGGATAATTTAAATTTAATTTCTCCTGAAGGTTTACAGGGAGGATTTAATGCCTTAAAAAAAGCATTAAGCATAATAGAGAATAATAAAATATTAAAAAGCACTGTTTTTTGCGAACCTCAATTAGGAAAAAGGGGGCTGTATCCTACAATTAGTGTAAAAGGATCTGCTAATGAAGCGCGAAAAATGATGAATTTTATAAGTTATTGTGACGGGCAGCACAGTCTCCTTCAGATAGCTCAAAAAATAGGAGAACCTGTGTGGGAACTATATGAAATTATGGAGAAGTTATTAGAAAATGAAGTATTAGAGGTAGTAAATCAAGACAAATAAATAAGAAAACAGAAGAAGAAAAAATTAAGGACTTATAATAATTACATAGGAATTGATACTAACTGCGGGAGTTAAGGGAATAAGATGATTTTGAGTTTGCAAAATCAAAAAGTTTAAAAGGCATTTTTAATTCTCTTAATTTTATCCTTATAAATTTAAATTTTAAAATTATGAAAGCATACCACGGAGACAGAGTTTACCTAAAGGAAGTCACAGAGGCCGATATTACTGAAGATGTTATGAAATGGTTTAAAGATGAGGAGTTAATGAAATATTATACAAATTCCAAACAAGCCATTACCAGAGAAAAATTACTTAATTCTATTGAAGAAGGTAAAGTAAAAGGAAATCTTTTTACTTTCGGGATATATAGCGCTGAGGAAGATCTTTTAATTGGCACCATTAAATTGGGACCTATACATCAGGTTCATAAAACTTCAGATTTGGTAATTCTTATTGGGGACAGAAATTTTCTTGGTAAAGGCTTATCTGTAGATGCTATTAAACTTGGTAACCAGCTTGCTTTTGAAGAATTTGACATCAGGAAATTATATGGTGGGATGTATGAATCTAATATTCCTTCTATTAAAGCATATACACGCGCCGGTTGGTTGGTGGAAGGTAGGCTTAAAGGTTTTTACTGGGTAGAGAACAGGAATGAGGACAGGATATTAGTGGGATGCTTTAACCCAAAATATTTTTCCCAGAATGAAATTGATGAGGTAGCTTCTTCCCAGGATAGGTTTTATAAGTGGTGAAAAAGCAATTAAGAAAGGTGGTTTATGAGGATTTGGAGTTGCTCTATCTATGGAGAAATCATGCTCACACCCGTGAAAATTCCTTTGATAAGAGCGTTATTTCTTTATCCAGCCACAAAAGCTGGTTTGATAAAATGATTAACAGTAACCTTATAACCACATATATTTTAGAAGTAGATCATATCCCTGCCGGAACCATTCGGTTTGATGTGGAAAATGAAGGAGTTGCCAAAATAAATTATCTGGTAGATCCATTACAACAAGGAAAAGGGCTTGGTACTGCACTATTAAAATTGGGGGTGCATAAATTTTTTGCCGAAAATGCTGAAATTAAGAAAGTTTATGGTCTTGTATTTAGGCAGAACAAGGCTTCTGTAAGAATATTTGAGAAGCTATCATTTAAAAATGTTTCTGATAATACATCAGAATTGAAATTTGAAAAATTAAAAAATGAGAATAGGAAATAAAAATATTGGTGGAGATGAACCGGTTTTTATAATTGCTGAACTATCTGCTAATCATAATGGAAGCCTGGAAACCGCTCTTAAAACTATAAAAGCAGCAAAAAGAGCCGGAGCAGATTGTATAAAACTCCAAACCTATACTGCAGATACCATTACCCTTAATTCTAAAAAGGATGATTTTTTAATTAAAGGTACAATCTGGGAAGGCAAGAACCTTTACAACCTTTATGAGGAAGCTTATACCCCCTGGGAATGGCAAAAAGAATTATTTGATGCGGCAGAAAAGGAAGGCTTGATTATTTTTTCTTCCCCTTTTGATAAAACTGCTGTAGATTTTCTTGAAGACTTAAATGCTCCAGCATATAAAATAGCTTCTTTTGAAATTACAGATATCCCGTTAATTGAATATGTAGCCTCAAAAGGAAAGCCGGTAATTATCTCTACCGGAATAGCAGAAAAAGAAGATATAGAACTGGCACTTGATGCCTGTAATCGCATGGAAAATAAGGATGTTGCGCTATTAAAATGTACCTCATCTTATCCCGCTCCTATTGAAGAAGCCAACATGAAAATGATAAAAGAATTTTCAGAGCGCTATAATGTTATTTCTGGTTTATCAGATCACACCATGGGCAATACAGTTCCAGTAGTAGCAACATGCTTTGGAGCAAAAATTATAGAAAAACATTTTATTCTGGATAAATCCATAGGTGGTCCAGATGCCTCTTTTTCTATGGATGAAGACGAATTTGCAGCCATGGTAAAAGCGGTAAGGGAAGCCGAAAAAGCAATTGGAAAAATTGATTATAGCCTAACCGAAAAGCAGAAAAAAGGAAAGGATTTTGCACGCTCCATATATGTGGCAGAAGATATTAAGGCAGGAGAAACCTATACGGAAGAGAATATACGCTCTGTACGGCCTGGATTTGGGATGCATCCAAAATATTTAAAAGATTATTTGGGTAAAAAAGCTGGAAAAGATTGGGAAAAAGGAGATCGGTTCCTTGGGTAAAAGGCTGTTCTCTTAGATTCTTTAATTTTTCAAGCTGCTAATAGCTTGCCACTAGAATTAACTTATGTCTTTACAAAAAAAGGCCTTTTCAGGTATTAGCTGGACTTTTATTGAACAATTTGGGAGTAAGGCAATAAACTTTACTGTCCAGATTGTGCTGGCAAGATTAATTGCTCCTGAAGAGTTTGGTCTTCTAGGAATGATCTTAATTTTTAGTGCCGTGGGGAATTCGCTTACAGATTCTGGTATGAGCCAGTCGCTTATAAGGTCTGAAAAGCCGGACGAAGATGATTTTTCTACTGTTTTTACCATAAATCTTGCACTTTCTTTATTCCTGTACCTGGTATTCTATATTGCAGCTCCACTTATTTCCAGCTTTTACGATCAACCAAGATTAACAGACCTAATTCGTGTTTATAGCATCACAATAGTGATTAACAGTTTGTTTATCATACAAAAAACAAGGTTAACCTACGAACTGAATTTTAAGTATCAAATGAAGGCCCAGTTGCCGGCGCTTTTATTAGCAGGTCTTACAGGAATTGTAATGGCTTATATGGATTTTGGAGTTTGGGCGCTGGTGTATATGGAAATAGTATTGGGATTATCTTTAACTATAATCTACTTTTTCCAGACACGCTGGTTACCAAAGATGAAACTTTACCGGCATAAATTAAAAGAACATTTTTATTTTGGCTACAAACTGGCCATTTCAGGAATTATTGGGCGTATTGTAAAAAACATTTTTCCCTTGATTATTGGCCGGTATTTCTCGGCAGCAATGGTAGGATATTATACAAGAGCCGTTACCATGAAAGATTTTCCTATTGTAACTTTTTCAAATACTCTGGATAAGGTTTTGTACCCGGTATTTTCAAAAATTAAAAAAGATGAAAACCTGAAACAGGCGTATCAAAAAACACAGGTTCTTGCATTATTGATCTTAACCACAATAATGCTCCTCCTTATTTTAACTGCACATCCTTTATTTGCTTTTTTACTAGGAGATAAATGGCTGCCCGCGGTTCCCTATTTTCAATTGTTATGTATAACAGGCATATTTTATCCCATTAATAAGTACAATTCTAATATTTTAAAGGTTAAGGGTAGAACAGATTTATACTTAAAAATGGCAGTTATAGTTAATGTTACTCTTGTTATAGGAATTCTGTTAACCATGAAAATAGGAATAATTCCTTTAATCCTCGCGCAAATAGCCAATAGTATTATAGCAGTACTCATTAACATTTATTATGCGAACAAGTTCATTGATTATCCTCTGCAAGAGCAAGTTGGGGATATACTAAAAACCTCCTTTCCGGGATTAATAGCTTTTTCAGCAGTTTTTAGTTTAATGTATTTTACTCCTATATTCGAAAATCTAATTGATGTAGTTGAACTGATAGTAACCGGAGGCTTATTTCTTTTTATACTTGTCGCTATACATTTCTTTTTTAAGACGTGGTCTATGCAGGAAATGATAAAACTTTTAAAAGCCACACCTCTTGGAAAACCTCTTAAAAGAAAGTAAGCTAATTATCTTTAAAGGGTTCACATAAAGTGTAGAAAACCAGCAAAACGATGAATGTTTTAATAGGGTTTTAACCTTGTACCTCATAAGTTATAATAACTTTGAAGAATTGTAGCTTTCTTGGCGACCTCCTACAGATAGCTCAAACTTGAAGAGGAGTACTTATGAATCAAAATCAGGAGACAATTGGTTATTACCTATCATAAATTCTTTAATACCCTAAATTTTGAAAGGCAAATTCAATATTTAATTTTCAAATTTGATTTAGAAAATAAAGAAAAATGGAAAGCAGGGGAGAAGAAAAAGCTAATAATTACGGCAGATGACGGGGATCCCAGTTTCTACTATAAAGCTTTTCCTGTTTTAAAAAAATATAATATTCCTGCTATCCTTTTTGTTGTCACAGATTTAATTAACACCAATACGCCCTTCTGGTGGGATGAGATAGAATATTATCTTGGTAAGGAGGAGGGCAATAAAAAAGTATGGGAGGTTAAAACCTGGCCTAATAAACAGAGAGAAATCTTTTTAGTTAACTTAAGAAAGAATTCGGATAAACCGGCTTTAAAATATCCTCAACTAACTACTGCTCATTTAAAGGAAATGCAAGATGGAGGAATAACAATAGCAAATCATTCCCATACACATCCTATGTTTGACCATTGCTCCCCGGAAGAACTGGAAAATGAAATGGAACGATCTACCACAATTTTAAAAGAACTTGGGTTTTCCCCTGAAGTTTTTGCTTATCCCAATGGTAATTTCTCCTTTGAATCTGAAATTATTCTAAAAAAATATGGAATTAAAACGGCTTTTCTTTTTGATCATAAAATTAATAGCAATATAAACCCACTCCGGGTTTCCCGGTTGACCGTGGATGATACCACTCCATTTTGGAAATTTAAATTTATAATTAGTGGATGGCATAGCCGCATCCTGCCTATAACAAAGGCAGTGGCGAAGATGAGAAAATAAACCAGCTTACAGGATTGCAAATAGCTTAAATGCTACTGTTAGGGAAAGGTAATTTATCTCCTTTAAAATATATAATAAAAAGAAACCAAGAAAGAAATAGTTAAAATGGAAAATAATTTTCAGGAAAAATGGAGGCCAGGAAAAAACTTGATTTAACTTTTAGGGAGATCGATTATTCGAAGGATTTGACTGAAGTAGTAGCTTTAATTCAAATAGCTCTGGACCCTGGTTTCTCTGTTCAGCATTTTAAATGGAAACATTTGGAAAATCCTTTTGGCAGATCCTTCGGGATTTTGGCCTTGGATGGGAAGAAAATTGTAGGGTTAAGAATGTTTATGTTCTGGAGTTTTTATAGTGCTTACAAAAAAAAACGAATTCGCGGCATAAGGCCGGTAGACACGGTTACACATCCAGAATATCGGGGACACGGTATTTTTAAGAAACTTACCCTAGATGGTTTAGAGAAATGTAAAGAGAATTATGATTTTGTTTTTAACACTCCAAATGAGATCAGTTTTCCTATATATTCTAAATTGGGTTGGCAAAAAATGGAGCAGGTCCAAGACATAAAAATTGCACTTATAAACCCTTTTAATGCCTCCTGCCATTATCTGGATATAAAACCAGAATTTCTAACGGAAAAAGAAGATTTCTATCCTTTGGATACCTTACATACTTATACATCTTTAAAATACCTTAAATGGCGATATAAAAGTAATAAATACTCCATTGCTTATTTTCCTGCTCAGAATATCTATATAGCCTATGGTACAAGCTCTCAATATCTTGTTATTTATGAAATTTTAGGCAATCCCAAATTTGCTGAAAGTAAAATGCTTTACACTTTAGCAAGGAAGAAGGGAAAGGTCTTAATATACTATTACGATAATGAAATCCTGGCCAAATTTCATCTTCCGGTGACAATTAAGAGGAAAAAACCTGTTATTGTGATGAGGAATCATGAAAAATTAAATGCATCTAAAGGATTTAAATTTTCACTGGCAGATTTGGAGGCCGTTTTTTAATCAGATAATCAAGCTATATTCTTTAACCAAAGATAGATGCACTCTGCTGTTTAAAAAAATTTATATAAAAAGCCTGCCTTCTTCTGCTAGCAATTATAATTTGAAGAGCAAGCTTCATTTATGCTGAGAGTATGAAATTTTATATAGCGTACAGAAAAGTTTATTTTAGCCGTTTTATAAAAAATCGAAAGGGAAAGTAAAATTAATTAAGCTATTGAAAATATTACAACTTATAAATAAGCACCAAAACAGAGGAGCAGAAACTTTTGCGTGTCAGTTGGCTGGACATCTTATAGCTTTAGGACATCAGGTTAAAATGGTTGCTGTTTTTAACGGAGAAGCTAATTTACCTTTTAAAGGAGAAATTATCTGTTTAAATGCATCTCCGGGCAAGCGTTTTCTGGATCTAAAAGCTTGGAAAAATCTTGCTGAGGTAATAAGCACTTTTCAGCCAGATATTATTCAGGCAAATGCAGGCGATACTTTAAAATATGCCATTTTTTCAAGAATAATCTTTGGTTGGAAGGCTCCCGTACTTTTTCGTAATGCGAGCGAGGTGGGACGGTACCTCACTTCCTATTTTCAGAAAAAATATAATGGGTTTTTATACAAAAAATTAGACGCTGTTGCTTCTGTATCAGCGGCTTCAGAAAAGGATCTTTTACAACACTTTCCTTTTCTAAAAGGAAAAACAGAGGTTATACCTATTGGTTTGGAAGAAATAAAAGAAATTTCTCCTGTGCATTTACAGCCAGGATCAGGAAAGCACATCGTTCACGTAGGGGGCTTTAGTTTTGAGAAAAATCATAGAGGCTTGTTGCGAATTTTTTCCAAAGTATTAGAGAAAAATCAACAGGCCTATCTTCATCTTGTTGGCGACGGCCCTTTGAAAGAAGAAGTTGAGACTGAAGTAAAAAAGATGGGTTTAAGTCCTCGAGTGCGGTTTTATGGTTTCGTAAACAACCCGCTGTCCTTCATAAATGTTGCAGATGTCCTTGTTTTACCAAGCATTATAGAGGGGCTTCCGGGGGTTATTCTGGAAGCCATGTTCTGTAAAACTCCGGTGGTTGCTTACAATGTGGGGGGGATATCTGAAATTGTTGGAGAGGGAAAAGGTATTTTAATAGAAAAAAATGAAGAAGAACTATTTTCCGAAGCAATTCAAAAGTCTATTAAATCCCCTGAAGAATTAGGTATAGACAAGGCTTACCATATGGTTACAAATAATTATATGAATTCGGAAATAGCGTTAAAATTCGTTAATTCTTACAGAAAAATTGCCACCGCCCCGGAATAGCTTAAATTTGCCGCTAATCTTTTCACATTAAAAAAGAAAATTCTTTCAACGCTCATTATGGATAGAATAAAAATCCTTCATATCATAAAGTCTTTGGGTAGAGGAGGAGCAGAGGTTTTACTACCGGAAACCCTTAAATTACATCATCAGGAAAAATTTGAGTTTCATTATATTTATTTCCTGCCTTGGAAAGATCAAATGGTGCAATCTATTGAAGAGGCAGGGGGTATAGTAACATGTATTAAAGCCTCTAACAACTTAAGTTTACTGGGCAAATCTAAAGAAGTGATCCATTACTGTAAAGAGAATAATATAGATATTATACATTGCCATTTACCCTGGTCTGGATTTTTGGGTAGGATTGTAAGCCTTAGAACCACTATTCCGGTTATATATACAGAGCATAATATACAGGAACGTTACCATATAGCCACTAAAATTCTGAATAAGCTGAGTTTTAATTTTCAGAGCATGGCAATTGGAGTTTCTGAAGATTCCTCAAGATCTGTACTAGAAAATATAAAACCAAAGATTCCCGTAAATACTGTATTAAATGGAGTGAATACGGAGTACTTCAGGAGAAATTCAGATAAAAGCGAGAGAATAAGAAAACAGCATAAAATTCCTGAAGATGCATGTGTAATTGGCAATATTGCCGTATTCCGGGAACAAAAGGCTATTCCAGACTGGATAAAAGCCTTTAAGGAAATAAATTTAAAACATCCTGAGGTCTATGGGCTTTTGGTTGGGGCAGGTCCTAAAGAAGATGAAATTAAGGCTTTGGTAAAAGAGCATAAATTGGAGGATAAACTTATCCTTCCCGGCCTTCAAACCGACACTGCAGCTTATTTTTCGGCTATAGATATTTTTATGATGAGTTCTGCATTTGAAGGCTTGCCCATTGCACTTTTAGAAGCTATGAGCATGGAGTGTTGCGTGGTCTCTACAAAGGCCGGGGGAGTGGTTGAAGTAGTCCGGGATGGAGAAAATGGCTCTTTATGCGAGGTAGGGGATTATAGGTGTCTGGCCGGAAAAGCTTCCGCATTAATAGAAGATCCTGTAAAAAGAAAAGAATATCAGGTGGCAGCCAGGAAACGCGTAGTTAATAATTTCAGTTTAAAAAGAATGGTAGACGAACTGGAAGGTATATATTTTGATTTTATGAAAGGTGATCATGGCAATAACAAATAGCCTGCTGCTGTATTTCGCATTCCCGAATTAATTTAGTTAACCTACAGGTTTAAGCATGGCATCTTCATGAAAATTTAATACTTTCTAAAAGTAAAACTTTCTACAATAAATGAACATAAGAAAAGCTACAGAAGAGGATATCCCTGAAATTGTAAGTGTTTTAAAAGCCAGCCTTGGAGAAAAAGAACTGTCCTTGTCTGAGGAGATTTGGAGATATAAGCATGTATTTAATCCTTTTGGAAAGTCTGTTGTTTTAATAGCTGAGGAAGAAGATAAAATTGTAGGGGTTAGGGCATTTATGCGCTGGAAATGGCAGAGCAATAATAAAACATATTCGGCTTTTAGAGCTGTAGATACGGCTACTCATCCTAAGCATCAGGGAAAAGGAATCTTTAAGAGGCTAACTTTGGCAGCAGTAGAACGTGTGAAAAATGAAGGAGATCATTTTATTTTTAACACTCCTAATGAAATGAGCCGTCCCGGTTATCTAAAAATGGGATGGGAGCCGGTGGGTAAAATCTATATAGGCATAAAACCTTCTTTAGGCTTTCTTAATCTAAGAAAGAAGAGTGTGTTCCCAGCAATACAAAAAAATACAACGGCTCAAAAAATCGATGTACTTTGCCACCACTGGAACCACAATCTTCAGAAATCAAAATCGAGTTTTACTCCCAAATCTGCTGACTTTCTGGAGTGGCGGTACGAAAAAAATCCCTTACAGGAATATACCGTAATTGCGGAAGATTTTTACTATTTGGCAGTCTATATAAAAAAAAGAGGAAAATTAAAAGAACTGCGTGTAGCTGAATTTCTTTATAATGAAGATGAATTTAATAGGGAAGAGCGCAAGAAGCTATTAAAGAACATTGAAAAAAAATTTTCAGCGCATTTAATAAGCTTTTCTCCGCAGTTTCTTGAACTGTTTGGTAAAAAGGGTTATTTAGGTCCTCTTCTTGTATTAAATGATCTAAATTTAACCCCAGAAGAAAGGCTTCTATTTAAAGATATTACCAAGTGGTATAACAGTATAGGGGATCTGGAATTATTTTAATTTATGTTAGGGGTTCTCATTTTAATTATATTATTTGCCGGTGTAAATCAAATCATTTTTGGTTTTTATCAAAAAAAACATTCTTTTTTTGATAAAAGGCTTATGAACCTTTTATACCTGTACCACACAATATTCTTTGGGGTCTACTTATGGTACGCGTATAACAACCCCTCCGATTCAAAAGGATATTATAGCTTTTACATAGATAATCCCAATGTAGGCTGGTTTGAGACTTTTGGCACAGATACCAATTTTATTAATTTCTTAGGATATCCCTTCCATTTCCTGGGGTTTTCCTATGAAATGCTTATGCTAACCTTTTCCTGGATGGGATTTGTAGGCTTTATCTATTCTTATTTGTTCTTCCGGGAAAAAATTCCAGTAAAAGTAAAGATATTCAAGTCATTTGATCTTTTAACGCTCCTGCTTTTTCTGCCTAATATGCATT
This sequence comes from Autumnicola aciditolerans, assembly GCF_041679265.1. Lineage (NCBI taxonomy): Bacteria > Pseudomonadati > Bacteroidota > Flavobacteriia > Flavobacteriales > Flavobacteriaceae > Autumnicola > Autumnicola aciditolerans. The sequence continues at coordinate 290,965 of NZ_JBGFSM010000002.1, forward strand.
TCTGGACCGCTTCTCTAGGTAAAGGAGCGCCTATTTTTATGGGAGTAATGATATTTGCCTATTCCATTCTTTATCCTAAATCCCGTTTATATACCTTAATTTTAGGATCGCTTATCGTGTTTTACATCAGGCCACATGTATTTCTGTTTTTGGCAGTGGGAGCTGTTGCAGGGTATATTACAGGTAGGGATAAAATTTCATTTGGGAGGAAATTTTTGGTGGTTGCAGGTATGTTGGCAGGATTACTTCTTGTACAGGATCAAATTTTAGCGGTTGTTGATTTGCAAGGTTCAGACAACCTAATTGAAGATTTTGAAGATTTTACCGGTGACAGGGCTGAGAACCTTAGTAAAAAAGCAGGATCTGGGGTAGATATGTCTTCGTATAGTTTACCGTTTAAATTATTCACCTTCTGGTTTAGACCTCTCTTTGTAGATGCGCCAAATGCGTTGGGGTTAATTATTTCTTTTGAAAATCTGATATATCTTCTGCTTTTTCTAAAAATTATCAGAAAGGACTTTTTTCATTTCATTAAGCGGTCCCCCTCTTATGTGAAAATGAGTATGGTTATATTTCTTTTAACCTCTTTTGCCATGACTTTTGTAATGTCTAATCTTGGGATTATAATGAGACAAAAACAAATGGTCATGTATTTTATTTTCTTTGTAATTTATTACTATCTAGCAGAAAAAAAATACAAAAAGGTGAAGCGTAGGCGCAAGTTGAAACTTTCAGGAAATTAAAATGGTAAAAGAAAATATGATAGTAGAAGATCCTGTCTCGGGAACTGTAAAAAATACTTCCATGAGGAATAAAAAGGTGGGGGTGGTTATTCTTACCTACAATCGCCTGCACTTCCTTAAGATTTGTTTGTGTAAAGTACTTGCACAAACCTATGACAAGATGGAAGTTGTGGTGGTAGATAACAATTCTAAAGATGGTACCAGGGAATACCTTAATGAACAGGAAGGAGTTCAAAAGATATTTCTTAAAGAAAATTCTGGTCCTGCAGGAGGATTTTATGCAGGTATTAAATATGTTACAGAAGAACTAGATGTAGATTACTTGTGGTTGATGGATGATGACTTTTTTCCCTTTAATTCCTGCTTAGAAAACCTGATAAAAAATGTTAATGAAGACATGATGGTTTTTCCGTACGTAAGGGAAAAAAATTTTGCCACCCAAAGGAAGCCCGGATGGTGGGGAGTACTGCTTCCTACCCAGATCATAAAAAAGGTTGGATATCCCAGGATGGACCTTTTCTTCTGGTCTGAGGATACCGAATACCTCCAGGCAAGAATTATTCAGAAATTTAAATTTAGGCAAAAATGGGTTGCTTCTGCCAAAGGAGTCCACTTTACAGTAAGAAAAACAAATTACAGGCAACCCTGGCGTTACTATTACGAGATTCGAAATACCATTTATTCCCGACTGTATATTAAAGAGACTACTGGATTACGCATCTACAAACTTTTTAAGACCTGGGTTAAACTTTTTGGTAACATCTTATTGAAGGAAAATGAAAAGATGGAAAAGATGCTTTGGTTTTTCCGGGGTACCAATGATGGAATTTTTAAAAAATTAGGAAAGAGGAAAGAACTTCATAAAGAATAAAAAAGCATTTAGGGAAGTTTCATTCTTTCTGAATAAAACTTCCCCAAAATTTTTAGATAACTTATGGCTTATAAGGAAAGCGGACATTTTGTGATTTCCCTGGATTTTGAATTATTATGGGGGGTTTTTGATTTAGTAGATATTGAAGAAAAAAGAAACTATTTTGAAAAGACACGTCTGGTAATACCAAAAATTCTACATGCTTTTGAACAAAATAATATTCATGCCACCTGGGCAGTTGTGGGAATGCTCTTCAATAAAAACTGGCAGGAATGGGAAAAAAACATTCCCGAAAGTTTGCCCTTATATAACAATCCCAAACTTTCAGCTTATCGTTACGCTAAGAACCTAGGAGCCACTGGGCATGAAGCATTGGTTTTTGCTCCTGAAATTATTAAGGAAATTATCAATGTTAATGGGCAGGAAGTGGGTACCCATACCTATTCCCACTATTACTGTCTTGAACAGGGACAAACCCCGGTGCAATTCAAGGCAGATCTGGAACAGGCTGTGAAACTGGCCAGAGAATTGAATATTACTTTAAGGTCCCTGGTTTTTCCAAGAAATCAGCTTAAACAAGAGTATCTGGAAATTTGCTTTCAGCTTGGGATCCGTAATGTAAGGTCAAATCCTTCATCCTGGTACTGGCAGGATACCCAATCTACTTCTATTTTCACTAAAACTTCTCGTTCTGGAGACGCTTATTTTCCATTAGGTAATAAAACGTATCCCTTTTCAGGGCTTAAAAAAAAGCCGGGAATGCCAGTGGAGCAGAAGGCCAGCAGGTTCTTCAGGCCTGTAGAGGAAAATTCTTTTTTGAGAAATCTAAAACTAAAGCGAATAAAAAGGGAGATGGCATATGCTGCAAAAAATAATAAAATTTACCACTTATGGTGGCACCCTCATAATTTTGGAGATAGGCCTGAAGAGAGTATTCAGGATTTAAAACTGGTCTTGGAGCATTTTAGTATGTTGCAAAAAAAATACAATTTCCAATCTTCTAACATGGAGGAAATTGGGATCTTATAAGTAAGCTAATAATTAATAAAATCTGGCTCCCCACATGCAAAAATTAATACGAGTTACTACGGTGCCTTTATCATTAAACATCCTGCTAAAGGGCCAGCTTTCCTTCTTAAATAAATACTATGAAGTCCTTGCCATATCGGGGAATGGTAAAGATCTGGAAGAAGTTCAGCAAAGGGAAAAGGTTCCCACTGTTGCCATAGAAATGGAAAGGGGCATAAGCGTCTTCAAAGACTTAAAATCCTTTTGGAAACTCTACACATGTTTTAGAAGAGAAAAGCCAAAAATTGTACACTCTATAACACCAAAAGCAGGCCTGTTAAGTATGGCCGCGGCCTATTTTGCCCGCGTGCCTATAAGAATGCACACTTTTACAGGGTTGGTGTTTCCTTCGAAAACCGGCATGTTACAAAACTTATTGATCAATATGGACCGGTGTTTATGTTTTTTTGCCACCCAAATATATCCCGAAGGACAAGGGGTGAAAAGGGATTTAATTAAATATAAAATTACGAAAAAGCCATTGAAGGTACTGGCGAATGGCAATGTTAATGGAATAGACATCTCCCACTTTAATCCAGATGTTTTTAGCCAAGAAGAAAAAGAACAGCTGCGCCATGATTTTGGTCTCCAGCCTGAAGATTTTGTTTTCGTTTTTGTTGGGCGCCTAGTAGGAGATAAAGGTATAAATGAGATGGTGGCCGCTTTTAAAAAACTTGATTCCTGTAGAGGTAAAGCAGATTCCAGAAAGGGAAAAAGTCTTAAGCTCCTTTTAGTGGGGCCATTTGAAGCTGAACTTGATCCATTAATGCCAGACACTCTGGAAGAAATGCAATCTAATCCTAATATTTTGAGTGTAGGTTTTCAGCCTGATGTAAGACCTTATTTTGCTATTAGTGATATTTTGGTTTTTCCCAGTTATCGTGAAGGATTTCCAAACGTCGTGTTACAGGCGGGTGCTATGGGATTAGCTTCTATTGTCACAAATATTAATGGCTCTAATGAGATTATTGAAGAAGGAATTAATGGCATAATTATACCTGTTCAGGATTCTGAAGCTTTGTTTGAAGCCATGAAAAAAATGATTCTTGAGGAAGAATTTCGGAACAAGCTTAGCAAAAATTCCCGCCGAATTATTAAAGATAAGTACGAAAATAAGGAAATCTGGAAAGCGCTTTTGGCCGAGTATAAACAGCTGGAGGAAAATTTAGGTAAAGCATAAAGTGAAAAGTTTGTTTAAAAGGCTTTTCAATAAAAATTGACTAAAGGGTTTGTTGCTATTTGGTCCTGAGGAGGAGCAACCAGGTATTAAGTAAAAACATGATCGCAAAATTGCTCTTACTACTTAATTAGCACCAGTACCACAACTTTCACGCAATATAGAAGCAGCGAAAGGAAAATTCTTTTAGCGTTAATATTAGTACATTTGAGCTGGGACACCTTTAAAATGAACGAAAATCCGCTAATAAAATATTTTTTTAAATATTTCAGTTTCTTCTATAAGTATCTGAATTACCGGATTTTTGTGGCCATTGCTTTGAGCCTGCTGGTTGGGATATTAGATGGCATCGGAATTGCTTTTTTTATTCCCCTGTTCCAGCTAATATCAACAGGGGGAGGAGCAGATGCTTTTGGGAGTACTGCTGGGGAAAGTGATGTTGTGACTAATTTCTTTCTGGATATTCTGCAAATTCAGCCTACCCTGCTCAATATCTTTTTTCTGATTTTTTTATTTTTCAGCCTTAAAGGTATTGCCAGGTTTTTCGAAACCTACGTAAGGATAATTTATCAGCAATATTTTATGCGCAAAATCAGGATTTCCAACATTAACCTGTTTAGCAAGTTTGATTTTGAGCAATTCCTGAAAGCAGATACGGGAAGAATTCAGAATACTTTTAGCGCAGAAGTACAGAGGGTTAATGTGGCCTACAAGCACTATTTAAAATCTATCCAAACCGGTGCCTTGGTCTTTGTTTATGTAAGCCTGGCGCTGAGTTCTGACTGGAAATTTACTTTCCTGGTGCTGTTTGGATCTTTCTTTTTAAATATTCTCTTTCGGTTTTTTTATAAACGAACAAAATATTATTCCCGGCGATATACCAAAAAAGCACACCGGTTTCAAAATTTGCTAATTCAAAAAGTTCATCTGTTTCAATATTTAAAAGCCACGGGCTTAAATGATATTTATGCGGGGAAGTTAAAGGAGAATATTATTGAAGTGGAAGCTGTTCAGAAAAGACAGGGTGTAATAGATTCTATTCTGGCTGGTTTAAGGGAGCCGTTGGTAATTTTTGTGATTTTTCTGGCCATCTTTATCAATATATATTTATTTGAAGAAACACTGGGAACAATTTTACTAAGTTTATTGTTGCTTTACCGGGCAATAACCTTTTTTATAGGCATGCAGGAACAGTGGAATTCTTTTCTAACCGTTTCAGGGTCCTTGGACAATATGGCTCTTTTTACGGCTGAACTGGAAAAAGGTCAGGAGAAAAACGGGGACATCTCTTTTTCAGGATTGAAGAATGGGTTGAGTTTTCAGGATATGACTTTCGGTTTTGGTGAAGGCGCTATTCTTAAAAATATCAATTTAAAAATTGATAAAAATGAAACTGTGGCCATAGTGGGAGAAAGCGGGGCGGGAAAATCTACTTTGCTGAATATTATGTGCGGACTTTTAAAACCTGATGGTGGTTCCTATAAAATAGATGATCAAAATATTGCAGATTTAGACCTGAAAAGTTTTAAAAGAAGAATAGGTTACATAGTGCAGGATGCTGCAGTGTTTAATGACAGCATCTACAATAATGTCACTTTTTGGGCACCCAAGACCGAAGAAAACTTCCGCAGGTTTTTAAAAGCGGTCAATCAGGCTGCAATTGCAGACTTCATCATGGATTTACCAGCTAAAGAAGATACGATCTTAGGTTCTAACGGAATAAATATTAGCGGTGGCCAGAAGCAAAGACTTGCCATAGCCAGGGAACTTTTTAAAAATGTGGACATTCTATTTATGGATGAAGCCACCTCTGCCTTAGATGGGGAGACCGAAGCAGCGGTACAGCAAAATATTCAGCAGCTTCATGGGCAATACACCATTATAATTATTGCTCACCGGCTGGCTACTGTAAAAAATGTTGATCGCATTATTTTGATGCAGAATGGAGAAATTCTATCTACCGGCAACTTTGATGATTTATACAAAAAGTCTGCAGTGTTCAGGGAAATGGTCGAGCTTCAAAATTTATAACTGGCCTTGTAATGGAAAATGAAAAGTTTGCTGCTTTTGTTATCACTTTTGAGCGACCTGTGATTCTGCTGGAAACCCTTTCTATTTTAAAAAAGCAAACATTTCCCCCTCAACATATTTTAATTATAGATAATAGTATTAGTGATAGAACTGAAATTGCTCTTAAAGAACACATTTCAGACTCCCTGGAGTACTACAGAGTGGGCTACAACAGTGGACCCGCCGGAGGAGCCAGGATTGGCCTTGAAAAACTGGCAAATCTGGGTTATGATTGGATTTATTGGGGAGATGATAATAATCCGCCGCGCGACTACAATGTTTTTCAAGAGACTTTCAAAGCTCTAAGGGAATATGTTAATGATGCTCAAATGCCGGGAATATTTGGCGGGAAAGGTGGTAAACTAAACAAGACTACAGGTAGGGTGAGGTCTCTGTCTAATAAAATGCTTAGAGCAAATAAATTTGCTGAAGTAGATGTAATCCCTGGTGGCCACACTATGCTGGTGAATTCCGGGGTGGTTACCGCTGGTTGCCTGCCGGACGAGAAATTATTCTTTGGCTTTGAAGAAATGGATTTTTGCCTAAGCGTAAAAAAAGCCGGTTTTAAGTTAATTGTTGATTCTGAAACCTGGTTGAAGGTGAGAAGAAGGGATAATCATTTAAAAGAAAACTATCGGTGGCAAGATGCTTCTTTTGGCAGGGAGGAAATATTGAACAGGGACTATTACAGCACCAGGAACCTGCTGTATATATTTTTGAAGAATAAGTTATATTCAGCTTTTATTGTGCTTCTTCTTAAGTCGGTTGCAAAAATCTTACTGGGATTTAAATATGGCTGGAAGTATGGTAAAGCTATGGCCGGGGTACAATTTTCAGCATTAGGAGATTTCTTTTCTGGCAAATTTGGAAAACAGCGGGATTTGTAGATTCTGTTTTGCCCCTTTAAATAGTTACCTTTATAAAAATTTTTTTATGCTGAATTTTGGTCAGAAACAGGTCCAGCTTCTTGATTGCACGCTGCGTGACGGGGGCTACTATACCCGCTGGGATTTTGATGAAAAGCTGGTGGAACAGTATTTTCAAACTATGAATAAGCTTCCTGTTGAATATATCGAGATCGGGTACAGGTCTAAGCAGAAAGAGAAATATCAGGGCGCATTTTATTACCTGCCGGAACAAATTCTTAAAAAGTGCGAGAAATTAAGTGCGAAGAAATTAGCGGTAATTTTAAATGAAAAAGAACTGCAGAGTGAAGAAGTTGAAGAAATTCTTTCACCCTGTGTGGGAATAGTAGACATGGTGCGGCTGGCCGTGGCACCAGATAGGTTGGCAAATGCGCTAAAGATTGCTGAAGCAGTTAAAAAGATGGACTTTTTGGTTTCTTTAAACCTGATGTATGCAAGTAAATGGGAGGAGCAGCTATATGCTTCAGAAGATTTGAAACGCCTGGACAACGTGCTGGATTATTTTTACGTGGTAGATTCTTATGGCGGGATGCTTCCTTCAGAAATAAAAAAAACTTTCACCCGGCTAAAAGAAGTGCTTTCTGTAAAATTGTGTTTTCACGGCCACAATAATATAGAAATGGCCCTTGTTAATTCATTAACTGCAATAGAATCCGGAGCAGTAATTATAGATGCAACAGTGTGTGGGATGGGCCGTGGTGCCGGAAATCTAAAAACCGAACTTTTTTTAAGCCTTCTGCATAAAAAGCATAAAATCCCGGTAGATTTTGATATTCTTAATGATCTTGTGGAAAATTTTTTAAGGCTGAAAGGAGAGTACAAATGGGGGACTAATCTGCCTTATATGCTTTCCGGCGCATTCTCTTTACCTCAAAATACGGTGATGGGCCGTGTTAAAAAAAGATTTTTTTCGCTGAATGCTATAGTAAAGGAAGTTTCTGAAACCAATGAGCATTTAGATAATCCCGATTTTCCTTCTTTCACTCCAGATAAGATGCATTGGGAAGCCATTATTGTTGGAGGTGGAAATACACCTCAAAAATATGCAGTCGCTTTAAGGGAATATCTTAAAAAGAACCCTGAAACTTGTGTTATTCATTCCAGTTCAAAAAATGTAAATGCATTTATGGATTTGCCAAATGACCAGTTTCACTGTCTTTCAGGAAAAGAAATAATCAGATTAGAGGAAAAACTGCCTTTACAGGAGGAGGATAAAAGATTTCTACTCATTTCTTCCAGATCAGGAGTGGTAGTTCCAGAGAAATTTTCCTCCAGATTTAAGAAATTGCTAAAAGTTCTTGAAAAAGGGACTTTTCAGGAAAAATTTGAATTATCTACCACAGCAATGGCTATTGATATAGCGCGATTGTTGAATGTTCAGCAGTTACTTTTTACAGGCTACGATGGTTACGCAGGAGGAGTTACTAAGGAGCAGCTTGAGCTTTTTGAAGAAAATCAGGAAATTTTTGAAGAGGCAAAAAAGATAGGGTTTGTGCTTTTTTCACTTACGCCAACCCTGTATATGATCAATTCAAAATCAATATTTTCATTATTGTAAGATGGCAATTTCAGTATTTCTACCGGTACGTAAAGGAAGCGAACGCATTAAGAATAAAAACACAAGAAAATTCTCTGTTTTTGAAGGTGGACTCCTGGAATTAAAACTTTTACAATTAAAGGAAGTAGAAGGAATAGAGGAAATTATTTTATCAACAAACGATGAAGATTGCTGGGAAGTAGGCGAGCGTTTTAAAAATAGTATTCCCAGGCTACGTATTGAGCAGCGTCCAGATGATTTAGGCAGGGCAGAAACTAACCTTCAGGACCTTATAAAACATGCAGGAGAATTGTCAAATTCAGAAGATATTTTGTGGACACATGTCACTTCTCCGCTTTTTAATGCTGCTAATTATGAAAATGCTGTTAAAAAATACGCTAATATCCAGAAACCAGGATATGATTCTTTAATTTCGGGCACAAAGTATCGGGATTTTCTTATCGATAAGGATACGGGAGTTCTGGTAAATAATCACGGCAGATTAGAATGGCCTAGAACCCAGGATCTTGCAGACTGGTTTGAGGTTGATAATGCAGTGTTTATTACCTCGGCAAGCAATTTTAGGAATGGCAAAAGAACTGGTAAAAACCCTTATCTGTTTGAGAATAATAGAATAAATGCCATTGATGTAGATTATGAGGAGGATTTTTTAATAGCTGAAGCTGTTTATGAAAGAATTTATAGGTAAAAAAATAATACTTTGGGATTTTGACGGAGTGATAGTTGATTCTATGGCGGTGAGGGAAAAAGGCTTTTGGGAGACTTTAAGCAATTTTCCGAAAGAACAGGTTGATAAATTAATTACCTACCATAAAAAGAACGGCGGGTTGTCCCGGTATGTCAAGTTCAGGTATTTCTTTGAAGAAATAAGAAAAGAGAAGGCAGATGAAAAAGAAGTAGATAAACTCTCTGCTGAGTTTTCTGAAATTATGCGGAAGCGTTTAGTTGATAAAAACATACTTATAGATGAGGTTGTGAATTTTATCAGGAACAATCATGAAAATTTTAAAATGCATATCGTTTCGGGTTCTGATGGGGAAGAACTAAGGTTTTTGTGCAGGGAACTGGGTATTTCTTCTTATTTTATTTCCATAGAAGGCTCTCCCACTCCTAAAATTGAATTAGTGGAAAACCTTCTCATTAAGTACAAGTATAAGAAGGAAGAGGCGTGTTTAATTGGCGATTCGATTAATGATAAGGAAGCGGCTGAGCGCAATGAAATAGATTTTGTTGGCTATAATAATACAGAATTAGAAAATGAAAATGGCTATATCAAATCTTTCCGATGAGGTTAAAAAAAGATATTAAAGCCTTTTCTTTAATGGCAACTTCTTTAAAAACCTTTAAACCTGAAGAAGAATTTAAAGGAAAAAGAGTAGCCGTAGTTGGTGCTGCAGATTCTGTTTTTAAGGAAAGGAAAGGAGATTTTATTGATGACCATGACGTGGTGGTGCGTATAAATAAAAGTCCGCATACCTGGACCGCAGAGCAATCACCGTTTATAGGGTCTAAATTCACCATTCTATTTCATAGTTTTTTTGAAAATGAAAATAGTGGTGGCGGAAAGATTGACTGGGAAATATTCAGAGAAAAAGGAATATTAAAGGTCATTAATCCCAATCCTACAAGCGCCGGTTTGCTGGCACATTTTAATTATTATAAAAGGCATAATTCCGCCGAGAAAACCTATTTATTGAAAAGGAAAAACTATAATTTTTTTAAAAAGAACCTTAAAGGCTTTACGCCAACTGTGGGATATGCAGCATTAAGTTCTGTATTGCAGGCCGAATGTAAAGAGGTCTATATTACCGGTTTCACCTTTTTTAAAACCCCCTATGCCTCAGGATACCGGCCAAAATTGGAAAAAATGGATGCTAATAGGGAACATATAAAAAATCAGGGGCTTCATAATCCAGATCTTGAACTGGAATCTTTTAGGCATGACTTTGCGCAAACAAGGTGTGAAAATGTGCTTTTGGATAAAGAGTTGGTAAAAGTAATGGAAGGAGAAACGGGATGAGATTTTTATACTACAGCACTTCTTATTATGCCAACCATGGAGGGAGCATTCAATCTATTGAGTTTTATAAAAGTCTCGATGATATTAAATCAATAGATGAAAAATTTATTTTTCCCGAAAAAGGCGGTGGAGAGAATTATAATGGTAAATTCAGAAATCTACTGCGAAGTTTTCTAAGAAAGATTCCCTGGTTACAGGTATTACTATTTTATAGAAGAAATAATTTTCATCTCAAAGGATTAAAAAATAAAATAAGGGAAATTAATCCGGATGTGCTTTTTATACAAATTGATTCCAATTTTCTTCAGATTAAGAGAATTAAAGAAAGTTTTCCAAATCTTTTAATTTGCACACAGGTAAATGGGTCTCCTTTTGACGAACCGTTTAAAAATATTGGTCAGAAGAAAAAATTTTTAAAAATTCAGAGAAATAGTTATGAGTTAACAGATTTGAACATCTTTATCTCAGATTTTTCAAGAAGGCGTATTATGGGAAAATCTTTAAATAAAGCTCGGGATAAGGTTATTCATAATGGCACAAATACAGATAAATTTTATCCCATCCTCAATAAGCAAAGCCTGCGCAGCAAAATGGGATACCCCAATAAATTCAATATCGGTTATTTAGGTACTTTAGATTTCCATAAACAGCTATTAATTCTTATAGAGGTGTTTTATGATTTAAAACAAAAGTATCCAGATTTAAGACTTATAATTATAGGAGATGGCCCTGCTTACTCAAAAATAAGGGAGAAAGTAAAGCAGTATCAACTGGAGGAGTTCGTAGAACTTAAAGGCTGGATTAAACATGATGAAATTAATGATCACATAAATTGTTTTGATGTTGCCGTACATCATTATGCGAACAACTATATGAATCCTTTAAAGGTCTTTGAGTATTTAGCGGCTGGATTACCCGTTTTGGCCCCAGACATTCCTTCAGTTAGAGAGGCTTTTAAAGACGGAGTAGATCTTATAATTACAGGAAGCTCCAAAGAAGAGATTTTAGAAAATCTGGAGGCTTTAATTATTAACCGGCAACTTAGGGAGAGACTCTCACAGAACCAGCATCTAATAAAAAAAATTGCTGAAAATTATACCTGGAAAAGATATAGTGAGCGTATAGTAAATCAAATAGAAACTTTAAGATCGTAATGATGTTCAAATTATTAATTTTCCAAAAAAGCCTTTTATAGAGGGCAACACAATAAGTAAAGCAACAAAATGATAAATAAAAGATCAGGGATCTACAGATGAATATTTACAAAAACTTCTTTAAACCTGTTATAGATGTTGTTATTGCCTTACTGGCATTAATTGTGTTAAGTCCGTTATTAATAATCGTCTTTCTGTTATTAGCTTTGGCCAATAATGGTAAACCACTATTTTTTCAGAAGAGGCCGGGTAAAGATGGTAAAATATACAACATCGTGAAGTTTCGTACCATGAATGAAAAGAGAGATAAAAATCAGGAACTTCTACCAGATGCTGAAAGATTGACAAAGACAGGAAAAATAGTTCGAAAAACATCTATAGATGAAATTCCTCAACTCTGGAATGTTCTTACTGGAGATATGAGTTTAATTGGTCCAAGACCACTTTTGCCCGAATATTTAGCACTTTATGATGAATTCCAGAAAAGGCGACATGAAGTAAAACCTGGGATTACGGGTTGGGCACAGGTAAATGGAAGAAATACGATTACCTGGGAACAAAAGTTTAAGTTGGATGTGTGGTATGTAGACCATATTTCTTTTTTTCTTGACCTAAAAATTATTTTTAAAACCATAAATAAAGTATTGGTTTCAGATGGCATAAATACACAGGGAATGGCAACAACACAACCATTTAAAGGAAGTAAGAAGGCATGAATATTTACGGAGCAAGCGGGCATGCCAGGGTAATCTTAGATATTTTGAAATCTACAAATACCGAGGTTCATTATATTTTTGATGATGATAAGGACATCTGCAAGATTGGGGGTTATCCTGTAGCACATGAGTGGAGTAGTAAAATGCTGAAGCATCCTACCCTTATTGCAATTGGTGAAAATCAGGTAAGGAAAAAGGTGGTAAATAATTTTAAAGGTGAAATTGCCCCGCCCTTAGCTCATCGCTCCTCCATAATTTCAGATTCCGCTGTTTTAAAAGCTGGAACAGTGGTCATGGCCAACGCCGTAATTAATTCTGAAGCACACATCGGGAAACATTGTATAGTGAATACAGCAGCAGTTATTGAGCATGAAGTTGTATTAGGAAACTACGTACATATTTCACCGGGAGCAATTCTTACAGGAAATGTAAAAATTGGAGAGGGCGCTCATATTGGTGCCGGAGTCTCTGTAATTCCTGGAGTCCACATTGGGAAATGGGCGATTATAGGTGCCGGGGCAGTAGTTATAAATGATATTCCGGATTTTGCAGTAGTGGTTGGAAATCCTGGAAGAATAATAAAAAACAGAAGAGTATAATGAAAGAAAAAATATGGCTTTCTTCCCCGCATATGGGAGGAAACGAGCAAAACTACATTAATGAAGCCTTTCAGGAAAACTGGATAGCACCGCTTGGCCCCAATGTTAGTGGATTGGAAAATGACCTTCAAAAATATCTCACTCAGGAGGGTACCGGCAATATTGAAGTTGCAGCTTTAAGTTCTGGTACAGCTGCCCTTCATCTTGCACTCATTTTGTTAGGAGTTGAACGGGGTGACGAGGTAATATGCCAGAGCATGACATTTGCAGCTTCTGCAAATCCAATTGCATATCTTGGAGCAACCCCTGTGTTTATTGATAGCGAGGAAGACACACTTAATTTAAGTCCAGCTTATTTAGAAGAAGCTATAAAGGACAGGATGGCTAAAGGAAAAAAACCTAAAGCCATAATTGCAGTGCATTTATACGGAATGCCCTATAAGGTAGATGAAATCCATAGTATTGCTGGAAAATACGAAATTCCTGTAATTGAAGATAGTGCGGAGGCCCTGGGAAGTTCTTATAAAGGCCGTAAATGTGGTACCTTTGGAGAAATAGCAATATTATCTTTTAATGGGAATAAAATAATCACTACCTCTGGAGGAGGCGCTTTAGTATCTAGGAATGAAGCCATAAAAAAGAAAGCAGTTTTCCTGGCCACCCAGGCAAGAGATGATGCACCACATTATCAGCATAGCGAAATTGGCTATAATTACAGGATGAGTAATATTTGTGCGGGCATAGGCAGAGGGCAGATGGAGGTTCTGGATCAGCGGGTGCAGCAACGTAGAAGCATGAATGCTTTTTATAATCAATTATTTAGTGATTTTGAGGGCTTAACTGTTCATAATGAACCTAATAATAACTATTTTTGTAATCATTGGCTTACAGTAATAAGCTTTGATGCGAATTCTGGTAAATTTTCAGGAGAAGGCTTGCGTAAACATATGGAAAAAGAAAATATTGAAAGTCGGCCGTTGTGGAAACCTATGCATATGCAACCGGTTTTTTCTAATGCACCTTTTTATGGCAGATTAACAGCTGAAAATTTGTTTGAAAATGGTCTCTGTCTCCCTTCCGGATCAAATTTATCTGAAGAAGATAAAGGCCGGATCACAGAATCAATTCAACAATATTTTAAATAGATATCTTTTTATTTAATGTGGAATAAAATACATAATACTTTCAGGAAATTTACCACCGGGCCAGATAATTCGCTAGATCTACGAAATATAAAATACCTCCCAAGATGGGTGGTTTTTTTAATTGACATAGGTCTGGTGACCATTTCTTCTATATGTACTGCTTTTATATTGCTTGATCTCACTTCTAATGTGTACGGCTTAATAGATATGGCGGATAAAGGTGTTATTATCCTGCTCATCAACATTTTCTTCTTTTATGTCTTTAAGACCTATGCCGGTATTATTAGATATTCTTCAAATATTGATGCTTTAAAGTTGCTTCTGGCAACGCTGAGCTCCTTTTTTACGCTTCTTATCATTAACCTGATTACCTCTCTAATTATTAATGAGAAAATCTTTCTGTTTGGTGCGCTGCTTATAAATCTATGGATCTCTTTTTCTCTGCTTTTCCTTTTTAGACTGGCCGTAAAGCAGATTTACGAGTATTTCAAGTTTGTTCAAAAAGATGAAAAATTAATAAAGGCTGTTATCCTGGGAGCAGATGAAAACGCCATCTCTATTGCAGGTGCACTAGACCTGGAGCATCCCCGGCGGTTTAAGATAGTAGGCTTTCTTACAAATGAAAGGCATAATAAAAGCATAAGGCTTCTGGATAAGCCTGTTTTAAGATATGGTCAATATGTTCATGAAGAGGTACAGTCTCTCAAGGCAGATGCTGTGGTTTTTTCAGAAAGTAAATTTTCTGCAGAAGAGAAATTTAGAATTGTGGAAAATTGTCTTGAACATGGAGTAAGTGTTTATAATGCGCCACTTGTTTCTACCTGGGGAGAAGATAAACCTATAGCTCAAAAAGTGCAAAGTCTTCAGATTGAAGATCTTCTGGATAGGGAACCTATTCAGCTTGATGTTCAGAATAAAATAGACCAGCTAACGGGGAAAACGATACTGGTAACAGGAGGCGCTGGCTCTATAGGAAGCGAAATCGTAAGACAGGTGGCAGGTTATAATCCTAAAAGATTAATTATTCTCGATCAGGCAGAAACTCCTTTGCACAACGTTCAATTAGAAATAGAAGCAAAATTTCCTGACTTAGATTACAAATGTATTATCTGTGATGTAGGAAACTTAAAGCGTCTTGAACTTATGTTCATTAATAATAGTATTGATGTAATATATCATGCTGCCGCATATAAGCACGTACCTCTAATGGAGCAAAATCCACATGAAGCGGTATTTGTAAATATTGCCGGGACTAAAAACCTTGCAGATCTTGCTTTAAAATATAATACGGGTCATTTTGTAATGGTTTCTACAGACAAAGCGGTAAACCCCAGTAATGTGATGGGAGCTTCTAAAAGGGCTGCAGAGATGTATGTTCAATCCCTTTACCACAGTCAGCTGTCTAAAGGTATAGAGACAACAAAATTTATTACCACTCGTTTCGGTAATGTCCTGGGCTCAAATGGTTCAGTAGTGCCACTTTTCAAGAAGCAGATTGAAAAGGGAGGCCCTGTTACCATTACTCATCCCGGAATAATCAGGTACTTTATGACGATTCCTGAGGCCTGCCAGCTCGTTTTAGAAGCTGGAGCTATGGGAAAAGGAGGGGAGATATTTGTATTTGACATGGGAGAACCTGTTAAAATTATGGACTTGGCTATAAAGATGATTAAACTAGCCGGGTATGAGCCAAATAAGCATATTAATATTCGTATAACCGGTTTGCGTCCCGGAGAAAAATTATACGAAGAACTTTTAAATGATGAATGTAAAACATTGCCTACCCATCATAAGAAAATTATGATAGGCCAGGATGTGGCAAGAGATTTTGATTTAATAAGTACCAAGATAAAGGAGATAATAAAATCTGCAAATAAGTTGAAGAGCGATAAAGTTGTAGCTAAATTAAAGGAGCTTATTCCTGAATTTATAAGCAATAATTCTTCTTTTCAAAAATTGGATAAAGTAGAGAGTAATTCGAAAACAGATTAGATATTAACAATAATTTACTTTCATTTGCTTACGTATAATTTATATCCTTATATATTTGCATTTTTTGAATATACACCATGAAAAAACTCCTCTTTTTAATTTTTAGCACCATATTTTTATCAAGTTGTTCAACCCGGGATGAAATTGTTTATTTTCAGAATTCTGAGAAACTAGAAGGTATGGAAAACTTATTAGATTATCAGGCAGTTATTCAACCTAATGATGTGCTTTATATAAGGGTTTCTTCACAAATTCCGGAGGTAGTGGAGCCTTTCCAAAGAACTATGGGAAACCAACAAGGTGGAGGAGGCCAAAATATTTCTCTTTCAGGATATTTAGTAGATCCTGAAGGATTTATTCAATATCCGGTTTTAGGGCAGGTACATGTGGCCCAGCTTACCAGGGGAGAGCTGGAGCAGATGCTACAGCAAAAAATAAGAAAATACGTTACTGATGCAGTGGTTAATGTGAGATTTTTAAATTACACCGTCACGGTGTTGGGAGAAGTTAATGCGCGCGTTCCGGTACAGGATGGTCGTATTTCCATGCCACAGTTACTGGCAGAAGCTGGTGGAATTCCTTATACGGGACAACGTGAAAATATTAAAATTATAAGAGAGGTAAATGGCGTTAAATCTGTTGGATATATAGATATGACAGATTCAGATCTTTTTAATAGCCCTTACTATTACCTAAGGCAAAATGATATTGTTTATATTGAACCAACCTACAGGCAGGTAAAATCTGCCGGTTTTTTTACCAGTTATCAGGGTATAATTTCTATAGGGACTACAATTATTAGTCTTTACCTACTTATAAATAGTCTTTAGAATTAATGGAGGAACTAGAGGATTATCAGGAAAATAATCAGCAGGAATCGAGCTTTGATCTTAAGGCCGAGCTTTTTAAATATCTGACTCATTGGAAGTGGTTGTTATTTGGGCTTTTAATGGGCGGCTTAATAGCTTACCTATACAACCGCTATACTATCCCGGAATATTATTCTGAATCTTCCATGATGATCGTAAAAGATCAGGATAAAAGAGTAATGAGTGCTATCCCTTCTGGCGGTAACTCTATACTTTCACTTGAAACTTCAAGTCTGGCCAACCAAATTGTAACCCTTAAATCCAAACAACTTGTTGAAGGAGTGGTAGACGAGTTGGATCATAACATTTCCTATTATGTGGAGGGAAATGTTATTACTGTGGAAGCTTATAAAAGTAGCCCCATAGTATTTAGTTTTCAAACCCCCGACTCCATACTTAATTATGTTTCCAGAAGCTTTTTGGTTAGTCCAAGACAGGGAAACCAGTTTTTGCTGCAGGAAGAAGCAACAGGCTATTCCAAATTGCATGAATTAAATGAAGATATCATAGTTGGCGGGCTTAATTTTTCAGTACAAAGAAGAGGTACAGGTAATGCTCCTGTGGAATGGAACAATCCTGTAATTGTGAAGATTACACCCATTAATGAGGTGGTAAGCAACTACATTAATGAACTCATTATTGGGCAAAAAGGAAAGGCTGAAGATGTACTGGCTTTAGGAGTAATACAGGAATCTCCATTAAAATCTGAGGACTTTCTAAATAAGTTGATGGAGAATTTTAATGAAGAAGGGGTGGCAGATAAACGTGAGGTGGCAGAAAATACGACCGCCTTTATACAAGAGCGCCTGGAAATTATTACTGAAGAACTTGATTCTGTAGAAGGAGGTATGGCCGATTTTAAGCGGGAGAATCAGGTTATGGATGTTTCCAGCGGTGCTCAGGAATTCCGTTCGCGCTACTCTTCTGCTGAACAGGAAATATTTGGATTGGAAACCCAGCTCGAACTTGTGAATTCTGTACAAAACAGGTTACAACGGCAGGAGGAATATTCCCTGCTTCCTTCTGATGTGGGAATTTCAGAAAGTGGTATCTCCAGCCAAATCGAGAATTATAATACTCTTGTCCTTCAACGGAACGACTTATTAAGTACTTCCACAACAGAAAATCCTGTTATTCAAAGGATAGATGATCAATTGGGTTCTATTCGAAATAACCTGCTTAACAATATAGAGAATACAAAAGAATCTTTACGACTAAAAAGAAGTGAATTGCTTAAAAGGGAAAGTACTGCACAAGGACAGTTCAGTAGTTTTCCCGGCCTGGAACGTGGTATAAGAAGTATTGAACGCCAACAGCAAATAAAAGAGCAGCTCTATCTATTTTTACTACAGCGCCGGGAAGAAGCGGCGATATCTTTTGCATCAACTTCTGCCGTAGCCAGGGTAGTAGATCCTGCTTTTACCTATGCAGATCCCGTAGACCCAAAACCAGGTTTAATTTTGGCAGGTGGTTTTCTTATAGGATTATTAATTCCAATATTAGTTATTTTTATAAAGAATTTCCTGGATACTAAAGTCCATCATAAGGGAGATCTGCAAAGCCTCACAAAAAGTGTTCCTTTTATAGGAGAGGTTCCCCGGGTAAATACAGGCCATCACGATGTCATTGAAGTTAATGACCGTTCGCCCCTGGCGGAGTCCTTCAGGATTTTAAGGACAAATATGGCATACCTTATTAATAGGAAGAATAAAGAAAAAGGCGAGATAATATTTGTTACTTCTACTATTAAGGGAGAAGGTAAAACCTTTATTTCATACAATCTTGCACGAACTTTCGCAAGCACCAAAAAGAAAGTTCTGTTAATAGGTGCAGATATAAGAAATCCAAAACTTCACAGGTACACTTCCAGTACGGTGGCAGATAAAGGACTGTCAGATTATTTGTATGACTATGAGATTACAGAAGACGATATAATTGTATCTTCTAAGGAAGATGATATTAAGGTAGATTTAATCCTTTCTGGGGCTATTCCCCCAAACCCGGCAGAACTTTTCATGAATGACAGGATGAAGAAACTTTTAGATGATGCTTCAATTAAATATGATTATGTAATAGTGGATACTGCACCTACTATGATTGTTACAGATACTTTACTTATTAGCCCCCTTGCAGATACCACTATTTATGTAACCAGAGCCGAGTTTACAGAAAAGAAGTTATTGGAATTTCCTAAAGAATTGAAAAAGCAGGGTAAATTAAAAGGCCTTGCTGTTCTTTTAAATGATGTAGATTACTCTAAATTCTCGTATGGTGCAAAATACGGCTATGCCTATGGGTATGGTTATGGATATGGAAAAGATGAAGAAAGCAAGATTAAAAAAATTTTTAAAAATCCTTTCTCCAAGGCTAAAAACAAATAAACTACTGCATTTTTGCAGGTCATTTTCAAACGCTCTTTAGATGGGAATGTTAATGTTACCCCAACCAATTTCCTTAAACTGACATATACTTCGTATTGTTTTAAAAGGTGGATTGATCTTCCTGGTTTAGATTATATATTTAAATGAAGAGGGATTTGCAGTTTGCAATAACCGGTTTTAATAATTCTATTCTTTTTTTTGATAATTTCAGGTGCTGTATCTTGATGAGATGTTCCAGCCTGTGGCAGTCGCTGCTTATAAAATCTATAAATCCATTTTCCAGTAAAGTGTAAGCCATTTTTTCAATTCCTTTACCATAATGGCCGGATAAGGATAGAATATTTATCTGGAATTTGCATCCCCTGGACTTTAGATCTTCATATTTTTTCAATTGCCTGGAATGAAGATAGGGATATCTTTCCGGATGCGCCAGAATAGGTTTGAGGCCTTTATTCTGAATTTTAAAGAGAATTTCATTCAGATTGATGGGAGGTTGAAAAAAGGACATCTCTACCAGGATGTAGGATTGATTTAAAGTAAGAATATCATTAGCTTCTAAAATTTCCACAAAATGCTGATCCATCATATATTCAGCGGCTGCACGTACCTTAATTTCTTCCGGGAGTTCTTTTTTTAGTTGCTTAAGTGCACTGTTTATGGTGCTTGGTGTGTTGGGATAATATTCTCCCATTACATGTGGAGTAGCTACAAAGGAACTAATTCCAATTTCTCGGAATTTTTCTATAAGTTCAAGGCTTTCAGCTATAGAAGAAGCACCATCATCTATTCCCGGAAGAAGATGGTTATGAAAATCTGTAAATCCATCCAGGTAATTTGTGAGATACTCTTTTTTTTGAAAAATTGAAAGCATAGGTTCTTTATTACTGCACAAAATTACATAATTTTGATCGCAACCTATTCCGTATAACGGACTTTTCATTTATTCTATGAAGTTTCATAAAATTGCCCTGAATCTCTTTTTTTCTTTTTTCATATTCCTGGCCTCTGGTCAGGATTTAGAATATGACTTAAGTTTAAATGGTTTTGGGAACGCATACTCAGGTGAAGAATCACCGTTTTGGTTGCATACAAACAAAAGAGGGCGTTTAGATGAAACTGCAAATTTTGCTACCTGGGTTAATGGTATTGCCAGAAACTACTTTAATAATGAGGCTTTTCTGGAAGTAGGGATGGGCTTTTTATTCCAGGATGGATATGTAGACAGGCTGCGGTTTGATGAATCTTATATTCGTTTCCAAAATTCCTGGTTAAAAGCTACTGCTGGAAGAAAACAGGAAGAGGAATTATATCGTGGGCTCAGCGCAACCAATAAAAATATGGCATGGTCCCTGAATTCCAGGCCACTCCTTGGAATTAGCATTGAGACTGCCAGGCCAATATTTATAGCAAATAATAGAGGTCTGGGATTTACAGCTTCTTATGCAGAATATATTATGGACGATGACCGGTTTGTAAAAGATACCAGGGTTCATCATAAAAGTTTCAATTTAATTTATAAATTTTCTGGTAATTTTAAACTTTCTGCCGGTTTACAGCAGTATGTACAATGGGCCGGTACCTCTCCGGAATATGGAAAACTTAACTCCAGCTTTAAAGATTACATAAACGTATTCTTAGGCTTAAAGGACGATGTGGAAGGGCGGGAGGAAAACGCTGCGGGCAACCAAATAGGAGTATATGAAGTAAAACTGGACACCGAAATTGATGAATATCAAATAAAATTAGTCTACAATCATCTTTTTGAAGATGGCTCAGGAAGAATGCTTTACAATACCCCCGATGGCAGGTACGGCGTGTATATTGAAGACACTTATAAACTATCTGAAAAAGCCTGGGTAAAGGCCATTATGTATGAGCTATATTATACTTTAGACCAAAGCAGGGGCAGTGGTACCACGGATGGAGAAGATAATTATTTTGTTCATAACCTTTATAAGTCTGGTTGGACTTACGAGCACAAGGTTATTGGTGTACCCTATATTACAATGAATGAAGAAAGGACAAGGGTTTATAATAATACCCTGGTTGCTCATCATTTAGCCTTAACAGGAATGGCTTTTAATGAATATTTATATAAGCTAGTGATGAGTTACCGTCTCAATTACGGGTATAAAGGAAATCAAGAACTGGATAATACCATCTTCTCAACTTTTCTGGATGCTGAAGTCTATAACTTCAATAACTTTATTATAGATGTGCAGTTGGGAGCCGATTTTATTTCCGATGCTCCCGCAAACATAGGGGCGGGAGTGAAGCTTTCCAAAAAACTTTATTAAACCGCCTTTTCTCGCGGATTGGCATCTTCAATTTTCTCTTCAGCCCATTCTTTTTCCTCTTCTTCAGCCTCAGGTTCTTCCTGGATAAGCTCAGCCCGCGGTTCATAGTTTAGTTTTATGTACATAGGGAAATGATCAGAGCCTATGTTGCGTTCACTGGCAATATCGATTAAAGTAAAATCGTTGCTATGAAAAACATGGTCCAGGGGCCAACGCAACAATTTATAATTAGCATTAAAAGTATTAAAAAAGCCTCTCCCTACCCTTGGATCCAGTAATCGGCTCAATTTCTTAAACAATCTGGTGGTTCGGGACCAGGCGACATCATTTAAATCACCAAAGACCACCACCGGTTCCTTATCTACCCTAATATCCCTTCCAAGCATAAGCAATTCGGCATCCCGGTTGGTAGAGGTATCAGCTTCTGTTGGGCTGGGGGGCATGGGGTGCAGACAGTGAAAGCGTATCCTGCGCTTATTCCTGAGCCTTAAGTAGCCGTCAATAGAAGGGATGTCATCCTGAACAATAAACCTTACCCGCTCTTCTTCAAGCTTTAATTTTGAATACAAATGCATTCCATAGAGGTTATCCTGTGGTACTTTAACCGTATATGGATAATCTTTTTCCAAAACAGCCAGCTCCTTTTCCCATTTTTTGTCAGTTTCAAGGGTGAGCAAAATATCAGGATCCCTTTCTCTTACTAACTTTAAAAGTTCTGAATACTTTTTATTTGGAGTTAGCACATTGCTCACCAAAATAGAGAGGGTGGCATCGGGATCGTCTCCCGCAAATTCCAAAACATCCTTTTTTGCCATTGGGGTAAATGGAAAGATTTTCTTCAGTTGATAAAAAAGGCTGAGAACTAAAATGCCAACAGCTATGAAATGCCAGGTTTCCTCAAAAGAGTAAGAGAATATTGAGAAAACTATTACTATTAATATTAAAAAGCTTATTTGTACCCTGGGAAAATCGAATCCCCGGATCCACCATTGATCAAATCTGGTTAAGGAAGCCAGGCTCGGGATAATCATTAAAAAAGAAAAGAATAATAGGATTATTTCTGTTATTCTCATAGGGGAGATCTTTTTAAAACCGGTATGAAATGCCGAGGCCTCTGGAGTTCATTCCGGAACCATTAATATTAAATTGAACTGTTGGATATACTTCCAAATTTTTATTTTCCTTTTTATGCAGTTGAGGAATAAGAATTCCGCAGGCGGCACCTATTCCTAATCCTATCAAATTATCGGTAAGAAAATGTTTCCCTGCATCTATTCTTAGATATCCAACAAATGCAGGAATAGCTGCTGCACCAGTCCAAATATATGGCAATGCAGCAGAATCAGGATTAAAGTCCTGAAAAACTTTTGCCGCAAAAAAAGTGGCTGCCGCTGTGGCAGCTGTATGCCCGGCAAAAAATGAACGTTGAGCATCACTATCTAACCTGTCTTCTTCAGAAAGCCCTTTGTTATATACCAGTGGGCGGCTTTTTTCTACCAGCGCAGCTGTTATGGTAAACATTGCGCCGGTAGTTGCCATAGTTTCTATAAAAAGTACTGAGATCTGTCCAAAATTGTTCCTTTCATTCCTACTGCTTAAAAACAAAAGGGGAAGGGCAAAGGAACCATAGAATGGAATATAACTAAGTTCATCTGCACTTTTAGAATAATTTCCGGCAGCCCACCGGTCTACAGCCCAAATATCCTCCCTGTTAAGTGCTTCAAGATCAGCCGTGGAAAGATTATCTTTATTCTGAATCATAAGAACTCCCAGGACATTTAATCCAACTCCCCCGGTTACCCATGCTCCATCCTTCCAGAAATCTGTTTTATATGGAGAAGTTCCATTTTGAGCACTTAAGGAAAAACATATAAAGAATACAAGAAGAACGGTTAAATATCTATGCATAAAGATTAATTTTTTCAAATTTCCCTTTAATACTTAAATTTTTAAAGCTTTTAAGAAAATAATAACGTAGGTCCCTCCAGGCCAAATGATAAATTTCTCCTTCTTTAAATTGTAACCGCTTGTTCCGGTTCCATTTGAATAATTTACTATGTTCTACTTCGTTTTTAAAAATAAAGGATTTTCTAAAATATTTTTACTTACTGGTCTTTTTTTTTAAGGATCTTCTGAAATTGTTATGAGAAGAAATCCGATTTTGGGATTAACAAAAAATTAAATCCTGTTCATGAGAATTGTATTTCATCTTCTGTTCAAAATACATTACTTTTAAGACATGAAGAAGAAAAACGAAATGGAAAGGAGAGGGTTCGTTTTCAAAAAATTTGAAGAACCTTCAAAAACCCCTTTTGAAAAGCTTTTTGAGATTTTCAAGGAATTAATCACCCATACTTCGGGAGATTTAGATGAGGCTTTGGACTGGCTTGAACAACTGGACAAGGAGTATAAGCTTACAGATGAGGACTACACCCTGGATGATTTTATAGAAGACCTTAAGAAAAAAGGCTACATAAGGGAAGAAATAGATCCTGATGAAGGAGGCGGCATGGTAATTACTGCCAAAACCGAAAGAGCGATAAGGCAGCAGGCCCTGGATCAGATTTTTGGAAAACTCAAAAAAGGAACCTCTGGAAATCACCGTACAAATCGTACAGGAAGGGGAGATGAGCATACCGGCGACTATAGAGGATACCAGTTTGGCGATTCTCTGGACAGTATTTCTATGACTGAAAGTTTGCGGAATGCCCAGATTAATAATGGCGCCGGAGACTTCAATATGACCCAGGATGATCTTGTGGTTGAAGAAACTCACTATAAATCCCAGATGAGCACCGTGCTCATGATCGATATTAGCCACAGTATGATCCTGTATGGGGAAGACAGAATTACTCCCGCAAAAAAAGTCGCTATGGCTTTAGCTGAACTTATTACTACTAGGTATCCCAAAGATACCCTGGATATTCTGGTTTTTGGGAATGATGCCTGGCCAATATCAATTGCAGATTTGCCTTATTTAAAAGTTGGCCCTTATCATACCAATACCGTGGCTGGCTTGCAGCTGGCTATGGACTTGCTTAGGCGAAAAAGAAATACCAATAAGCAAATTTTTATGATTACCGATGGGAAACCAAGCTGTATAAGGGAAAGAGATGGTTCTTATTATAAAAACAGTATGGGGCTTGATCCTTATATTGTAGACAAGTGTTATAATGCAGCAAGGCAGGCGAGAAAATTGCACGTTCCCATTACCACTTTTATGATTGCCCAGGATCCATATCTTACGCAATTTGTGCGGGAATTTACCCAGGCAAACCAGGGAAAAGCCTTCTATACCGGATTAAAAGGCCTTGGTGAAATGATCTTTGAAGATTATGAGGCAAACCGAAAAAAAAGAATCAGAGGATAAAAAAGAAAAAGCATGAATATTGAAAATATAAAAACACTCGGCGCATTAAAAGATGCCGGATACAAGAGTAAAAGCATAAAAGAAGAACTCAGGCAGAATCTTATTTCAAAAATTAAAAATGATGAATCTGCTTTTGAAGGAATCCATGGCTATACCAATACCGTAATTCCTGAACTGGAGCGCGCAATCCTCTCAAAGCACAATATCAATCTATTGGGCTTGCGCGGCCAGGCTAAAACCCGTCTTGCCAGATTAATGGTAAACCTGCTGGATGAGTACATTCCGGTGGTGGAAGGTTCTGAAATTAATGACGATCCGTTAAACCCCGTGTCGCGCTATTCCAAAGAGCTCATTAAAGAAAAAGGAGCAGATACTCCTGTTTCATGGATACATAGGGAAGAACGATTTTATGAAAAACTGGCCACCCCAGACGTTACGGTAGCCGATCTTATAGGGGACGTAGACCCCATAAAAGCGGCAAATTTAAAGCTTAGTTATGCTGATGACCGGGTAATCCACTTCGGAATGATCCCAAGGGCTAACCGAAGTATTTTTGTAATTAATGAGCTGCCAGATTTGCAGGCACGCATCCAGGTGGCCTTGTTTAATATTCTGCAGGAAGGGGATATCCAGATTAGGGGATTTAAGTTAAGGCTTCCACTGGACCTTCAATTTGTTTTTACGGCGAATCCTGAAGATTATACCAACAGGGGAAGCATTGTGACGCCGTTAAAAGACAGGATTGGTTCCCAGATTCTCACTCATTATCCTGAAACTATTGAAATTGCGAAAACCATCACCCAGCAGGAAGCAAAACTGGATAGCCGGCAGGCAGAGCTGGTGTACGTTCCGGAACTTGCAAAAGACTTGCTGGAACAAATAAGCTTTGAAGCTCGTGACAGCGAATTTATAGACGAGAAAAGTGGGATAAGTGCGCGTATGAGTATTACTGCTTATGAAAATTTGCTAAGCGCGGCGGAAAGACGCAGCCTGAAAGCTGAAGATGATAAAACACTACTTAGGTTTGGCGATTTCCTTGGAGTAATTCCATCTATTACCGGTAAAGTAGAACTGGTTTATGAGGGAGAACAGGAAGGAGCTGCCGCTGTAGCGATGGAACTTATAGGAGATGCGGTGAAAACCCTCTTTCCAAATTATTTTCCGAAGATCGAAAAGCTTCAAAAAGCAGAAGATAAGAGTCCTTACGATGATTTAGTAGAATGGTTTTTTGAACAGAGCGGTTTTGAACTGCCAGATGATCTTCCCGATGAGGAATACAAGGAAAAACTTGATTCTATCAGGCCACTTAATGATTTAATGAAAAAGTATCAGCCGGAAATTAGCAAAGAAGATAGTTACTTCTATAAAGAATTTTTGCTTTGGGGGCTTGTGGAGTACAAAAAGCTTAGCAAACACAGGTTTTCACAGGGCGTACAATTTAAAGATCTCTACGGAAGCTATATTAGTGGCCTTTAATATCTTATTCCGAATAAATTACAGAATACCTGATCTCGTTGCAGATCAGGTATTTTTTTTTGCTCATAATGAGAAAATCATAATAATGAATCAAATTATTTAATTTTGTTTTTTTTACATCTAAAATTATATACTTTTATCAGCAGTTTAGCCAAAATAATGCGAACCATAAAAGCACATAGTATTCTTTCTATTTTCACCGCAATCTCTGCACACGGTATTTTTACTATGATTATTATTACTGGCATTACCCCTTTGGGGTAATTGTATATAAACTTCCGTCCGTACCTGTACCTGGTAAATTAAAATTCATTTTTCAAAATAAATACATATTCAAAAAATATGAATATCTTAAAATTTGGAGGTTCTTCTTTAGCATCTCCCGAGCGTATTAAATTAGTAGCTGAGACTGTTCAGGAACATTTAAAAAAAGATTCAACAATTGCCGTTTTCTCTGCTTTTGGAGGCGTAACAAATGATCTTTTGTTAATGGCTGAACTGGCTTCTGTAGAAGACGATTCTTATAAAGAAATCCTTTCAAAAAACGAAAAAAGACATCTGGATGCGGTAAAGGAATTAATTCCCGTACAAGCTCAAAGCGCTATTTTGAGCAGGGTAAAAACCGAGTTTAACCGCCTGGAAACACTTTATGAAGGCGTTTATCTGCTAAATGAACTTTCCAATAAAACCCGGCATGTGGTTTCTGGATTTGGAGAAATTCTTTCTTCTCTTATTATAACAGAATACTTTAAAAGTCTCAATATAAATGTGGGGTTTGTAGATTCGAGAGAGATTATTGTTTGCAGGAATGTGAACGAAAAGGTGCAGGTGAATTATGAAGAGACTTACGCTAATATTAAGGCTTTCTTTAAAGAGGCAAGTAATGAGCTTTATGTGGTGCCTGGTTTTGTGGCAAAGACAAGTCAGGGGGTTCCAAGCACTTTAGGCCGCGGCGGATCAGATTTTACGGCTGCTATTTTTGCCGGTGCCCTGGAAGCAGATGAGGTTTTAATCTATACCGATGTAAACGGGATGTACACGGCCAATCCAAGTCTGGTTCCGCAGGCATACCCGCTAAAAAATATCTCCTACGAAGAAGCCATGGAGCTTTCGCATTTTGGTGCCAAGGTTTTATACCCGCCTACTTTGCAGCCACTGCTGGATAAGCAAATTAAGATCCACATAAAAAATACTTTCAAACCTAAAGAAGAGGGGACTGTTATTTCCAGGTCCAGCAAAGAAAATTTTCGGTGGGTAACGGGCATCACTCATATAGATTCTATCAAATTGCTGAATATAGAAGGCTCTGGAATGGTTGGTATTCCCGGTTTTTCCAAGCGCTTTTTTGAAGTTTTGTTCCAGGAAAATATAAACGTGGTATTAATCACCCAGGCTTCTTCAGAACATAGTATTTGTATAGCGGTAAAAGATGACGAAGCTGAAGCTGCCAAAGAAGCGCTTGATGCCGCTTTTGAAGCTGAAATTGAACATAAAAAGATCAAACCAGTCCAAATTGAAGAGAACGTGGCCATTGTTGCCCTTGTAGGGGACAGCATGAAAAGCCACCACGGCCTTAGCGGTAAAATGTTCAGTGCTTTAGGGAACAATAATATTAATATTCGTGCGATCGCTCAGGGTTCTTCAGAAAGGAATATTTCAGCCGTTATTGCTAAAAAAGATGTCAAAAAAGCATTAAACACCTTGCATGAGCAATTTTTTGAGGTGCCTTCAAAAGAGCTCAACCTTTTTGTTACAGGTGTGGGAAATGTGGGAAGTAAATTACTCGCCCAGCTTAAAAAACAGGAAAATTACCTGTTGGAAAAACTCCGGCTGAAGGTGCGGGTACTGGGACTTTCCAATTCTCGAAAAATGTATTTTGATGAAGAAGGTATAGATTTGGAAAAATGGCAGGAACTGCTGGAAAATGGAGAAAAAGCCAACAAGCAGGAATTTTTTGATAAAATAAATACCCTGAATTTGCGTAACAGCATTTTTGTGGACAATACTGCTAGTGCCGAGATTGCCGGATGGTACAAAGAATATCTTGGCAATTCCATTTCTGTGGTAACCTGCAATAAAATTGCCTGTGCCGATGATTTTGTGAATTATCAGCAACTGCAAAACCTGGCCAGGGAATATGGCGCCTCTTTTTTATACGAAACCAACGTGGGCGCGGGATTACCCATTATCGACACCCTCAAAAATCTGATGGCTTCAGGAGACCAGATTCAAAAGATACAGGCAGTGCTTTCGGGCAGTCTCAACTTTGTGTTCAACACCTATAAGGCGAAAGATCCTTTTTATAAAACTGTGGAAATGGCCATGGAAGAAGGTTATACAGAACCTGATCCTAAAATTGACCTGAGCGGGGTAGATGTAGCCAGGAAAATACTGATCCTTGCCCGGGAAAGCGGACTCAAAATGGAACTTGAAGATATAGAACGCGAAGATTTTCTTTCTGAAGAAAGCCTGAATTCTGAAAGTAACGAAGCCTTTTTTAAACTGTTGAAGCAGGACGAACCTAAATTTCAGGAAATATTCAAAAATGCAGAAGAAAATAATGCCCAGTTAAAGTATGTGGCCCAACTGGAAAATGGAAAAGCTAAAGTAGGACTGCAGCAGGTAAGAGCCGACCATCCATTTTACAATCTTAGCGGGAGTGACAATATCGTGCTGTTTTTTACAGACAGGTATAGTGAGCAACCATTAATTGTTAAAGGAGCCGGTGCCGGGGCAGAGGTTACTGCATCTGGAATCTTTGCCGATGTAATAAGAATAGGAAAAAAATAACTTTATGGGCCAGATAAAAATTTTTTCCCCTGCAACTGTGGCAAATTTGTCCTGTGGCTTTGATGTATTGGGATGTTGCCTGGATAATGTGGGGGATATAATGACTATTCGGGAAAATGATGTTCAGGAAATAAGAATTACAAAAATTATCGGACAGAATTTACCCATGGAAACCGGTAAAAATGTGGCCGGAGTGGCTGCTAAATCAATTCTTTCCACGTTAAAAAGCTCACAAGGCTTTGATATTGAAATTGAAAAAAAAATAAAGGCGGGCAGCGGGATTGGCAGTAGTGCCGCCAGTGCTGCCGGGGCGGTTTTTGCTGTAAATAAACTTATGGGAGACCCCTTTACCGCGTCCCAATTAATTCCTTTTGCCATGGAAGGTGAAAAGCTGGCCAGTGGCAATGCGCATGCAGATAATGTTGCGCCGGCGCTTTTAGGAGGTTTTAGCCTTGTAAAAAGCTACGAACCCCTGGAAGTGATAAGCCTGCCCACCCCGGAAGAGCTGCGTGTGGTGGTGCTTCATCCTCTAATTGAAATTAAAACCAGAGATTCCCGCTCTATCCTCAGGCAAAGCGTTAGCTTAGAAAAGGCAATTAAGCAGTGGGGAAATTTAGGAGCCTTAATAAGCGCCCTTTATACCAGGGATTATGAGCTTTTTGGCCGAAGCCTTCAGGATGAAATTGTAGAACCGGTACGTTCCATTCTCATTCCTTATTTTGATGAGCTGAAGAAAATAGCTGCTGAAAACGGCGCGCTGGGATTTGGGATTTCAGGTTCCGGGCCTTCGGTTTATGCCATGTGCAGGGGAGATGAAGTTGCTGAAAAAGTAAAATCTTCAATTAAGGAATTTTATAAATCCAAGGCCATAGATTTTGAGTTGCATCTTTCTGAAATCAATCCCCACGGAATAAAAATATTATCATGAATTACTTCAGTTTAAATAACAGGGAACACCAGACGAATTTTGAAAATGCCGTGGTAAGAGGGCTGGCGCCTGATAAAGGCCTCTATTTTCCGCAGAAAATAAATAAGTTGCCACCGCGCTTTTTCGAGGAAATCCAGGTTCTGGATAAAACAGAAATCGGGTTTGAAGCCATAAAAGATTATGTGGGAGAGGAAATTCCGGAAAACAGGCTTAAAGAAATTATATCCGAAACCCTGGATTTTGATTTTCCGGTAGTGCCGGTAGAGGAGAACATTGGCAGCCTGGAACTTTTCCATGGTCCCACACTTGCCTTTAAAGATGTGGGGGCCAGGTTTATGGCGGGCAGTCTTGGATACTTTGTGGAAAAAGGCAAAATTGATAAACTCACGGTTCTTGTGGCAACTTCTGGCGATACCGGCGGCGCGGTAGCTAACGGATTTCTTGGAGTTGACGGGATAGATGTGGTGATTCTCTATCCCAAAGGAAAAGTGAGCGAAATCCAGGAAAAACAATTGACGACCTTAGGGCAGAACGTTACCGCGCTGGAAGTAGATGGCGCTTTTGACCAGTGCCAGGATATGGTTAAAAAAGCCTTTCTGGATGATGAAATTCAGCAGAAAAGGCAGCTGACTTCTGCAAATTCGATTAACGTGGCCAGATGGCTTCCGCAGATGTTTTATTATTTCTTGGCATATAAGCAGCTAAAAGAGCAGAAAAGAAAACTGGTCTTTTCAGTGCCCAGCGGGAATTTCGGGAATATTTGCGCCGGGATGCTGGCTCGGGAAATGGGATTGCCAATAGCCCATTTTGTGGCTTCAAATAATGCCAACAATGTGGTAACGCGATACCTTGAACATGGAAAATATGAGCCAAAGGATAGCGTCCAAACCATATCCAATGCGATGGATGTCGGGAACCCGAGCAATTTTGTAAGGGTTTTGGAACTGTTCGAAAATAAATTCGGAAACCTTAAAAAGTACCTTTCTTCTTATAGTTTTGATGATCTTGCCACGAAAATGGCCATTAATGAAGTGTATGAAAAAACCGGCTATGTTATGGACCCTCATGGGGCGGTAGGATATTTAGGCTTAAAGATGTTTCTGAAAGATCATAAAAATTACCACGGGACCTTTCTTGAAACCGCTCATCCGGTTAAATTCCTGGAGACTGTGGAAGAGGTAATAGATAAAAAAGTTGAAATTCCAGCTGCTATTGAAGGTATCCTGAATAAAAGGAAAAAAGCCCATCAAATAAGTGATTATGATGAGCTTAAGAATTATCTTCTGAAGTGATGATTTTAACCTCACAGGTGTTCCAAACCTGTGAGGTTTTAAGATCAAAATTCAGCATTTTTAGAGGTGCATCTTTTTTGGGCCGGGAATCTGGCTTATGCTATGAAGATTCAGTAACACGATTTAAGATTAATTCACCTACACAAAATTCTAAAGGCCCGCAAGGATCAAAATCAAAAAGCAATTCTTCGCCATCAACTGAAAAATCAAAGCTCCATTCTACCTCTTCCTGCATTAAGCTCAGGTCATCAAGGCTTATAAATTGCGAGGCTTCAGTGTTAGAATTCCATTGATCATAAATTAAATTCATGCGATTACCTTCAGTATTAAAATTCCCTTTCATTTGTATATTATAACCTTCAATAACATTGGTACTTGTCCCAGGGATGTACCGGTCCAAACATGAAATACTTTAAATCTGTTTTAAAATTGAGCTCTTCCCGTAAATAATGATTAATGGCCGGAGTGAAAGAATGTAACCAGGAGGTAAGCTCGGCATTATAATCAGGAGAATCGCCAGCCTCTTTTTCATCCAAACCTAAATATCTCGAATCCAGCCTTCCAATAGTGTAACCAGATTTATTGCGGAGCAGCTCCTTCCAGAAGTACCGTATGGGCACTTCAAGATTATTCTGAAGGATAACCTCTTCTGAAATTCCCGAATAATAGGCCATTTTTTCAGCGATTTCCTCCCGCCTGGATTCTTCTGCAAATCCTCCTTTTACCAGTACCGGTAAAACTTCATTAACAGCATATTTTTCCACTTCAGGCAATAATTCTTCCAGCTCTTTTTGCTGAAGTTCGGCAGGCAAAGCTTTATGATACCAGGCTGCAGCGGCAAAATAAGGGAGACGATTGGCTATTTCTACAGGGCCTTCACGTTCTATACCCAGTTCTGTGGGAGATACCAGTATCACCCCGTTAAGATACATCCACTGGCTGCTCTGCAGTTCCAGTGCCAGCCCGGAAACCCTGGTGGTTCCGTAACTTTCTCCAATAAGGTATTTTGGAGATAGCCAGCGGCTGTTTCGGGTAACAAAAGTATTTATCCATTCTGCCAGGTAGGCAATATCAGCATTAACGCCAAAGAATTTCTCACGGTCCACTTTGCCCTCAGCATCTGGAATAGGCCGCGAAAACCCGGTGTTAACGGGATTTACGTATACAATGTCTGCCACGTCCAGAATAGAATATGGGTTTTCTTTAATTCCGTAAGGCTGTATGGGAAATCCTTCGTCATCAATTTTCAACAATCTTGGCCCGGTGTAGGCAATATGCATCCAGGCCGAAGCAGAGCCGGGGCCTCCATTAAAAGAAATAACTAGAGGTCGGTTTTCAGTATTTTTGATATCGCTTCTTTTATAGTAAGTGTAATAAAGGCTGGCAATTGGCTCTCCGTCTTCATTCCAAACCGGCTGCATTCCCGTAGTGGCGGAATAGTTAATATTCTGGCCTTTAATTTTAACCGAATGTTGGGTAACCACTGTGGTGTCCAGGGGAATTTTTATCGCCTGAGCGAAAGTTGTAATTGAAAATAGCAGAATAAAAAGCTTGGCGAAGTACTTCATTAGTTCGATTTTTAAATTTGAGCCGAAAAATACTTCTAATGGAACAAAACCACAAGGCCAAGGCAGGATTTGATCTTGCGTTTTCCTGATTCTAGCTATTTCCTGTTGTTTAAATTTTCATCTTTAAAGATGATGATATAACTTAAAATGATGCCACCTGCAGCAGCCAGTAAAAACAGAAGAATGGCAAGGCCGGGATATCCAAAAATGGTAAAACTGGATGGTACCTGCATCAGCATGGCTGCACCAATAATGGTGGCGGCAATAATGAGCCCCAATGTAATGCGGTTAGCTACTTTCTGGAAGCCGTCTGTTACCCGTTTTTCATCAATAGCGTCTATTTGTATTTTCAGCTCATTGTTTGCCAGGTTTTCAGAGATCTTATTCAGGCGTTCCGGCATATTTTCAGCAAGCTTTTTAGATTCCAGCAACATGGAAAAGAAGTTTTCGGGCTTCAGCTCTTCATAAGCTTTTTTGCGCATAATCTTTTGCACATGCTTTTGTATGGCTTTTTTCAGGTCAAAATCTGGATCAAGAATGGCGACCAGCTGGTCCATATTCAGCAAAATTTTCCCCAGAATATTAATTTCCACAGGAAGGTGAATGCTACATTCGGCCGCCAGCCTGTTCAGCTGAATGAGCAGGCGTCCCGTCTGCATATCCTTGGCGGTACTGTGCTCGCTATCCATTATAAGATCACTAATGGTTTTTTTAAAAAGCTCCACGTTGGCCAGATCGTTATATTTGCTCATCCTAAGCAGGATTTTTGCAGTTTCAGTACCATTGCTGGTGCTTATGGAAATAAGCAACTGCAGGATATATTCCTGTAGCTGGGGCGTAAATTTGGCAACCATTCCAAGATCTATAAGCGCAATTTTATCATCACTGGTAAACTGCACGTTCCCGGGGTGCGGATCTGCATGTACAAACCCGTCATTGATGATTTGCTGCAGGTAAGCCTGGACCAGTTCATCTGCTAAGGGGCTATAATCTACCTCCAGTTGTTTGAGAGGGGAAAGTTTGGTAATTTTCTTTCCCTGGATAAATTCCATAGTCAAAATTTTGCCGGAGCAATAGTCATTAACCGGCTGTGGCACGATAAGATGTTCATATTTCCGAAGGTTTTCACCCAGGGTCTCCAGGTTCTTCGCTTCCCGGGTATAATCCAGTTCCTGCAGCAAGATGTGCCTCAATTCTTCCAGTACCTGTTCAAAAGAATATTTCTTGGCAGTTTCGGTATGTTTTACGGCAAGATGCGCCAGTTCTTTTAATGTATCAAGGTCTTCCAGGAATTTCAGGCGAATGCCCGGCCGCTGGACTTTAACTGCTACCGGTTGGCCGGAGCGTAAAGTAGCATGATGTACCTGCCCTATGGAAGCACTGGCTAAAGGTTTTTCTTCAAAAGTATTAAATGCTTTGGAAATGCGGGTTCCCAGCTCTTCTTCAACTATCCGGTGTACTTCTTCATAGGGGATAGGCGGTACGTTATCCTGTAGGCTGGCTAATTGCTGAAGATAGGCATCGGGCAACAGGTCTGGCCTTGTGGAAAGCAGCTGGCCGAGTTTGATATAAGTTGGCCCCATTTTTTTAAGGTCTTCCACAAGCTCTTCCGGGCTTTGATCAAAATGGTTTTCCTGCTTTTCGCTCCTGTTTTCCGTCATTTGTGATGCTGTACTGCGGAAGAGGTCGCTGTGCCAGTACTTTAGCATGAAACTGAAGAATTTTTGGTAACGCAGCATAGCGCTAGGTAGAACAGACATTGTTGTAAATTTAATTAAGGGCTGGTGTATTTAAAACAATATACAAATTAGCCCCATTACCGGAGGGACAAGCCCCTTAAATTTTAACAATTGTTTAGATTAATAAGACAGCATTTTGTTGATGTGGTTGATATTCCCCGGGTTGCCAAACAGGTAAAGCAGGTCATCCTGCATAATTATAGTAGATGGTGAAATCTCGGTAAGATATTTGTTTTGTCTTTTTATAGCCAGTACTGTGACCCGGTAATTTTTGCCCATTCCCGACTCCTCAATACTTTTCCCCACAATATTTTTATTGTTTTGCTTTACACTTAGCGTGGCAATCTCTTTGTTGGGAATATTGAGGTGCTGTAAATTGGGATTGTGTGGTTTGCCTTTTATGGCAGTAAGCATGGCATAATCTGAAGAGCGAATACTGTCTGTAAACTCCTGGATTTCATCAAAAGGCACAAGATATTTTTTAAGCACCCTGGTAAAGATTTCGATGGAAGTTTCAAACTCTTCCGGAATAACTTCATCTGCGCCCAGCCGTATATTTTCTTCAATTTCTTTTACGTAGCGCGTTCTTACAATAATAAACGCGGTTTGAGTGAAAAGTCTTATACTGCTTACAATTTTCTTGGTGGCATTGGGATCTGAAATGGCAATTACCACCACCCGTGCTTCCTGGATATGAATATGTTTTAAAATGGTGGGATTAGTGGCATCACCAAAAACTACCGGCTCTCCTTTTGCTTTGGCCTTGTCAAAAGATTCCGGTTCCATATCTACAATAAGGTAAGGGATATTTGCGTTTTTTGCCGCCTTGGCAATATTGCCGCCATTTATGCCATAACCTATAATCACAAGATGGTCCTGCAGGTTCTCCTGTGGAACTTCATCTTTTTCTGCCGTTTTTCGCATGGCGTTCAATCTTTTTCTTACTGCGGAAGAAATGGGCGCCTGTAATAAAGCGTAGGTTAATTTTGTGGAATAGGAAATTAAAAAAGGAGTCAATCCCATTGTAATTATAGAAATTGCCAGAAAATACTGGTAAATGCCCTGCGGAATTATTCCGTTATCCCGTCCTACTCCTGAAAGCAATAAAGAAAATTCCCCCACCTGGAACAAGCTGAAAACGGTCATAAAAATTGTGCGCGGCTTGTATTTCAAAATAAATGTGGTAATTCCCACCACGATCATCTTCAGCAAAACCACGCCCAGCACCAGCAACAAAATGTATAAAATGTTCTGGAAAAAGAAATTCAGGTCTAAAAGCGTTCCTACCGATATAAAGAAAAAGCTGATAAAAATTTCCCTGAAGGGCAAAACATTGGCCGTAGCCTGGTGGCTGTAGTCACTTTCAGAAATAATAAGCCCCGCGAAAAAGGCTCCCAGGGCAAGGGACAATCCCACCGAAGAGGTTAGCCAGGCAATGGCAAAACAAAAAACCACCACCGTTAAAATAAACAACTCCTGGTTTTTTGTTTTTACCACCCATTTAAAAACCCTTGGCACTACGTATTTTGCCAGAAGGAAAATTACAATCCCCACTAAAATTACCTTTCCGGTGAGAATTCCCACGGTTTCTAAGATATTACTTGTTTTTCCTGCCAGTAAAGGCGTAAAAAGCATCATTGGCACCACTACAATATCCTGGAAAATTAGGATGGCCACAGCAATCCTGCCGTGTGGCGCGGTAATTTCTCCTTTTTCCTGTAGTAATTTAAGCACGATTGCGGTACTACTCAGAGAAAACAGGAATCCCAGGAAGATGGAAGAATTTAGAGGAAGGCCAAAAAACATCGCCACCAGGGTGGTAAACAAAATGGTTCCTGCCACCTGCAAACCACCTCCTAAGATCACGGTTCTTTTAATGGAGGCGAGCCCTTTTAAAGAAAGCTCAATTCCAATAACAAAAAGCAGGAAAATAATGCCAATTTCTGATAGCAGTTCTACCTCGTGGCTTGAACTTATTAAATTAAAAGCATGGGGGCCGGCGATAATTCCCGCTAATAGAAATCCCAGGATAGAAGGAACTTTTATCTTTTGGAAAGCAAGGATTATCAGGATCGATAATCCCAGAATTACAACAATATCCTGTAAAATAGGAATTTCCATCGGGCGGCGTAAGGTCTAAAGTGAGTTAGTAAAAATCTTCAATTTAGGAGAAATACATTGATAAATAAAATAAAAAAGCGATAGTGACTACTACCGCTTTTTAGAAAATTTTAATCCGTTATTCTAAGATTTTAACCAGGCATGGCGCAGTTCAATCTGTTCGCTGCTGGCATTAGGAATTTCAGTAAGGCGCATTCCAGGCGCCTTAGCGGCTACAACAGGGCCTTCAAGAACAACGTCTTCCCCGTTTCTGGTTACTTTAACCTTGATCTGATCCCCTTCAGCCCAGTCCTGCGAAGCCATAATGAGATCATAAATATTTTCACGGGTATAAGCCACTCCGTTAATTTCCCTTATTACATCACCACCCTGTAGCCCTAAATCAGTAAAAAAGGTGTTCAGTTCAATATCATTTCTTACCAGGATATTTCCGGAAGCATTTACGGTGATGTATGGAGTAGATTGATCTTTTAGCAGGTAATCTACCGGCACCTGATCTTCCCTTAGTGCCAGCCCTACTTTTTCAAAAAACTGTTCGTAAGGGATGGGAGTGGTGCCGCTAACGTAGGTATCAAAAAACTCCTGAATTTCAGGATAGGTAAGTTCTACAATTACCGGAATTAATTCCTCGTCTTCAAAAGGCTTATTCTTACCATACCGTTCAGTGAGCTTTTTCATTAAATCCAGCACGCCCATGCGGCCTTCGCTTAATTCCCGAAGCCTTATATCCAAAGCCATTCCTATTAACGCGCCTTTCTGGTACACGTTATAATAACTGTCCTGGTAAGGATCTTCCAGGATGTTTTCGCTCATTACGGTAAAAGACATGGTATCATCAAACCTTTTGGCGGTATTGATCTTTTCATTCATCCTGTCATAGAAATCCTGATTATCTATAAGCCCCTGGTTTACCTGGAAAAGATTGGCAAAATACTCGGTCACGCCTTCATACATCCACAAGTGTTCAGACATCTTGGGATTGTTGTAATCAAAATAGTGTATCTCATTGGAGTGCACTCCTAGCGGAGTGATAATATGGAAAAATTCATGGGAAACGATATCGGTCATACTTTTGTTAAGCGCCTGCTGCTCCATAGTTTCAGGCATCACCACTACAGTTGAAGTATGATGTTCCAGCGCTCCAAAATTTCCGGCATCATTTTGTCCAGGGGTGGCAGAGAGATATACAATAATGGCATATTTATCGGTATTATTTATATCGCCAAGGAAATCTTTCTGTGCCCTGATCATTTTCTCCATTGCGGGTTTAAGGCTTTGCGCCGAATGTTTATTATTAGGAGAATATACATCGATTAATACCTTCATATTACCTGCCATAAAGCTGGTAGTATCTGGCGCGGCATACATTATGGGATTATCGGTCACCTCAAAGTACCTGTTGAGGTTATAGACATCTGTTTTGGCATTGGAGACCTCGGCATCTAAAGTTTCGTCTACATTTAAAGCACTTCCTGCAATAAGGTCTGAAGGCCTTAAAATTTCGAGACGGTATTTATCCTCTTCCATATTTTCAAAATAACCTACAAAGCCATGTAAATTCAGAAGAAAATTTTTATCTTCGAGAATATTGGTTCCGGCCATGGAATAAATTCCGCCTTCTCCCTGTATATCAAAAGTATCATTAATAAGATAGGTGACTTTTTCCAGCTTTTTGGCATTCGGGATTCTCCAGCTGTTTTCATCAATTTTAATTACTTCCATTTCATTGCCTTTTTCATCAAGGGCCTCGAAATCTTCAGCATATTTTCCATAATTGGAGGTGGAGTAGGTGCCGGGTACGGTTTTGGGAATGTAAAAAACGGTTTCTTCCGTAGTTATTTCAGGAGGATCTACGCTTACCATTACGCGGTCATTGTTAACATGTACCAGGTCCAGATTTGCGACAACAGGTGGTTCTTCTGTAATTGTGTTTTGTGTGGTTTTACAGCCATATAACGCAAGAGAAAACGCGACGGCATAGAAAATTTTTTTCATCATTTAAATTGATTTTTTATGTAAGTCAGGATTTTGGGTGAAAAGTTACAATCTCTTTAGAAAAGGAATTACGTTACCCTCTGTTAACATGCTGTTAATAAAAAGGTAAAGAGGAAAATAGATTATTGTTGTTTCTTGCAGGCAATAAAAATCATGTTATGAAACAAAAATTACAATTTTGGGGCATTTTCTTATGCTTCAGCTTTTTTATGAATTTTGCCGCGGCACAGTCCGTTTTTATAAATGAAATTCATTATGATAATGATGGCGGTGATACCGGGGAAGCGGTAGAAGTGGCCGGTCCCGCCGGGACAGATCTCACCGGGTGGAGCATCGTTCTTTACAACGGGAGCGATTCAGAAACCTATGGAGAGATTGCTTTAGGAGGAACTATTCCCGATTTGCAGGGAAGTTTTGGCACATTGGAATTTTCTGGCGGAAGCATTCAAAACGGAAGTCCAGACGGGCTTGCTTTAGTAGATAATGATGGTAATGTGATCCAGTTTTTAAGCTATGAAGGTACCATTACCGCTCTTAACGGCCCGGCTTCAGGCTTGGAAAGTGAAGATATAAGGGTAGAAGAAACCAGTTCTACTCCGGTTGGTTTCTCCCTGCAATTAGGTGGAGAAGGGAAGGAGTACACGTCTTTTACCTGGCAGGAACCCCTGGAGAATACTTTTGGGGGTATTAACGCAAACCAGGACTTTGGGGGAGAAGTTACAGATCCAGATCCTGAACCAGAGCCAGAACCGGAACCATCTCCGGCAGAAGGTATCGTTTTTATAAATGAAATACATTATGATAATGTAAGTTCAGATTCCGGTGAAGGGGTGGAGCTTGCAGGTACGGCAGGAACAGATCTTGGGGGTTATACCTTACTACTTTATAATGGTTCTTCCAGTCAGCTTAAACCTTATGGAACAGTAAACCTTACCGGAACTTTTGCTAATCAGCAAAACGGTTACGGCACCCTGGAATTTGCAATAGAGGGCATCCAAAACGGAAGCCCCGATGGTTTCGCCCTGGTAAATCCGGAAGGAGATGTGATCCAATTTCTTAGCTATGAGGGTACTTTTACACCCGTAGAAGGTCCTGCTGCCGGCATGGAAAGTACCGATATAGGAGTGGAAGAGGGCAGTAGTACTCCTGAAGGTTATTCCCTTCAGCTTACCGGTGAAGGCAGCTATTATTCAGATTTTACCTGGGCTCCGGAAGCGGCCAACACTTTTGGGGAGGTAAATACCGGGCAAACTTTTATTTCTCCGGAACCTGTATTATTCATTAACGAACTGCATTATGACAATGTGAGTACAGATTCTAACGAAGGCGTCGAGATTGCAGGAACCGCGGGAACAGATCTTACTGGTTATAGTATAGTGCTTTATAATGGCTCCAGTAGTCAGTTAAAAGATTATGGAAGCCAGCCTTTAAGCGGTGTTATTCCAAATCTCGATAATGGCTTTGGTACGCTTGCTTTTTTTATTGAAGGTATTCAAAACGGAAGTCCGGACGGGCTTGCTTTAGTAGATTCTGAAGGAAATGTAATTCAGTTTTTAAGCTATGAAGGTACATTTACACCTTTAGAAGGGCCTGCAGCAGGAATGGAAAGTACAGATATTGGAGTAGAAGAAACAAGTTCTACCCCGGCAGGTTATTCTTTGCAATTGGAAGGAACAGGTACAAATTATGAAGATTTTACCTGGCAGGAAGCTATAGCAAGTACGTTTGGAGAAGTAAATACTAACCAGTCTTTTGGTTCCGGGCCGGTAGAGCCTGAGCCTGAACCAGAGCCGGAAATTACTGAGCCTATAGCTATTGCAGAAGCCAGGGCAACCAGTATTGGCACTAAAGTTATTGTGGAAGGAACGCTTACGGTTTCAGATCAATTGGGTAACACTGCCTACATCCAGGATGAAACCGGCGGAATCGCTATTTTTGGAGATTTGGTTACTGAAGAAGGCCTTTATGAAATAGGCGATAATTTAAGAGTAACCGGCGTTAGGGCAGTTTATAATGAGTTGAT
The DNA here is from genome assembly GCF_041679265.1 of Autumnicola aciditolerans. Taxonomy (NCBI): domain Bacteria; kingdom Pseudomonadati; phylum Bacteroidota; class Flavobacteriia; order Flavobacteriales; family Flavobacteriaceae; genus Autumnicola; species Autumnicola aciditolerans. The sequence goes on from NZ_JBGFSM010000002.1 coordinate 331,853, forward strand.
ACAAATTTCAGATGTAGAGTCGGTTGAATATTTAGGTGTTACTGAAAATCCTGTAGAACCAGTAAGCATCACTCTTGCTGAAATGGAAAATTTTCGCGGGCAACTGGTAAAGATCACCGATATGATTTTTCCTGAACCGGGACAATTATTCTTCGGAAATGCCAATTACCAGGTTTCTGATGAAAGCGGTACAGGGGAATTACGTATTGACGGGGATGTGGATGAATTGGTTGGAAAAACCCAGCCTGAAATCTGCGCCGAGGTTGTTGGAGTGGTAGGAAGATATAATGATATCAATCAGTTACTTCCAAGAAATGAAGCAGACCTGCCTTGTGCCGAAGAATTTGACCCTTCATATCCAGGCTCAGATATTTCAAGAGATTTAACTTTTGATGCGGCTACCTGGAATATTGAGTGGTTTGGGGATGAAGCAAATTCTCCTGCTGCGGGCAGTGAAAATTCAGATGAAGTTCAAAAGGAAGCCGTAAAGGAAATCCTGCTGGGCCTTGACGCCGATGTGATCGCGGTTGAAGAAATTTCAGATGAAGCCCTTTTTGCTGAAATGGTTTCGGAAATGCCGGGCTACGATTTTATTCTTTCTGATGCTACTTCTTATCCTGATAGTCCCGGAGGTCAAAAAGTTGGTTTTGTTTACAAAACCGAAACTGTTTCTGTAAATTCCACAAGGGCCATGTTTACTTCGCTTCATCCGTTTTATGACGGGAGCGATGCCGATTTACTTGTAGATTACCCTGCAGAAACCGATCGTTTTTATGCCAGTGGGAGATTGCCATTTCTAATGAATGCCGATGTTACCATAAATGGTGCAACCAGTATTATCAACTTTATCGCGCTTCATGCCAGGGCCAATAGTAGTGATGGTGCCCTTAACCGGTATGAAATGAGAAAATATGATGTGGAGGTATTAAAAGATTCCCTGGATGCTCATTATGCTGATAAGAATGTAATGATCCTTGGGGATTATAATGATGATGTGGATGAAACTGTGGCCGATGTAAATACAACAGTTTCCACATATGTTGAATATGTTAATGATTCTGAAGATTATACGGTACTTACCGCTGTTTTAAGTGAACAGGGCTACCGGTCTTACGCCTTTAATAATGATGTGATAGACCATATTACGGTAAGCGATGAGCTGGATGAAAACTATATTCAGGGCTCTGCACGCGTTCATTATGAATTTTACAGCAGTGATTATACCTACACCGCTTCAGACCATTTTCCGGTTTCGGTGAGGCTTCAGTTAAAGCCGCTTTCCGTTTCTGTGGAAGGGCAGGGAAATATTTGTAACGGAGCTGAAAATGGTTCGCTCACCGCAAATGTGGAAGGTGGTATTGCCCCTTACACGTATAGCTGGAACAATGGTGCCACTACTCAAACAATCACAGGTTTAAGTGCCGGCACTTATACTGTAGAAGTAGAAGATGCTTTGGGGAGTATGGCTTCAGCAGAATTCACCATTGAAGAGTATGAGGCTATTGTTGTTGAAATGCCTGAAGACCAAACCTATTATAAGGGATATGATGAAGGACAAGTTCAATTAAAGCCGGAGACTATAATTGGAGGTTCAGGAAGTTATACTTATTCCTGGAGTACAGGTGAAACCAGCCTTGCTATTGAAGTCGCGCCGGAAGAAACCACGACTTATACTTTAGAAGTGACCGGTGAAAACGGATGCACAGCTACCGGTAGTGTGACTGTAAATGTAGAAGATGTTTCCTGCGGAAATAGTCGTATGAATGAAAAAGTGCAGGTTTGTTTTAATGGAAAATCCTTATGTATTGCCAAAGCTGCAGTTCCGGCATTTTTGAGAAAAGGGGGCTCTCTTGGGAGTTGTAATGAAGCTCCGGTCATTATACAGGAAGTAAAAGCAAATCCAAATCCAACAAAAGGGGCTGTAAACCTGGAAATTGTTGCAGCAAAAAAAGAAAAAGCTTCCGTAGAAGTTTATAATCTCTTTGGAAGACTGGTGTTAACTGAAAATATTAAACTTTCCGAAGGAAAAAACACGCATCACTTCGATATCGGGCGTGAAATGAGAGGAATTTATATTGTAGTGATCAGAGGGTCAGAATTTAAAAGTGAACCTGTGAAGATTATAAAATATTAAATATTTTATCTACCTAAATGGAAAAGGCTGTCCAAATCCGGCAGCCTTTTCTGATTTTATTCCTGAAAAGCTAACTTTTAAAACAAAAAAAGCCATCCAAACCGGATGGCTTTTTTTGTTTCAAAATTTAGGATTTTAAGCTCTTATGTGGCCTTCACCTAAAACATAATATTTATTGGTAACAAGCTGCTTCAGCCCAAGTGGCCCGCGATGGTGAAGCTTATCGGTACTAATGGCCAGTTCAGCCCCAACACCCATTTGGCCGCCATCGGTAAAACGGGTGGAGGCATTGTGATACACGGCAGCACTGTCTACCTGTTCCATGAATTTTACCGCTTCATCTTTATCCTTCGTAATTATAGAAGCGGAATGCCCGCCGGAATATTTATTGATCTTTTCAATTGCAGCGTCCAGGCCTTCAACACTACCAATAACCATTTTCATCGCCAGGAATTCTTCATACCAGGTATCTTCAGAAGGAACTTTAGACTGGGAAGTAGCAATTTTAGAGACTTCTTCATCTACCAGCACTTCCACTTTATGCTCTTCCATAAATTTAACAAGCTCCTTAATTCGCTCTTCATACTGCGGAAGGTTTTTATCCACCAATACTTTATCTAAGGCGTTACAACCGGAGATTTTATCGGTTTTCGCGTTAAGAATCACTTTTTTGGCAGTCTCAAAATCGGCATTTTCAGAAATATAAAGGAAGTTATTTCCCCTACCGCTAACCAGCACTGCTCCTGTGGCGTGTTCTTTTACAAAAGCGATAAGCCTTTCACCTCCACGCGGTACTATAAGGTCTAATTGCTCCGGCGGATTTTTAAGGAATTCCTGGGTCTCTGTTCTGCTCATATGCAGTAGTTTGATCCATTCTTTCCCTATATTGTTTTCCTCAAGCGCCTCATGCCAGCATTCTTCCAGGATTTTATTGGAGTTAATGGCTTCTTTCCCACCTTTCAGGTAAATCTTGTTGTTTGCTTTAAAGGCAAGTACAGAAGCTTCAATAGTTACATCTGGCCGGGATTCATATATAATCATGATGTTCCCAAAAGGAGCTGTTTTGTTGGTAATGTCCAGGCCGGTGTCCAGTTTCCTGTGTTCGATTACCTGTCCCACAGGGTCGTCCTGTTCCATCACTTCTTTAACCGACTGGATCATCCCGTTTACCTTTTTATCATCAACAATCAGCCTGTCGTACATGGCCTGATCATCTTTATTAAAAGCTTCCAGGTCTTTCTTGTTGGCTTCAATAATTTCGATTCGCCTTTTATCCAGGATTTGCATCATGGATTTCAGGACGTTATTTTTAATTTCTGTATTTAAAAGTTTCATCTTAATATTTTTAATTTTTTGATTCGTTTTTGCTACTCGGTGAATTTTGTGCCCACCGGTTTACCGTCCATAATATCTAAGATCACATTTTCATTTTTACCGTTAGCGATGTAAGTGGTGATATTTTTAGAGGCGGTACTTTTGGCAATTTTAATTTTAGACTCCATTCCGCCACGGCCTTCTCCTTCTCCTTTGCCGGATTCCTGCACATATTTCTCCACGTTCTGGTCTACTTTTACCTTATTCAGTTTTTCTGAATCTTCGTCATCTGGGTGGCCGGTATATAAACCATCAGTGTCACTAAGAATGATCAGGGAATCGGCACCAATAAGTTCTGCCACCAAGCTGGCCAGTTCATCGTTATCTGAAAACATAGACATGGTTACAGAAACCGCGTCATCTTCATTTGCAATAGGAATAATCCCTTCAGATAATAAAGATTCATAGCAATTAATCATATTTTCACGGTGAATCCCGGGGCTAAAATCCCTTTTTGTGGCCAGCACCTGTGCACAGCGCATTCCGTAATCGTGAAAAATGCTGTAATAATGGCGCATCATTCTTGGTTGTCCTACAGAAGAGAAAACCTGCCTTCTTTTGGACGGATCTTTAATAGCGATATCCCCAAGTATTTCTTTTCCTGCAATAGCAGAACCTGAAGACACAAGCACCACATGAATATCCTGTTCGTAAAGTGTGGCAATTTGCCTTACAAGGTTCTTAAGTACAGGACCAACAATCCTGTTGTCCTTGTTGGTCATTACATTGGTTCCAACCTTTACAACTATTCTTTTTTTATCCATTTTATTTGTTTTACAGATAATTTTTTATTCTTCTTTCCCAAGTTCCACAGCCCTGTCGAATGCTGCGTATGCTGCTTCCTTAATTAATTCCTTAACATTATTGTCTTCCATAGAATCCAGTGCGGCACGCGTAGTACCGCCTTTAGAGGCCACTCTTTCCATCCAGGTATTTGGTGAAAGATCAGATTGATTAAAAAGTTCCACTGCCCCTTCAAAGGTCTGGCTTACCAGAACTTTGGAATCATGCTGGGAAAAGCCCATTTTAAGGGCCGCTTCCAGCATAGACTGCATAAAGTAAAATACGTATGCCGGGCCGCTTCCTGAAATTCCCGTAGAGGCATCTATAAAGTTTTCATTTTTCACTTTTATAGATTCCCCGGTAGTATCCAGGAGATTTCTCACCATAAGCAGTTCCACGCGGGAAACTTCTTCTGAAGCGGTGTAAGAGGTAACACCCTTTCCTACCTGTGCGGGCAGGTTAGGCATAGAGCGTACTACCTTTTTAACCCCCAGGCCATTTTGTATTTTTTGAATGGTAACCCCTGCCATTAAAGAAACAAAGATCTGTTCCTTGTTTACAAGAGGTTTTATTTCTGAGAAAAGGTCATCGCTGTGATATGGTTTAACAGCTATAAATACCACATCGGCCTGCGGAAGGCAATCTTCAATTTTGTCAAAAACATCAAAATGATCAATACTGCTTAAAGTAGTTAAGACTTCTGCTGATTTATCAAAGATCATTAGATTTCTTCTGTTTAACATACTGGATTTTGCCATGCCCTCAGCATACGTGAGACCCATATTTCCTGCTCCGATAACTAGTACTTTCATTCTAAATAATTTGGTTAATTAATTTGAGGCTTTAAAGCCCTATTTATTTGCACCATAAAGTTCAAACATCGTGCGAGTATTCCAAAAACACCTGAATTTGCAGGAGTTTCCAAAGCTTTAAGATAAAATAAATCCTTGAAAACCGGAAAATTAATTGTTGCCATTACATAACAATCGCCATGCTTTAAAGGGATAAAGGAGTAGATTAAAAACAAGTAAAGCAGTGATAGTCCGCCGTTGGTAATGCTTCCCGGGTGGTTTTTAATCCGAAGAGAGAAAAATTCTTCTCACTTCATCATCTTATGGAGTTTTAAAAATTTTAGTCAGATTGAAAAAAGTTATTACAGATAGAGTTTTTAAATTCAACTTTAGGGCCTGCCAAAAACATGCTAATATGGCAGCCACCTGAAAAATTGTATGCTTAAAATTTTTATTGGATTGCGTTAAACTGAACTTTTCTGGCTTAATACGAGGCAAGATTCTTTTTAAAACCGGGAAATTTTTCCTCAAAAGCAATTTCAAAAAGTGTGGAACAGGAATATTAAATTTTTCATCTCCTCACCTGTTTTAACTAAATTTAATAGAATTTACCGTTTTGTTAAGATATTTTAAGAAAGCAAGGTGGTAAATTCCATTCTTCGCTGGGAAAAGGCGCAAAATTTGTTTGAAATAGAATCATAATAGTTTGCAAGCTGTTTTAAACACTTGGGTTTAACTATTAATTTTGATTTTTAATATTTATTTTATTCTCCTCCAAAAGGAGAATTATCCGCATGACACATGACCAAAAATGATAATATTCTTTCACAGGTTTCAAATTCAGAAAATGCTGTAGGTGACTTTAGGGTAATTGCAGTTGGAGCAAGTGCCGGAGGGCTGGAGGCTTTAAAGGCTTTTTTCAGCAATATTTCTGAGGAAGACACCAATTCTTATGTGGTGATACAACATCTTTCTCCTGATTATAAAAGTATGATGGGGGAAATTTTGTCAAAATCAGCAAAATTGCCAATTGAACAAATTGAGGATGGAAAAGAGATGGAACCGGGAAAGATTTATTTGATCCCACCTGTTAATAATTTGGTTCTGGAAGAGAGTAAATTCCGCCTGCTTAACAAGCCCAAGGATCAAAAATTAAATCTACCCATAGATATATTTCTGGAATCTCTTGCTCATTTTAAAGCAGAAAAAGCTATTGCCATTATTCTTAGCGGAACCGGTAGTGACGGGACCAGAGGCATACGCGCCATAAAGGAAAAAGACGGGATGGTGATGGTGCAGGATCCCGAGGAATCTAAATTTGACGGCATGCCCAAAAGTGCGATCAGCACGGGGCTTGTAGATTATGTGTTGCCTATAGAAGAAATGGGACAGGAGCTGCAGAATTTTATCAACGCGCCTTCTGTGGTAAAATATACTGAAGAGAATATTGAATATGATGAGCATTCCCTTAGTAAAATCCTGCACCTTATAGACCAGGAAACCCAGCTTGATTTTAGCGAGTATAAATACTCCACGCTTGCCAGGCGCGTGGCACGGAGGGTAAATGTATGCAAATGTAGTTCTCTGGATGAATACTACTACCTCTTAAAATCTGATCCTGAAGAAATTGATTGCCTTTACAGGGAATTTCTTATTGGAGTTACCAAATTTTTCAGGGATGCCCGGGTATGGGAAATAATGGAAGACGATGTTATTCCGGAGCTTATAAGTAGAAAAAAGGATGGTGATATTCTTAAAATATGGGATGTGGCCTGTAGCACCGGGGAAGAAGCATATTCCCTGGGGATGCTTATAAATGAAGAACTGGAGCGCCAGGAGAAAAATGTTGAAGTTAAAATTTTTGCTACAGACATTGCAGAAAAGCATCTTGAAATTGGAAGCAAGGGAATTTATCCTGAAAGTATTATTGCCGATATAGCGCCTAATCTTGCTGAAAAATATCTGGTGAATCGCATAGATGGCTACCAGGTGGTTGAAAAAATACGGCGGATGGTGATTTTCTCCAGGCATAATGTGATTAAGAATCCTCCGTTTAGCCGTATGGATCTTGTTTTATGCAGGAACTTACTTATTTACTTCCAGCCTTCAATACAGAAAAAAGCACTTAATGTACTGCATTACGGGCTAAAGGAGGACGGTTTCCTGGTTTTAGGAACCAGTGAAAGCGTACATACCCACCGGGAATTCTTTGATGATGTAAGCAGGAAATGGAAAATTTACCGCAACGTTTTTCCGCGAAAGCGATTGCAAAGCGAAACTTTACGCTCTTCATCTTCCAGGGTATCCCCTCAAAGGCCCGAAAAGAAAAAGACACAGAACACCTCAGGAGTGGAAGTAAATAGTAAATCAAAATTTATTAATGAATTAAGTGAAGCCATCCTGGATCAATTTGGTGGTGCAAGCGTTTATGTAGATTCAGATTATAATATTTTGCATGCCATTGGAGCATTCCGGAAATATGCGAACCTGCCGGTAAACGGTTTTTCTGTAAACCTCATAGATATGATGGGGGCAGAGGTAAAACATATTGTTTTAAGCACCATTAAACAAGCTAGAAAAGAAAACTCCAAAGCTATTTACAGGGACGCTGTGTACGGGCATCAGGGAGAAACTAAAAGCATGGATGTTATAGTTAAGCCTTTTATTCAGAAACATCTTGATGACGAGCTGAATTTTGTAGTGACCTTTGTTGAAAAAGAAGTGGATATTTCTGAAGTTAAGGAAGTAGAAAAATCTACCCCCGATAGCCGCACTGAAACCCATATTGCCGAGCTGGAAGATGAATTAAAGAAAACCAAAGAAGATTTACAGCAATCTCTGGAAGAAATTGAAAGCAGCAATGAAGAGTTGCAGGCAGCTAATGAAGAACTTCTTGCTTCTAATGAAGAACTGCAAAGCACCAATGAAGAACTACAGAGTGTAAATGAGGAGATTAATACGGTAAATGCAGAGAATATCCAAAAAATGGATGATCTGGCAGCATTGAATGCTGATATGAACAACCTGCTGGAAAGCACCCAGATAGGAACCATTTTCCTGGACAGGAATTTGAGGATAAGAAAGTTCACGCCCTCTATAAAAGAACATTTCAGCTTTATAAATTCAGATGAAGGACGGCCTATAGAGCATTTTACAGACAATATTGGAAAACGCAATTTGGTTGCCCGTTGTAAAATGGTCCTTAAAAATGGCAAAACTCTTGAGAAACAAATCACCTCTAAAGAGGGAAGAAATTTTCTCAGGAGAATCTCCCCATATAAAGATTCTTCTGGTAAAATAAGCGGGGTGGTGGTGACATTCATTGATATTGAAAACCTTGAAAAATCCCGTAAGAGATTGCTGGCCAGTGAGAAAAGGTTCAAATCTTTTTATGAAGAGGACCCTGTAATGCATTTTAGCATAGATCCATCTACTTCACTGGTAGTACAGTGCAACCAGGAGGCCGTGGAGAAACTCGGGTATGAAGATAAAGAAGAAATAGTGGGCAAGCCCTTTTTTGATCTGTATGAAGCCGAATCCCAGATAGAGGCCTTAAAGCTTAATGAGATCTTTAGAAAAAAAGGAGAACTTAAAAATATAGAGCAGGAGATGCTCACCAAATCCGGGGAAGTTATTCCGGTAATAATGAATTCAACCATTGAAGTAGATAGTGATGGTAATGGCGTAACCCACAGGTTTACCTGTGTGGATATTTCAGCACTTAAAAAGGCGCAGGAAGAATTAAAAGAGCAAAAAGCAGATTTGGAACGCGCCAATAATGATTTGGAGCAATTTGTTTCTATATGTTCTCATGATCTTCAGGAGCCTCTGAGTACCATTAAGTTTGGAAGCGACATCCTAGGGAAAATATATGCTGAAAAACTTGATGCCAAAGGGAAAGAATATATTTCTTACATAGATGAGGCTTCTAACCGGCTGGCAGATCAAATAAAAGCATTGCTGGAACATTCCAGGATTGGGCGCAATACCAAAAAGACGCTGGTGAATACCAAGGAGCTTGTAGAAGTGGTGAAATATGACCTTGGTAAAAGGATAAGGGACACCAGGGCAAGAGTTCATGTAGGCTCATTGCCTAAGGTAAAGGCTTATGAGGTGGAACTGCGGCTTCTTTTCCAGAACCTGCTTAGTAACGCCCTGAAATACAAAGCTAAAGACAGAGATCCCGAGATCAGGATTTCTGCCTATCAGGAGGGAAACTACTGGGTGTTCTCTGTTATGGATAACGGAATAGGAATTTCTGAAGAAGACCAGAAGGAAATATTTACCATATTTAATCGCGTTCCAACCGAGGAAAAATATGAAGGTACGGGAGTAGGACTTGCGCATGTTGAAAAAATCGTGCATCTGCATGAGGGGAGCCTTTGGGTGGACTCTCAGCCCGGAGTAGGAAGCACCTTCTACTTCAAGATTAAACGAAAATAACATGGCCGCAAATACGCTCTCTTATTCTGAAAAGGTTAATGTTACAAACTGCGACCGGGAACCTATCCATATTATCGCACGGGCCCAGGCTCATGGGGTAATTCTGGTATGCCATCCGGATTCTATGGAAATCACCCAATGCAGTGATAATGTTGGGAAAATCCTGGGCATCAGTTTAGATGAAGTCTTGTCTAAAAATCTGTCGGATATTTTACCTTCAGATCTTACGAAAAACCTTCAGAAAAAACTCAATTCCGGGGAAACCCTGCTTCCAGAAGAAGTTAAGTTCAGAAATAAGAATTTCTTTTTAATCCCGCATCTTTCAGGAGAAAACCTGGTAATAGATATAGAGCCTTTTGGAGAATCTATAGATCCTGTACTTTTTCAGGAACAGCTTACCAAGATCCTTAATGAGCTTGGGAATACCGGATCTGTAAAAGAAATGTGCCAGCAGGCAGTTTCCCTGGTAAAATACCTTTTTAACTACAACCGAGTAATGATGTACCGGTTTGATGAAGAATGGAATGGGGAAGTGGTGGCCGAAGTTAAGGAAGATGGAATGGAGAGCTGGCTGGGTTTACATTATCCCGCTACAGATATTCCCAAACCGGCACGGGAAATTTTTATGAAACAGGGGGTCCGCATTATCAGCGATGTTCAATATAAACCTTCCCCAATCCAGCCGGAACTTAGCCCCATTAACAATAAACCTTTAGATATTTCGGGTTCAGAATTAAGGGGAGTTTCTCCAATTCATATTGAATATTTGCAGAATATGAAGGTGGGAGCTTCCCTTACGGCAGCAATTATCCTGAATGGAAAACTCTGGGGGTTACTGGCCTGCCATCATAACAGCCCTAAATTTATAAATTATCATCAGCGCCAGTCCTGTAGATTTTTAACGCAGGTATTTTCCAATAAGCTGGCCCTTAAAACCACAAAAACTTTCCTGGAAAAATTACAGCAGTCTGAAAAAATTAGGAAAGAGCTCGTCATGCAAATGAATTCCATGGCAGATCTTTCTGCAGCTTTGGTGAAGTTTAAGCCAAAGTTTACAGACCTGGTGGCATGTAGCGGCGGGGCCATATATTACCAGGGTAAATTATGCCTTTCCGGCAGTACTCCTTCAGAAGAAGAGGTTATGAGCCTGCTGCACAATTTTCTTGCAGAAAGGAAAGAAAAAGTTTTTCAGACAAAAAGCCTTAAGAAATTCTATTCCCCGGCAGAGAATTTTAAAGATAAAGCTTCAGGAATTTTATGTATAGAAATAGGGGAAGAAAAGCAGGATTATTTAATATGGTTTAGAGCAGAGGCTACAAAGTCGGTAAGCTGGGGTGGAAATCCTGAAAAAAACGGATATGTAAAGGACGGGGTGGAATACCTGAGCCCGCGAAAATCTTTTGAAAGATGGACAGAAAAAGTTTCCGGTGCCGCCAAAGCCTGGGAAGCTTATGATTTTGAAGCTGCTCAGAACCTGCGGGAAAGTATTAGCCACGTTGTAGTAAAAAAACAGAAAGACGAAATTAATGAACTAAATAAAAACCTTTCTGAGGCCAATGCTGAACTGGAGACCTTTAGTTACAGCGTATCCCATGACTTAAGGGCACCGCTGCGGGGCATAGATGGCTATGCCCGTATATTACAGGAAAATTATAAGGAAAAACTGGACGAATATGGCCAAAATGCGCTGAACACCATTTTAGGATCAGCAGAAAAAATGGAAGAACTTATTGAGGATATTCTTTCTTATTCCAAAGTGGGGCAAACCAAATGCGTGCAACAGCTATTTTCCCTGCAAAATCTTGTAGAAGAAATTATAGCTTCCCAAAGCTTGAAGTCCCAGTTTCCAAATACAAAATTAAGCATAGGAAATCTGCCAAAGATAAATGGGGATCGCAGGATGATTAAGCAATTAATGGCGAACTTGCTGGAAAACGCTTTTAAATATTCTTCAGGGAAGCAACATCCAGAAGTAGTTATAGGTTGTAAATATGAAGATGAAAAGAACATCTACTTTGTAAAAGATAATGGCATAGGTTTTAATCCGGAACACCAGGATAAAATTTTTGACGTATTTTCGCGCCTGGCCGGGGAAGAATATTCCGGTACCGGAGTAGGATTGGCTATTGCAAAAAGAGTAGTAGAGAAACATAATGGCAGCATTTGGGTTGAAACTGCCCCCGGCAAAGGATCTTCTTTTTACTTCACGCTTAAAGAAGAAGAATAATTAGAGGCCGGGATTTAAACTAAAAGGAAGAATGATAAAAACAGCTTTACGCATATTACTGGTAGAAGATGTAAAAACAGATGCTGAACTTCTGGAGCATCATATTAAAAAAATTGTTGATACCCCTGAAATTAAGGTAGCCGATAATTTGGATGATATTGCAGCCCTATTGCATAGCTTTGCCCCAGATGTAGTTATTTCAGATTATAATCTTCCTACATGTAACGGCTTAGACGTTCTAAAATTGACTAAAGATTATGACCATGCTTTGCCGTTTATATTCGTCACCGGGACTATAGATGATGATGAACTGGCTGCCAATACCATATTATCTGGAGCTACCGGTTTTGTGCTTAAAAAGCACATGAAAAATATGGCAGAGAAATTAAAGCCTTTGCTTAAACAAGTTGTTTTTAACATGATCGAAAAAGAGGAGCTTCGTGAAAAAATCAGGAAAAACAGGATCAGTATCAATCAGATTTATAAATATCTTGATGAGATTAATGTAGATAATGAGGAGCAGCGCCAAAATGTGGTAAAAATCAAACAAAATATAGACAAAATAAGTAACCGGGAAGATGCTGAATGAATTAAGAATGGCTACGGCGGCGTTACATGAGCAACTGGAAAAGGAAAATTCTGCAAACCGTATCCTGGATCACAGTATTTCCCTGGAGCAGTATAAGGAGTTGCTTTATCAAAATTATGTTGCTTATTATATTACTGAAAAAGAAATTGCCGGTCAGCTACATGATTATCAGGATTTTAAATACAAAAGCCTTGAGAAGGATTTAACGGCACTTGATATTCCACTTGTTGTGCCAGATGCTGTTGCCGGTAATTTTATCTGTAATTCAAAAATTGAAGCTTTAGGAGCTGCCTATGTGGTAGAAGGTTCAGCAATGGGTGGAAGGTTAATTGCTAAAAATATTCCGGAATGCCCGCAGCTGCATCATATTAAGAATCATCATTTTTTTAGCGGGAAAAGGGATTCTGTTAAATCCTGGCGTTCCTTCACAAAAAAAATCCAGAAAAAGGCCTTTTCAGAAGGCGAAATACAAATAGCTCAAAAAAAAGCGCAGGAAACCTTTCTGGCTTTCTCTGCGGCCTTCAGCCAGCGCGTTCCCGTTTAATCATTTTTTTCTTGCAAAAATAGGGGTTAACCCCCATTCACTTTTCTTTAAGATATCTTTAGCTTAGTTCCATGAAACTAAGAGATCTTCCCTACCTGGATCTTTAGCTCATTTTCCTAATATGCCTCAAAAGTTTAAGTGTTCTAATCTCCTAAAGGAGTCATCCTGCTTTGTTTCAAATTCGAAAATTAATTTTTTTACTAACCAAATATTTTGAATTATGAAAAACTTTAGATTTTTTCTAATGAGTCTGTTAGCTTCAGGAATGCTTTTAACTTCCTGCAGTAAGGACGAACCCGGGATTAAAGAGGGGGTAGAACAACAGGATACGGCAACACTTACCTTTGGGGCTACCTTAAACAACCTTCTAAACCATCGTGCCATTACAAAACAACATTTTTCTGATGTTCCGGAATGTTCCGATGCTGCTCCAGCCACGGTGATGGTAGTCTTATCTGAAGGAGGAATTGAAATGGACCCAATTAACATTGATGTACTTTCCGATGACCTGGATAATGATGGTGACATGGAATATTATACCGATTATTCAGAAGATCTGGAATTGTTGCCAGGCACCTATGAGCTTGAGCAATTTATAGTTTACGATGCTTCTTCCAATCCTATTTGGATAGCACCTATAGATGCCGATAATAGCGGCGATTATGATGGCTACGTAATGGATGCACTGCCTATTACCATAAATCTTGGTGCCGGTGTAAAAAAATATGTAGATGTAGAAGTCCTGTGCTATGATGAAAGACAGGTTAATGAGTATGGTTACTTATTCTTTGATATTGTTCCAAACAGGGCAATTGAATTTTGCGTTTTTGGAAATTACTGTACCGATAACGGCAGACATTACCCTGCAGAATATTCTGTTAATCTTTGGTTAGGAACCGATGATACGGGAACAGTCCTTTATTCTGATGTGGCAAATACTGTAGAAATGGATAATAATGGGGATTACGCAGGTACTCCTTTATGCTTCGCCTTACCAGATACAGAAGGAGAAGACCAGTACTACATGGAAATTACCCTTTTAAATTCTGATGCGTATCCGGATGTAACTGAAGAAGTAGTACATTCTGTTGTACTAACAGACGAACAGGTTAGAGAAATGTTTGACGGGGAAGATGCTGTGGATTATTATCATTTTGGAATTAACTGTGGTGGAGAAACTCCTGTAATTAATCAAGACACTCAAATCTATATTTATTTTGATTCCTCCGGATCTATGAATAGTACCTTAAGCCCGCTACAGGAAATGAGGTCAACGCTACTAAAACAAACCTTGTTGCCGTTATACGGAAATGATGAAGATCTTTATGAAAGCCAGGTTAGAGTTATTTCAAACCCACTGGAAAGAACCCTTTATTTCCTAAATATAGAAGGGAATACTCCTGATGGAAACGTGATCGTGCTAGCTTTCCAGGACGAGGCCGAATTCATTTATCATGATGGAAGTCCTGCATGGAATTCTTCAACAACCCGAACCTCAACTTATGAGTCTGACATTGCCATTTTAAGAAGCAGATTAAGTTCATTCCCTGCCAATTATTATCACGGGGTGGTCTTCCAGGTAGAAACTTCAACAAGCGGAGCATATGCTAATTTTAGAAAATTAATGGAGTATATAGATACCGGCTCGGGCAATTATAGCGGCCAGTATGGCCTTTCAGACAGGCCCGAGGTAGCTTATAAATATGGAGTTTCTCCGGGTGCTTCTGCACAATATTACGCAGATCTAATTGTAGAAGCTTTAACAGGATTAGGATATACTTTATAGATGAAGTATTTCTAATTTGTTTCGAAGAGGAGGTGGCTAATTTCAGTCACCTCTTTTTTTAGCTATATCCCGAAGGTTTGCCGTGAAATTTCCCTTGAAAAAGCTCTTAAGCTCCATTTTAGTTAGATTGCTTACCATATCTGTTGGTAATTTTATAAGGTAATACTTTTCAACTCTTTACAGATTTTCTACAGCTTCTTCCAAAATTTTTCTCAATCCATCTGCATGTAATACTCCTATCTATTTCACCGCCGGTGGTGGAGGATTTCTTTACCGCCTGTAGGGAATAACAATAGGAGGAGATAATCCTTAAAGTTATAAATTCTTATGGCTCTATTCAGGGAGCGGCCTTATTGAGATGTACTCATAATAATTTGGATTTCAATAATTAAGGGATTTTCCCTATTCATAATTCTTAAAGAATTTGCGAGCTTAGATCACAATTAAACAAGATCTCTCCCTTCACAAGATCTTCAGATTTTCTCTTTCTATCCCCCAGAGATCAAAACCTTTCTTCCAAGAGGAAGCAGGACGAATTTGATCAATTTTTAGAAGTGAATTTTTTACTAACCAAATATTATTTATTATGAAAAATTTTAGATTTTTTCTTTGGGGTTTAATGGCTACGGGAGTGCTGTTCGTATCTTGTAGTACAGAAGAGCGTGCGGGTAGTGCTGAAGAGCAAGAAATGGCAACATTGTCCTTTGGAGCCAGCCTTAACGATCTTATAAACCGACAGTTGAACACTAAACAGGCCGCCAACTTACCGGAATGTTCAGATGCTGCTCCGGCCACTGTTGTAGTAGTTTTATCAGAGGGCGGAGAAGATATGGACCCTGTTACGCTTAACATTCTGTCTGATGATCTGGATGGAGATGGTAATGAAGACTACTACACAGATTATTCCGATGATCTGGAACTCCTGCCGGGTACCTATCAACTGGAAGAATTTATTGTTTACGATGCCGGGGGCAACATAATTTGGCTGGCACCTATAGATGATGATGACAGCGGGGAATATGACGGCTATGTTGGGAATCCCTTACCAATAAGTATTAATCTGGGACCAGGTGTTAAAAAATATGTAGATGTGGAAGTACTGTGTTATGATCACCGCGAGGTGAACCAGTATGGTTATGTGTTCTTCGATATCATTACAGGTAGAGCCATAGACTTTTGCATTTTTGGAAATTATTGTACCGAAAACGGCAGGCATTATGTCGCTGAATATGAAGTTGACGTATGGTATGGAACAGATAATACAGGTACAGTGTTATACACAGGTATAGGAAATACTCTAGAGATTAATGAAGATGGCGACGAGTATTCTGATCCTGTCTGTTTAACACTACCCGATACCAATGGAGCGGATAGTTATTATTTTGAAATTTCTATGGACGGAGAAGTTATCCGTAGTGGAACAATTACAGATGAAGAGGTAAGGACATTATTTGACGGTGATAATAACGTAGATTATTACCACTTCCAGGAAGGTGGATGCACAGGAGGGGATAGCCCTAACTTATTTGATGAAGGAGGTAACGGCGGTGAACCGGGAGAATGTAATCCTGAAGATCCAAATACAGTTTGTGAAGTTCAGAGAAATTTTGAACAAAATTACTTTTCCATTCAAAGTGGCGCTTTTCACGCAGAGAATCTTCCTGAACCAGATTCAGAGTCGCTTGAAATACTGCAAATAAGTGGTAATTCTAATGTGCTGGCAGGTGGTAGTAATCTAATTGAAGTGCGGGCAACTGGTAACACCACAGAAGTAATTGTTGGAGTGCAGGGTGCTGAAGGGTTTTTTACTGTACCAGTAGTTCTTTCTGCCCGAAACAGGCAGGCAGCAGAGGTGACCTTAGATCTAAGTTTATTAATAAGCCAACAGGCCATGGATCATTTCACTATTATTTTTGCTCCAGGAGATGGCCAGGGTAATTACGGGCAATATCAAACCTTGCAGGTCACAAGGCAGGAAGCAGGTACAGGTTTATTGCAAATTAGCCTTTCCTGGGATCAACTTAACGATGTTGATCTCTATTTAATTCAACCTGATGGCCAGCAAATTTTTTACGGCAATCGTAATTCTACAAATGGAGGAGAGCTGGATGTAGATAGCAACCCGGGCTGTAGTATTGATGGAATTAACAATGAAAATATTTTTTATGAAGACGATCCGGGCGTGAGCATCCAAAACGGGCAGTATGAAGTTATGGTAGATTTATGGTCTAATTGTAATATCCCTGGCAATACTAATTTTACTGTAGTGGCTTATTATGATGGGCAATTGATTGTTCCTGCCACAGGAGCCAACCCTTTCCAAGGACAACTGACTCCTGCCGATGACAACGGCATAACAACTCCTGTAATGACCTTTAATATTCCAAATTCTGCGTTAAACAGGTCTGGGGAAAAAGCCAGGAAGAGCTACAAAACAGCTTCGGGTTCCGAAAAAATTTACAAATTTGAATATGACAGGAACAATAAAGTTTTTGAAAATTTTAATCCAAAAGTAAATTAATACCGCAGCCGTAAGTTGTAGCAGGAATAGATAAAATAGAGCAAGTTCTTTATTGGTGTGACTTATCTTATAATTTATTGCTGTAAAACATCTTTTAAAATTACTTACTGTTTAACAGAGTTAGTTAAAAAAGGGAGAAGCCGTCTCATTAAAATAATGAGGCGGTTTATCTTTTACCGGCTTTCCGGAGGAAGGGGATCATTCTAAGAAGAAGCATTTTTAGCACCTGTTATATTTAGTGTTTCTTTTGTTCTTCATAGCTTAAACTTATCTAAAACGCTCACCGCTCCCGGTTGCAGATCTCCAAGAATTTCTTTGCCTATCCTAACCCGCACCAGGCGTAAGGTAGGAAAACCTAAAACAGCCGTCATTTTCTTTACCTGGCGGAATTTCCCTTCATTAAGAATAACGGAGATCCAGCTGGTAGGGCCATGTCTCTCATCTCTTATTTTTTTGCCTCTTTCGGGAAAATTGGGATTTTGGGTCAGCTTTTTTGCTTTACAGGGAAGGGTTTGAACTGTTTTTCCATTAATGCTGATTTCCAGTCCCTCCCGGAGCTTTTCCAAAGCTTCTTCTGTAATTATTCCATCCACCTGTACATAATATTCCTTTTCCGTTTTTCTTCCGGTTACGGCAGCACTGGCTTTTCCATTGGTGGTAAGCAGCAGCAAACCTTCAGAGTCCTGGTCTAACCTGCCAATAGCCATGGTGCCTTCAGGGAAATTATATAATTCTCCTAATAATTTCTTTTTTTTTCTTGGCTTTTCATTGGTGATAAACTGGCTAAGGTATCCGTAAGGTTTATACAGTTTGAAGTATTTTTCAGAAGACATTGGAGTTATCTTTTTTTATCTGATTTTTATAAAACCAATTCTGAGTATAATCGTTCCAGGGTTTTATCCAGATCTTCGCTTAACCCGGCATGCGGGCTCGAAGTCTGGATAGAGGCACTACGGGTGGCTGTAAGCCATCTAAAACGCGACGCGAGATCCATTTTTGCGATGGGGCCGGCGTCTTCCATACCTTTACAAATTTTCTCGAACGAGCAAAGATTCGCCTTTAGCTGTTCCACATCGCTTTCTGCGGCAAATAATTTCAGTTTAACTTCGTTTGGCTTACAGGCGATTTTAAGGTACTTGTTCCCTTTGCTAAAGAGGATAATCCCCACATTTATAAACTCTTCCCGCGCGACATTGGGGACCAGCCTTACCACAGCATATTCATATAATATCTTCCCGGGCATGTTGCGCTTCTTTTATAAAAATTTCTGAATTTTCTAATCTTTTCAGTAAAAACTGAATATATGCTTCCTTGATTTCTGCCGCAGGTTCCAATGTTTCTCTCCATTGCAGCCATTCATCAGGAATAAGATTAATAATTTCCTGAATTTTATCTGTCGTGAGGATCTTTTTGTATTCCTTATCCACTTCTTCCAGCAGGGAAGCCTGCGGAAGTAAAACATGATCTTTTATAAGTGAAAATGGGCTAACCGCATGCTTTTCTTTATTCTCCCAGGAATGATGAAAATAAAAGGAAGCACCATGGTCAATAAGCCAAAGCTCCTTATGCCAGAGGAGCATATTTGTATTTCTAAAAGTACGATCTACATTAGTGATCAATGCATCCAGCCAAACAATCTGGGAGGCCAGTTTTGCATCTACCTGGTTCACCGCGGGATCAAAAGTAAGAGCGCCGGAGAGAAAATGCAGGGCCAGGTTTAGCCCGCGGCTTGCCTTTAGTAAATCCTGAATTTCCTCGTCTGCTTCGGTTCTTCCAAAAGCCTCATCTAAATGGGCAAATACCAGTTCCGGCACTTTTAAGCCAAGGCTGCGGGCTATTTCACTTCCAACTAATTCTGCAATAAGGGCTTTGGTTCCATGCCCGGCTCCTTTAAATTTCAAGACATATTTAAAATCATCGTCTGCTTCAACAAGCGCAGGCAAAGAACCTCCTTCTCTTAAAGGCGCAATATACCTGGTGACCATTACATTTCTAAGTTCGGGGTGCGTCATTCTTCAGCAATAGAGTTACTGTTTTTGAGGAACAGGGAATCCACGGTCCCGCATTAAAGCGTCTATGCTGGCATCCCTTCCGCGAAATTTCCTGTAAGCTTCCGCAGGATCCATGGCGTTTCTTGGAGCAAAAAGAAATCTTACCAGCTTATGTGCCACTTCTTTATCATAAAAACCTCCGGGAGCTTCGGCAAAAGCTTCCGCAGCATCAGAAGTTAATACATCTGCCCACAAGTAGCCATAATATCCCGCGGCGTATCCCTCCCCGGAAAATACATGCCCAAAATGCGGGGAACGGTGCCGCATGACAATTTCTTCGGGCATTCCCAACTGTTCAAGCTGTTCTTTTTCAAATTCCCTCGGATCAATATTTTCGGGATCTGTAGTGTGATATTTCATGTCCATCAATGCAGAGGCTAAAAACTCGGTAGTGGCAAAACCCTGATTAAAAGTGGAAGCTTTTTTAATTTTCTCAACCAGTTCCTGCGGGATTACCTCGCCCGTTTCGTGGTGCTTTAAAAATTGATTGATCACTTTATCTGTAGACAGCCAGCGTTCCAGTAACTGCGATTGAAATTCAGTATAATCCCTCACGCCGCCTTGCAAAGTGGGATACTTAACATCGGCAGAAAGGAAATGCAGGGCATGCCCAAACTCGTGAAAAAAGGTTTCGGCATCGTCCCATGAAACCAGTACCGGCTCTCCAGGAGCAGGTTTTATAAAATTGGAATTGTTGGAAGCCAGCACAGGTTTATCGCCCATAAGTTCTGTAGAACTACGGTAGGTAGTAGCCCAGGCGCCAGATCTCTTCCCCGCACGTGCGTAAGGATCCAGGTACCATAAGCCAACAATTTCCCCGGAATCTTTATCGCTCACCTGCCAGACTTTCACATCTGGATGAAAAACAGGAACACTTCCTTCTTCCACCGGTGTAAACTCAAAATTGAACAATTCCCCGGCCGTAAAGAAAAGGGCCTGTGTTAAATTGCCAAGTTCGAGGTATTGCTTTACTTCCTCGCTGTCCAAATCATATTTTTGTTTTCTTACCTTTTCGGCATAATAGCGGTAGTCCCAGGGTTTAATGGTTATTCCCTTACTTTCCTCATCTGCGATCTCCTGCATATCGGCCACTTCTTCTTCCACTCTTGCCAAAGCCGCAGGCCAAACTGCCATCATTAGATCCATAGCTTTTTCGGGAGTTTTGGCCATCCTGTCCTGCAACCTCCATTCAGCATAATTGTCATAGCCCATTAATTCTACTCTCTCGTCACGCAGTTTCAGGATCCTGGAAATAACTTCGTTATTATCATACTCATCTTCATTGTCACCGCGGGAATAGTAATTTCTCCAGACCTTCTCCCTTAGTTCCCTTTCATTAGAATAAGTGAGAAAAGGATCCATGGAAGAGCGGGTGTTTGTTACCGCATACTCGCCCTGGTGCCCTTTTTCTTCGGCTGCTGTCGCGGCAGATTTAATATAGGATTCCGGCAGGCCGCCAAGCTGATCTTTATTAAGGTACACTACATAATTTTCCTCTTCGGCTAACACATTATTAGAAAATTGGGTGTAGAGCTTAGAAAGCTCTTTATTAATTTCGGCATAGCGCGCTTTAGCCTCTTTATCCAGGTTGGCGCCGTTCATTTCAAAATCCTTATAAATTAATTCTATCGTGCGCTGTTGCTGCGGGGGAAGGGAATCTTCCTGTGCTTTTTCATACACCGTTTTTATACGCTTAAATAATTTCTCATTCTGTGAAATTTTGGAGCGGTATTCCGATATTTCAGGAGACAATGCTTTTTGCACTTCCCTGAATTCCGGGCTGGAAAGATTGCTGCTATAGATCCCGTAGTAGGTAAAGGCCCTGTCCAGTGGTTCGCCGGCTTTTTCCATTGGGATAATGGTATTCTCAAACGTGGCAGGTTCAGGGTTATTGGCAATATTATCGATTTCTGCCAGATGCATGGCCATTCCCTTTTCTATGGCAGGTTTTATTAAATCTACCTGCATTTGTTGAAAAGCAGGTACGCCCTGGTAAGGCCCCTGCCATTGGGCAAGAAGTATATTATCCATTTCTTTACTGATAGTTTCCTGGGCCTGCAGTCCTGCTGTAAAAGAGGCAAATGCAAACAGGCAGGTTAGTGGGATTTTTTTTATCTTCATTTTTTGTGCGGAATTTAAAGGCGGGAAGATACAAACTATACTTCATTTATCCAGTATCTGCCGCTTTGAAGATCGCTTTAGCTGAAAAAGATTTAGCTGAACAAAAGATTGTTAACTTTTTTAATTTCATCTGTAGTAATGGTATGTGGCCTGTTTTGATAAACTTCCAGGTGTACTGAAGCTCCCAGTTTTTGAAGGATTTTTACCGAATCCTGAACCCTTAAAAGTGGAACATGCATATCTTTATCCCCTGTGCCAATAAAAATATTTGTTCCTTCAAAATTGCCATTATACCGCTCCGGTTTTAGATGTTTTCCAATAAGGCCACCGGTAAAAGCAGCTACTCCACCATATTCCTTTGCATTCCTGGCTGCAACTTCCAAGCTAAGGCAGGCACCCTGTGAAAATCCCATCAGGTAAATTTTGTTTGCCGGAACTTGCCGTGAAACTTCTTCAATCAGCCTTTCTACTACTTGTATGGCTGAAGACAACCATGGTTCGTTGTTTTCTTCCGGGGCAATAAAGCTTTGCGGATACCAGGTATTATGAGTAGCCTGTGGTGCGGCGAGATAGGTGTTCTCAACTGGGAAATAATTTGCCAGTTGCAAAATGTCTTCCGCCGTGGCGCCCCTGCCATGCAAAAGAATAAGTGCTTTTTCAGCTTTATTAAGGGCGCTTCCTTTTTCAACAATAATGTAACTATGCATTAATCTCTGAACTTTTCTATGTTAACTTCAACAGGTACAAGGCCTTCTTCAATTCTTTTACGATTGGGTTCTTCCCATTCCGGCAGCTTTAGCTCCTGCCCAAGCTGCTCTTTTTCTTCATCTATGGTAAAACCTATATCGTTAGTGGCAACCTCAAATAAAACTCCTCCCGGTTCCCTAAAATAGATGGAATGAAAATACTGCCGGTCCAGCACCGGGGTAGGTTGTAAATAGCCTTTTTTAAGAAGCCTTTCCCTAAATTCCAGTTGGGTGCCATCATTTGGAGTGGCAAAAGCCACATGGTGTACGATGCCTCCGCCGCCCAGCCCTCGTGGTGTTTTGGGATCACTTATAATATCTACATAACCACCGGGCTGGTCCAGGCTGGCTAAACGGGAACGGTTTCCTTCTTCGACAATAACTTTATGTTCCATTTCTTCCGTAAGGATCGCTGTGGTAGCCTGGGCATTGCTTTGGGCTATGGTAATGCCATAAAAGCCTTTAACGGCATATTCCTGCGGAATCTGGCCATAAGAAAAGCCGGGCCGCTTATCTTTATTATTTGCCACCAGTTCTATCCCCATACTATCGTAATCTTCAAAATAAACCGAAGATTCCTGGTTGAAATGCTGCACCGGCTTATGATAGTTAATATTGAACTTATCCAGCCGGCGCATCCAGTATTCCAGGGAATTTTCCGGAATAGAGAAGGAGGTAACGGTCACCTGGCCGTTTCCCTTGCGCCCTTTCGCAATACCATCATAAGGAAAAAAGGTAAGAATAGTCCCTGGTGCTCCCATTTCATTACCGTAGTAAAGGTGATAAATATCCGGGGCGTCAAAATTGACTGTTTTCTTTACCAGCCTGAGGCCTAAAATACCTGCATAAAAATCTACATTCTTTTGCGGACTGGAAGCAAAAGAGGTTATATGATGCAGCCCGTTAATTAATTTGTCCATATCTCCAGTTTTATATTATTATCAAAGCAATAGATAAAACAAATATAATAAACGTTTCAACAACAATTGTACATACAATAGTTAAGAAATTAAAAAATCCTGCCTTCGTTTTAAATATGAAGACAGGAAATATTTTAAGCTGAAGCTATCCATTTTTTGGCTGCTTCGGTTTCGCTGAGCTTAAAGAATTTTACTTCGGCTTCCGCAAAGGGTTTCATTAGCTGGGTAAGGCCTTTTTGCCATTTATCGGCCCCAACCATGGCTATTTTCTTCATATTTTCATTCTTTTCAAAATCAAATTTCGCATCTTTCCACATGGCGCTTAACGTCCAACCTTCAAAATCCCTCATTTCAAAATACCAGCGGATTTCCCCAAATTTCCTGATCTTTTCCTCCAGGTAAGGAATAATTTTTTCATAATCCTCATCGGTAAGTTTTTCTTCTGCGGTGCTGTAAATTATATTTTCTTCTGATTTCAATTGAATCATGGTCTCAGATTTTTTGTTGAATATTCAGTTCAACTTAAATTTCCGAAGAATCTCTGCGGCAGCCAAAACATAAATATGAAGCTTTTTTTAAATAGCTGTTAATGTTTCGCAGGAAAATTAACTTTTCTCTTTCCGCAGTTAGCCGAAGCTTTTAATACAGACCAGGATGATTCTCCTGAAAGATTTGAATAAGAAGAATTTGCCAAAGCCTGAATGATAAATATTTTCAACTTTAGCGGATAGAAGCAAAAATTTTAATAGAATTTTGCTTCATTAGCATAAAATTTAAATCAGCAGAGATGTGGGACCAAGCGATAAATGCCGTAAAGAATAATGAGGTAACATGGATCAAAACAAACAGCAAACGTTTCAGCAAATTTTTTAGAAGCGAGAACCTTCTGGACCGGGGAAAGTTGAGTGAAGGAGCTATGGAGGCTCACTACCGCCATAAGCTTTTTAAAATGTTCTTAGGCAAAAACTATAATGGGTTGGAACTGCCTCTGCATACCGGCAGTAAATGGATTGAAAATGCGGCGTACCTGAATGCTAACTGGGGATGGTTGCTGGCTATTGGAGTAGGAGGTGCTTATTTTGCCGATTATTTGCCGCAGGAAACAGCTCATAAATATTTTGACAGGCCGGATGCACTGGTAGCCGGTAGCGGGAAACCCAGTGGCAAAGCAGAGAAAAAATCCCAGCATAACCTGGAGGTAAACGGGGCATGGCAATACTGCAGTGGCAGTGAACAGGCTTCTATGTTTACTGCGGTTAGTTTTACAGAAGAAAAACAGCTCGCTTTTGTACTGCCAAAGGAACAGGCAAAAATAAGGCGTGACTGGAATAAAATAGGGATGCAGCTCACGTGCAGCCATAGTATTGTTGCCGAAGATGCCCAGGTGCCTGCAGAAAATTTCTTTGATCTTGCAGCACCACCAAGGGAATCTTCTTATGCCTTATCCAGTTATCCGTTTATGCTTTTTGCCCGCGCCTGTTTTGTTCCGGTTGTGACGGGTATTTGTGAATCTTTGTGGGATAATATTGGAGAATTAATCGAGCAAAGAAAGGAAGACTGGCAGAAGTTCCAGCCCGGCCGTTATGAATTTATCCTGCAGAAAAAGAAAAAATTCGTACACCGCAACCGGCATTTAACCAGCCATTTTTACAAAATCCTGAAGAAGAGCTGGAAAAACCATTTAGAGGGGAAACCCTGCCTGGAAACGCAGGTAAGCAGCCTGGGCCTGGACCTGGCGGAACATCATTATTCTTTTTGCGCGGCTATTCTTCCTAAACTGGGGATGCAGGTACTGGAAAAAGATCATCCCATTCAGCAAAAATGGCAAAACCTGCAAACTGCTTACCAGCATATGTCTTTTCACGAATATTAGTCACCGCATTTTCTGGATTTTTTCTCTTTTCTTTTTTCCTGAAGAAAAGCCAGGCTTACCGATACAAGCACAGAAATACAGGCGGCTGTTCCAAGCGCGCCTCCAAAACCCGCAAAGAACCGGCTGGAATTAAGATAAATAACAGAAAAAACGATTCCTGAAAAACCAACCAGCAAATTGCTGTCAATAACCTTTTTGGAAACCATGCCTATAAAACCTGCGCCCATAAAAACCAGCGGAATGTGTTTGGAGAGATAACTTCCAAAAAGATCCGGAAAAATATAAAAGAACAAGCCAGTTAAAAGGGATAACAAAGCCGATGCCCTTACCGCCCCTAAATTTAGGGCGTGATTAGCCATATAAGTTACCATTGCAGCGCCTGCTCCTGTTGCTATAATCATCGCGTTTTCCATTAGGCAAATAAGAATAAGAAAATGGAAGTAATGGCCACTCCGCCAAAAGCAACAGATCCCAGTTTGCCCCCGTACCCCCTAAAGATATTTTTAGAAGCAATATAAAGTACCCCGGTAATAAATCCTGCCAAAAGTATAAAGTTCCAATCGGTGGTTACCTGTGGCCCCGTCATGCCAATAAAAGCTCCGCAATAAACCGCGGCGGGAATTTCAAGTATAAAATTGTTCTTAGCCCTAAAGCCATTTGGAATAAAAGAAGCTATACTTCCGGTGAGCCCGGCAGCGATCACCGGCCCCAGTTCCAGTTTTCGGTTTAAATAAAAGGTAGCTGCACATCCTGCGGTGACAAAGATGATGTGGTACAAATCTTCAAAAAAATGCGCTTCTTCTTCACGCGGCGCCTTAAAATAAGCGATGCTTACCAAACCAGCGATGAGTACAAGAATACCAATAAGGAGCAGGGTGTCCATCCTCTCGTAAAAAATAGCACCTAAAAAAGAAAGGTGGAGCAGTATAAACAGGAAAAAAGCTGCCCTTCTGGCAATTTTTATGATCAAAATTAAAGTTTTTGCAAATTTAGGGAAAATAGGGCAGGACTAATAATTCCCTTCTGCTTCTAAAATTTTTTTATCTTCTGAAAAAATTGCGCTCATGGATTATTTCTTAATTATTACCATCCTGGTAAGTCTTGCGGCTGTATTTGGTTACATAAACGTGAGATTCCTTAAACTGCCAAACACGATTGGGCTTATGCTCATTACTATAGTCTTTAGCCTGGGCGTGATTGGCCTTGCCGCCTTTGATGATACTTTGCTGAATATAGAAAAGAAGATTATCACCAATATAGATTTTGAAGAAATCTTACTGGAGGTTATGCTTAGCTTTTTATTATTTGCCGGCGCCCTGCACACCAATTTTGAGCAGCTTAAAATTCAGCGTTGGCCGGTGTTGGTTTTCGCCACTTTGGGCGTCCTGGTTTCCACATTTTTAGTAGGTAGCATGATGTTTTATGTACTTCAGCTTATTGGCTTAGAGGTAGATTATATTTATTGCCTGCTTTTTGGCGCCCTCATCTCTCCTACAGATCCCATTGCTGTTTTGGGTATCTTAAAACAAGCCGGAGCCGCCAAAAACCTGGAAGCTAAAATTGTGGGGGAGTCCCTGTTTAACGATGGCGTGGGGGTAGTGGTTTTTCTTACCATTTTCCAGATTGCGGGTTCTGCGGAAAAAACTGTGGATCCGCTTTCCATCCTGGAACTTTTTTCTATAGAAGTCCTGGGAGGGATTATGCTGGGGCTGGTCCTGGGATATCTAACCTATTTGCTGATGAAGTCTATAGACGATTATGATATTGAAGTAATTATTACGCTTGCCGCAGTGATGCTGGGAACGGTACTGGCACACCGCTTCCATCTTTCGGCACCGCTGGCGATGGTTACCGCGGGATTATTAGTGGGGAATGATACGGTGCGCGCCACCACCATGTCTGAAATCACCGAAAGTTACGTAGATAAATTCTGGGAACTGCTGGATATTCTGCTCAATACTATTCTGTTTGTGCTTATAGGAATGGAGATGCTGGTTTTAAGCTTTAGGGGAGAATATATCCTGGCCGGGATTATAGCGATCCCTTTGGTGCTTTTCTGCCGGTATATTTCCCTGCTGCTGCCCATCACTTTTTTTAAAAAGAAGCTCGCGTTCGCACCAAAAACCAACCTGATTATGACCTGGGGCGGATTGCGGGGAGGTATTTCCATTGCGCTGGCTCTTGGGCTGCAAGCAGAGATGCACCGGGAGCTGTTTCTGGTAATTACTTATGTAATTGTGGTTTTCTCTATCCTGGTGCAGGGGCTTAGCATTGGGAAACTGGTAGAAAAATATTCTGTGGGAAAATCTGGTGCCTGAGAATTTAGGTTTTTCTTATAAAATATTAGTGCCTTTTATTTTATCTTGAAGACAAACCTAAAAAAATACATTTATGAAAGAGGTTAAATTAGCAGTAATTTACTACAGTTCCACCGGGACCAACCACCAAATGGCCAAATGGGCTGAAGAAGCCGGAAAACAAATGGGCGCCAAAGAAGTAAGGTTTCGCCGTATTAAGGAAACCGCGCCTCAGGAGGCCATTAATGCCAATGAGGACTGGAAGAAACATCATGAAGCAACCAAAGAGGTGACTACAGCTTCCCTGGACGACCTGGAATGGGCAGATGCCATTATTTTTAGCGCACCCACCCGCTACGGAGGGCTTCCTTCCCAGGTACAGGCGTTTTTTGATACCACCGGGGGACTATGGTTCCAGGGGAAACTGGCCAACAAAGTGGTGAGTGGGATGACCAGTGCCCAGAATCCGCACGGGGGGCAGGAAACCACGCTAACCGCTCTCTACAAAACCATGTTTCACTGGGGGGCAATTCCGGCAGCACCCGGCTATACAGACGAAGTAATGTTTGGAGCAGGAGGGAACCCTTATGGAGTAAGTTCTAAAGCGGGAGTAGATAACCTGGATGAAAACATCAAAAAAGCGGTGGCCCACCAGGTGAAAAGAACTTTACAACTTGCCGGTTGGATTAAAAAAGGAATACAGGAATAGTCGGTTTTTATAATCAGGTAAGCCGGAGTGGTAATACTGCTTCGGCTTTTTTTGTTTCCGTGGAAAAATTTTAAGCTGAAAAGAATAGGAGTGAGTAGCGTATTTCAGAGATTTTCAAAAATTTTCTACTCAGCAGGGCAAGCCTGAAAAAGAAAAAGTTACTGATTAAGGTTTCAGTAACTTTTTCCAGACTTTCCAGTAGTTAAAACCGGAAATTTTTAAAAAACTCTTTATTTTTTCTCCGGAAGGCCTCGTGTTAACCAACCTCTCCTGTTGGCGGTAGCCATGGCATAGGGAGCTATCCAGAACAATCCAAAAGTGTAAAAAATACTATAGGAATAGGCCCAAAAAGCTTCCGGGATATTATACTTTCTGGCATAGAATAATGCCGGTAAAGTTGAAAAGATCAGGATGCTCAGCAAAGTGGAACTAATAAAAAGTACAGGATGCAGCAGCAACAGAACAATCATAATAAGAAACAAGGGATACGTGGTAAGCATTTGCACCCATTGGTTCAGCAATAAAATTCGTGGGCCGGATTGCGACCCGTTCCTGAAGTTCTTAAAGGCAAATTTAGACATCATCAGGTTCTCCCTTACATTGCTTCGTTCCCAGCGGGTGAACATTTTATGCAGGCTGCTGAATTTCTCCGGGATATTAGTCAGAACAAAGGCATTACGCTGGAACAGGACATGGTAGCCCTGTTTCAGGATCATATTGGTCATGGCACGGTCTTCTCCAATATCGGTAGGCTGGCCCATAAAAGTCTGGTTAATCCAGTCTGGCAGGCAGTTCATTACCGCTTTCCCACGGTAAGCTGCCAAGGCCCCGGGAGTACAAAGTACCGATCCCAGCACGCTTTGGGCAGAACGTATAAATTCAAAACTGAATACAAAACTCACATTCAGCATTCGCGGAATAATCGCTTTTTGATTATTTAAAACCCGAACATTTCCTGCTACTGCACCACATTTTTCATTGGTTACAAAAGGAGAAACAAGATTTTTAAGGGTATCTTTTTCTACAATGGAGTCACTGTCTACCGTAACAAACACTTCCCCTGTGGCCAGGTTAAAGCCACGGTACAATGCATGCCTTTTTCCTTTGTTTTCCGGCTGCTGATAAATGGAAACCCTTGCGCCAAGCTCCTTTTTCGCTTTTTGCATCCACTCCCAGGTATCGTCTTTACTTCCATCATCAATAGCAATTAATTGCAGTTTCTCTGCAGGATAATCACTTTTAACCAGGCTAAGCAAAGTAGAATAAACCAGTTTTCCCTCATTATAAGCGGGAACAATAACCGTACAGGAAGGCAATTCTTCCATACTAACCGCATTTACGGGTTTATAACGGAAAAATAACCTGGCGATATAAGCCAGAAAGCCCAGCCTGAAAAGTAACAGGAAACTGGTGAGAATTAGTAAAAGCATTCCTCCTAAAGTATCCATCCTGCTCAGGTTCATTTCCTGGAATTCCGGCTGCAACAGGTAAACCGAAAAAGCTCCTGCCGCTAAAAGTAAAAAGGTGCCGGCAAGCGTAAAAAGGTGCCTTTTGGTAAAATTTGCCTTGCTGTAATTATTGGAAGCCTGCTCCTCTTCAGAGGAACTGGTTGCGGTTTTTGGGGCACCGGTATTTAATTTATGTTTTTTACCCGGGGCTGAGGTGGGTAATTTTAGATCTTGGGTTATCATATCTTATTTTCTTTTTCCTTATTTTTTATTCATCTGCTTCTTTAATTCCATATTAAAGTCAGCATTTCAACATATTTTCCGGTACTTAAAAGTCAATTCCCATACCGTTTCTTAAAGGCACTGGAAATGAGCACATTTTCACAGGGTATGTGGAGTAAAAGCTGGGATAGCTGAAGAAATCTGTGGAAATAATACCCATATTTGCGTCTCCTGGAAATTGTGCGGGAAATGCTAAAGGTTTAGGTATAGATTCAAATAATTCCCTATCTTCAGTCTAACCAATACCACCATATCTATGGGCACATAATAAATTATAATTGAACAGCGATATTTACCAGTGTAGGCATGGATACCCCTTCAGGAAATAAGGAGCTTCAAAAGAAGATAAAGGATTTTGCTCTACAGGCAGAACTTTTGCCTTCTGTTGCTATTGTACAGCAGATTGAGCCTTTTGTTTCCTTGTATATGACCTCAAGAGGCCTGGAAGAATTGGGCATAAGCCAGGAGGAGCTTCAGGAAATAGGCTCCGGGTATTTAGAACGTTTTTTTAACCTGGAAGACAGTGAGGATTATCTGAATAAATTAAAGGAACTGCTCAAAACCAATGATCCCCAGGAAACCTTTACCTTTTTTCAGCAGGTTAAATTTAAGGAGCGGAAAGACTGGGTGTGGCATATAGGTGCTACCAGGATCTTCTTTTGGGATGAAGCGGGAAAGCCTTCTCACCTGCTTACCATTGCCATTCCCATAGATAAAATGAAACATATTCCCAACAAAGCGGAGAGGCTTTTGGCAGAGAAAAATTTCTTTCATCATAACCTTACCAAATTCCTTAGCCTGGGAAAAAGGGAAAAGGAGGTTTTACAATGGGTGGCTTCCGGCTACAGTTCGCCGCAAATCGCAGAAAAATTGTTTATTTCAGTTCAAACCGTAAATACGCACCGTAAGATCATCAAGCAAAAACTGGGAATATCCTCAAATTACGAATTTACGCTCTATGCTTATGCGTATGATTTAATTTGAATTGAGCTCTAATGGGAGCTGTCCCATGCCCTAAGGCCTGTGCTAAAACTGCTAATAATGTAAAAAGCTTGTTTTGTTTTCAACAATAGGGCTTTCTTATTGTTGAAAGGTTTTTTATGGGCAAAGCCGGAGTTTTGAATCTTCTTCCTATATTGTTAAAAAATTAACGAGCTTAGAAAAGAGATAAATTCGGAAGGAATTATCTTATTGTTTAGAACAACCGGTATCCCTACACACTGCTGTTCTTATCTCATAATCCCCCATTCTGCATGCAGACGGAACATACGATAAACTCAGGGCACCTTCATATTCTCAAGCCAAGGAAGGCACTTAATAAAGCTTTTTTAAAGGTAAAACCTAACCGGTCCCGGATTGAAAAATTTAAGGAAAATCTTATCGAACTGCTGGACAGGACCAACGATACCGAGTCTGAAGAATTCCACAAGAACCTGGTCACCGATTTTTTGAAGAAGACCTGGTATGAGCCTGCTCATTTTATTAATACCAAAGGTCTCTTTCCATTTAGGAGCAGTAATATAACTGACTGTTTATGAGCTTTATATTGACGGAGGAGATGATTGGGATTGTGGAAGGTATTTTAGGGTGGAATACTGTTTTATACCGCAAAAAAATAAGACTATATACTACTTGACGGAATATATAACGACTGAACAATAAGCGACCTTAAGCAAAAAAAACAACTATAATAATGAAATTAGAGAAAATTTTAGACAGACTTAATTCTATTGATAAGAACTATTTCATAAAGGTGATTGATAATATTATATCACAAAATCCAAAGAACATTAAGGAGATCGATAAAATATTAAGTTCAGCGGATAAAGGCTTAAAATCTGTTGATAATCAAAATATAGTAAAAGTCTTTTCTCTAATTGAAGATGAATTTTTCGAATACTTAAAGTGTGAATTTCAAGATACTTCCTCACAACTTGATATTCTTATTGATATTTTAATCCGTGACGGTAATTGTATCATGAAACAAGATTGGTTTTCAAGATTATATGAAGCGGAAATAAAAAGTATAAAAGCGAAAATCAAAAAGACAAATGAAGAATTTCAAAACGAAAAATCTGAAATTTCAGAAGAAAGAAAAAGAGATTATAGAATATATAAAGCATGTTTAGAAACGGCCTACAAAAATGATTTAGAAAATAATAGAGATGCCAAAATCACATCCGATGAATTATCGATAATATTAACCTTATCAAATGAACTAGAACTTTCCCAAGAAGAGATTAAGCTTATCAATTATTCAATTCTTCCAATCAAAAAATCAGATGTGATGGAAGTAATCAATAATCTTAAAAATATTGGTGTCATATTTTATTCCAAAAAAGAGAATACAATTTTCGTTGCAGATGAGATGGTTCGCTTACTAAGAAAATTGAGAAAAAAGGAAGTTGCAGATAAGTTTTTAAGAAGAACTTTAAGATTATTACGAGAGCCGATTATTAATCAAATTGCTAGAAAACATAATATCGACAGAAGTCTAAGCTATTTGGATAAAATCGAAGAAATCATTGTTGAGGGTGTTTCTTTCAGAGGGTTATTAATTCATGATATTTATAGAAAGGATTCGAATCTTACAGAAAAGAAGAGAACACTTAATGAGTTATGCGATAAGAAACTTAATATTGAGAATTTAAGAGGAAGTACTTTGGATGATAAAATTGAAAGTTTAATTACATATTTTGAAAATGTAGAAAAAGACGAAAACATTCATATTTCGCTTGACGGTTTTGAAAAAATGCTAACCGAATTAAATGAATCACTTCCAAAATTAAATAGGGAAATAAGAAATCAATTTGAAATCCAAGACGAATTTGTTCTTAATGCAGATTTACTTTTAGATTATAATATTAAACCAAGAGACATTTTAGATCTAATTGCCAAAGAAGATTTCAAAAAATTCATTCTAGATAATGGAATTAAACAACGAGGTGATGATATTTTGAATACACTGGAACATTATAAAGATGCAGAAAATCTTTATTTAGAAAATTATGAGAAGGTTGCTTATAGAGATCTAAATACTTTGAAAGAAAATGGTATCTCCGTAAAAGAAAGTGAACTAGGTGTCAAATTTGAGGAATTGACTAGGAAAATTTTTGTAGAGCTAGGTTTCAACGTTGATGAAGAATTAAGGCGAAAATTAAATACTAAAAAAGATCTTATTGATATCCTTCTTCATTTAGAAAATGGAGATGTAATTATTGTAGAATGCAAAACAAGTAAGGAACGAGGATATAACAAATTTAGTACAGTATCAAGACAATTAAAATCTTATAAAAGCGTCACAGAAAAGAATGATATTAGAGTTGCTAAAATATTATTGATAGCTCCTGAATTTAGTGATGATTTCATAACTGATTGCGAAATGAATATGGAACTTAATCTTTCACTATTAACAGCTTCTGCTCTATCGAAGATTTTTGATGCATTTAAAACTTCAAAATATAAAGAATTTCCGCATGTTTTATTTAGAGATGTAGTTATAAATGAAGATAGAATTATAAAAGCATTAAGTAAGTAGCCAAGTAGCCAATGACCAAGTCTGTTATAGTAAATAGCGGGTTTTATCAGAAAAGTATAATTTCAGAAATCAGGAAAGAAAATAACTGCCGACAGACCCGCGTCCTTATTCCAAAGATTTTGCGAAGCGCAAAGCGTTGGCAAACAACAAAAAAGTCAGATGAAAAATAAATTATTATTTCTTATTCTTACAGTTATCGCCATTAGCTGTAGTAAGGATGAGTTGTATTCATACACCAATGAAGAGCTAGCTAATGATGAATTTTACCCTTATCTGGAAATGTTTAGGAAGGAAGCGAAGAAAAGAGGATATAACTTCGATAATTATAATATTGATTTTTATTTAGCTGATATTGATAAAAATGACGCAGTGGGGCTTAGCTATGGAGACAGTAGAATAGTAATAGATAGAGACGTCTGGAATGGAAGAAATCCTGAATTTAAAGAATTTCTTATTTTTCACGAGTTAGGCCACTCAGCTTTAAACCGAAAACATAAGAATGATAAAACTGATGCAGGAGAATGTTTAAGCATTATGGAAGGTAGTGATGATGGTAATTATCAATTTACCTGCTCTTCTAATATATATTCTTCCTTGTGGAGAGAATACTATTTAGATGAATTGTTTAATAGCAATACTTCTTTACCAAATTGGTACTTAGATTCTCAAGATTACGACATAGAAGATCTTAATAAAGATATAATCAATTCCAGAAGTGATGTCGCATTTCATATAGATTCTATTGATTTAGATACGATATCCAATTTTGTTCTTGAGATTAAGTTTAACACAACAAATAGTAGTACTAATACTATTGCAGATTTTATGTCATTAATTTCATTGAATGGATACACATTTAATGCTTCACAATATGCCGATAATAAAAGGATCACAATATTTCGTGTAATGCCTGAAACTACTCAGCATATTTATGAAAATGGTGAATATGACTTTAATGAAAATGTAAAAATAACAATCAAAAAGAATCAAAACTTATTAAGTTTTTTTATTGATGAGCAATTTCTCCACGCCATGGACATTGATGCTTTTCAAGATACTGACATAATAACTTCTGTGGATTCTGAAACAAATAGAGAAATAGTAATGGATATTGAAATATTTCAATACGACTAAGAAATGTTTGCCAACAAGGATGATTTCTCAATGAAAATTTTATTCAGCTTAATAGGCTTATTAATAACCAGTTCTTTTACGTTTGGGCAATCCAGGGCGGAAAAAATGGATTCCGTCAGTAAAGGAATTCATAATAAACATCCGGAAGTTGCAATCAGTATTGGGTTCATCGATAACGGAAAGGAATATTTTTTCAACTACGGGAAAATCAGCAGGAAAAGCAATTCAGCGGTAAACAAAAATACCATTTATGAAATAGGGTCTGTAACTAAGGTATTTACGGCTAATTTAATTGCCCAGGCACAATTGGAAGAAAAATTAAATGTTGATGATTTTATAGATAGTTATTTGCCAGAGGAATACCAATTACCGGAAAGGATCCAAAACAAAATCAAAATTTCAGATTTAGCTTCTCATCAGTCAGGTTTGCCCGATTTCGATTTTAAAGAATTAATGCAGCTTAGGCCTAAGCAACCCTTAGATATCAATAAAGAAACACTTCATTCTATCATAAATGACAGCACCGTATTAGCAGATTATGGCAATTATCGATATTCAAACATTAGTTACACTTTGCTGGGGATAATATTAGAGAAGGTGTACAGTAAAGATTTTGAGAAAATTCTAAAGGAAAAAATACTCGTTCCTGCCAAAATGGGAAATACTCTTACAACGAATTTCGATACAGAAAATAAAGTTACCGGGTATGATATCAACGGGGTGCAACAGGAATTTTTTAACTGGAACCCATTAACTGCACCTGCAGGCCTGGTAAAGTCCAATACAGGCGATATGTCAAAATTCTTGAAAATACTTCTGGCTGATCAAAGCCCAATTTCACAGGCAACCGTAATAACCGAAAAAACCTTTTACAAAAATACCCAAAGAGAAGTAGCTCTTGGACAGGAAATAGAACGCAACGGCGAGGATACATTCTTTTATAAGACAGGCGATACCTTTTCAGGTTCTTCAATTCTTGCCTATGATAAGAAAAATGAGTGGGGGATCATTATTTTAATAAATCAACATAATTCTGACTTGATAAGAGATATAATCAACACCAATTATGAAGAAGTTTTAGAATATAATCTTTAGCGAATATGGGTAATAGCAAATCTCCTAATCGATTAAATCCAAGGCAATACATTGGCTAAAAAATTCTTCTTGTTGTGTATGCTGTTTTTGGCATGGCATGCCGGGGCGCAAACCATATTAACGCATAACACCTGTGGCCCGGTGGTGAAAACCACCAATCATTCCTGTGAGTCATCCTATATTTACTGGGGCAGGGATTTTCGCCTGGAAGATTTTGGGATCACCGGCGATGAAGAGCTGGTTATAGAAACCGGGGAAGTGGGGCTAAGTTATACCAGCTGGGGGGCTACCATCCAGTTTAATATCTATAAGATCGATGATAATTTTCCCGCTTCTTTTGCAGCATCAGATCTGCTTGGCAGTAGCCAGGAAGTACAGGTATGGGTGCATGAGACCAATCCGCCGGAAATAATTCGTATAGATTTTGATAATCCCGTGGTAATCCCTGCAGATGTTGAACATATCCTGGTGGAGGTGAAAAAAGGAGTTGTTCCCAATGCAAGCGGAATCGCACATATAGCAGGTACCCTCGTAGATAGCGGCACTTCCTGGTACCGGGGTTGCATTGCCGGCGAAAATTATGTGGATGCTGAAGAAACTACGGGAGTGTAATTTAAACTCTGTCCTTTTCTTCACTCCTTCGGGGGTACCCCCGAAGGAGTGATTGCCAAATCGAGCCTAATACGGTCTTCAAATCTAATATATAATTGCTGGATTGTCAAACTCCAATTATGAAGTGGGGTTGTCCATTTCTTTTGGATGTTCTGAGTAGCCAGGTAAACTAATTTGAGCAGTGCCATATCATTAGTGAAGGCGCCTTTGGTCTTGGTTACCTTACGGACTTGCCGGTGGAAACCTTCCACGGCATTGGTGGTATAAATAAGTTTTCTGATGGGCTGGGTATATTTAAAGTACTGTGATAGGTGCTCCCAGTTGTTCTGCCAACTTTCAATAACCACGGGGTATTTCTTGCCCCATTTC